>DATNIO010000288.1:0-77515 GCA_035604385.1 Verrucomicrobiia bacterium | reverse complement strand
CTCGTTTCGCAGATCCGTCGAATCGCTCCGCATTTCCGCAGCGTCCTCGTCACCGGGCCGACCGGAGTGGGCAAGGAACTGGTTGCGAGAGCATTACACCGCTTAAGTCCCGGACAGAAAGGGAATTTTGTCGCCCTGAACTGCTCTTCGATCTCGGAGACGTTGGCCGAGAGCGAATTATTCGGCCATGTGAAGGGCGCATTTACCGGTGCGCATCAGGATAAGGTGGGGGTTTTTGAGTATGCCGAAGGCGGTGTAGTCCTGCTGGACGAAATTGGTGAAATGCCATTGCCGCTGCAGGCAAAACTGCTGCGCGTGTTGCAGAACCAGGAGTTGCAGCGGGTGGGATCGCCGGTGGTTCGCAAAGTAAGCGTTCGTGTGGTCGCTGCCACAAACAGGGATCTTCCCGAGATGGTGAGTCAGGGCAAGTTTCGAGAAGATCTCTATTTTCGGCTCTGCATGATCGAATTGAAGGTGCCGTCGCTTGCGGAGCGGCGCGAGGACCTGCCCATTTTGCAAAGGCACTTCCTCAAGAGTTTCGCGGCGCAATATAAGAAACCTTTGGCGGGCCTGACGCGGCGTGCGCAGACATTGCTGGCCCGGTACTCGTGGCCCGGCAATGTGCGCGAGCTCGAGAATGTCCTTGGACACGCTTGCATGATGACGGAATCCGACGTAATTGATGTGCGAGACCTGCCTGCCCGGATTCAGAATTTTCGGGCAGAAGAAAATGTGGAGAGTGAGGTGGAATTATCGATGGACCAGGTCGCGCGCTTGCATGCTCGGCGCGTTCTGGCTCACGTCGGCGGAAACAAGGTACGCGCGGCAGAAATCTTGGGAATCAGCCGCACCTATCTTTATGACCTCCTCAAGAAAAACACACCGGATGAAGATCAACAAGACGCAGACACCAAGCAGGAAGAATCAAAGCTCGCGATACCAAAAACCTCAAAGTGAAGAATTTCATTCAGCGCCGGCATCTGCAGATTGCCTTCGGTTCCACATGGGGCCGAAGCGGCTGCACCTTGCAACGCAAGGCGAAATTCGCGGAAGTAACCGAACCAGATTGTCAAAAGGAAGCAGCTCAAGGAAGCAGCGTCGACTACTTCCGTGGCATGTGGATGGACATGGGAAGCACCTTCACGTACTCTGTAAAATCCGGATCAGTTGTAAAGATTGCCCACTCGCGTTTGATCGCCACTGCACAAATAAGGATGTCCACAATTGATCCTATGATTCCCTTCCCTCGGCACCGATCGCGAGCCTTGGCAGCCTCTTCGTAATCCGATGTGTCGATAGGCTCGTCTGGAAAGGAGCGAAGGTGGAGACGAAGCTTTTCGTACTGCTCCGTCGTCTTTATGCCCGAAAGCAGCTCTTGCCGAGCCAAACCAATCAGTCGAGCCCGTCCCTCTCGAACGAGTTCGGTCAGTTCAGCAACGATAAATTTCTCAGTGGCATTCAGGCTTTCGGTCTTGCGTCGAAGTGCAAGGGACCAAACCGAGGTGTCCACCAGGACGTTCATGCACGTTTCGCCTTACGCTCGCGCTTGTAATTGTATCCGGGCTCGTAATCGATCGTTCCGAAAAGGGCGAGAATTTCCTGCTGCTTCCGCCGCTTGATGTATTCCAGCAATGCGGCGGTCACCGTTTCTCTCTTTGTCCGGTGCCCGCCCACTTTCTGAGCCTCTTCCAACAGGCGGTCGTCAATGGCCAGATTCGTTGCCATGTCATCCCTCTCTGTGTAGCATTCAACACATTCGGACGTGTAAATACAAGAGCCTGAGTAGACGGCATTTCTCCGTTAAAATCTTGCGGCGCGGGAAGGGAGTAGCTGATTCCCTGCCCTCGGGATCAGGAGATCCCAACATCCACCTGGGGTGGCTGCGGTTGCCTTTTACGCATCCGCTGCGAGATCGTGATCCACGATGCGGTCGACGAGGCGTGGCACGGACGACTTCGAATTGGGATTCTTGCCAAGCAGCAAGAAACTGCTGAGGCTTGTTCCGACCGCCTTATAGGTTACAATTCGATTGGAGTTGCCTCTGGACGTTTCGCGCAAGCCACCGGGGCGTCCACAAATGATGCGGAAATTTCTTTTCATCCTCGCGGCGGTCGCCGGACTCGCAGTCGTTGTCGACGGGTTTTTGATCGAGCCCTACCGTATTGGAGTGACGCACAGTTCGGTTCAGGCTCCGCTCACCCGGCCTCTAAGAATTGCACACCTTTCGGACCTGCATACTTCCGGTCTCGGCCCGCGCGAGCGGAAGCTACTCTTGCTGCTCGACGCCGAACACCCGGACGTCATTGTGATTACGGGCGACACGGTGACCTGGGGCTGGCACTACGACGGGATACGCCCGCTCCTCTCACGTTTGCACGCACCGCTCGGGGTCTGGCTCGTGCGGGGCAACTGGGAGAACGAGCGGCTACCTCGCGATGAGCGCGCATTCTATTCACAGCTGGGCATCCATTTCCTCCTGAACGAGGCGAGCCCCATCCGGCCGGACGTTTGGATCGCTGGTTTGGACGACCCCTCAACCGGTACGCCGATTCTGGACACCACGCTCAAGACTGTGCCACCGGATGTTTATGTGATCGCAGCATTCCACGCACCCGCGTTCTTCGATACGATCGCCGGCCAGGTGCCCCTCGTGCTCGCCGGGCACACGCACGGCGGGCAAGTCCGTTTGCCGTTGGTACCGGTCTTCTGGCTGCCCCCTGGGTCGGGACGTTATCTGGAAGGTTGGTATGCCGAGCGCGGTTCGAGGATGTACGTGAGTCGCGGCATCGGAACTACTTTCCTGCCGATTCGATTTCTTTGCGCTCCCGAGTTGGCCATCATCACTGTTGGGTCCTAAGGCTCAACAAGTCGAGGCAACACCTGTGGCGGCGGGCGCAGATTTCCACCCATCGGCGCGACAGCACTCCGTAAGGAGGCTACGCGCCGGCGCGGAAACGGAATAGCTGATACCCCGCCAATCTCATTCGTCAACCAGGAGCAGGTGACCTTGATTGGCTTGACGTGCTTGACGACTAACGGAAGGGCTCTGGTGGCTCCGAAGCTCAATCGCCGGCGTGCGTTGTTTGTGCACTCAAAGATCGAAGCGATCTTGGCGTGGGAGAAGGCAACCGAAAGATAAGGATTGCGGAGGCGGATCATTAGTTCGGGGGCCCGAACCACAGGTTCGAGCCCCCTTCGTAATGTAAGCTCTATTTGAATGTGATTTTTTCAACGTTCCATTCGGAGCAGGAGCCTCTGATGATGACGTTGTCGGACACGGCGTGGAGCTCATGGATGATGCAACCCGTCTGGCCCTGGCCAAGGCCGGTCTGCGCCCATCCGAGCAACTTTCCTTCGTGATCCAGCCGGTAGATTTTGCCCGTCCCGTCGCCACTGTAGATGTACTTGGGGGTGACCTGGACGCTCCACGGCGCGCCTACGCCGCCAAAGGTTTTCTTGAAGTTCAGATCGCCGTCATAGACCTGGATGCGGAAGTTGCCGCGGTCGGCGACATAGACGTTGCCCACCGCGTCCGTGGCGATGCCGTGCGGTGTGCTGAACTGATTGTCGCCGGAGCCGTGCGTTCCTACCGTCTTCACCCAAGTGCCATCCTTCGCGATCTTGACGACACGCGAGTTGCCATAGCCGTCGCTCACGAACATATTGTCCTGCGGATCCCACGCGACGTCGGTTTCCCGGTCGAATGTGCCCATCGTTCCAACCGGATAGCGTTCCGCGACTTTTTCACCGCGTTCGATATAGCGTTCCATGTAGTCAATCGCCTCCGGCTTTCGGCCGAGAGTCATCTTGACCACACCCGCCGGGTCAAACTTGACGATCATTCCGGAACCCTCATCGATCATCCACACGTTGTCGTACTTGTCGACGCGGACGGAGTGCGCAAAGGATGCGGCGTAGTTATCCGGCCCCCACATCTTGACGAACTTCATGTTTTGGTCGAATTCGAACAGCTCCGCGGCCGTCCCGCCGCGCGCACTGCCGCCTTTGCCGGTACGCGAGTATACAAACAGGTGGCCTTTCGAATTCATGGAAACCCCTTCCGTTTCACCGACGGTGTGATCGGGGATGACTAGAGGGAGCACTTCTTCGGTAACTTCTAACTTCGGTGTAGCTGCTTCAAGGGCAAGTTGTTTGGCAATCGCGGCCTGCCTCTCCGCGCTAGGAGGACCGAACTGGGCCTGGACCGGCGGCGCCCCAGCCCCAATTACACCCGCAACCACAAGCAAGGAAAACAGAACCAAGGTACGCTTCATACAATGAATCTCCTTTCGGAAATGAACGTCCAACCGGGACTTGCCCGGAGGTTTTGACCCGGATTGCGACTTAGCTACGCGAGTTGCGCCATGCTACACCCAAATATGAGTTTTGCTCCTGATATTTGTGAATCAAAACTTATTTCGAGGAATTTTTCGGACGCGACTATCTGGCGGTCTGTGATTGAAACCCGGAGCGACAAGAAAGAAGGGCGTCCGTCCTTAAGAGAAAATCCTTGAAGAGGGTTGTGAAAGGAAGGGTTTGCGCAACGATTTTCATGCGATGGTTAACTGCAAACTTCCGCAAGGTGACACTATTCCGCAGTGCTTGCAGGTTATGCGCAGCAGGTCGCTCCGTTGACTTGAGATTGCATGCACAGGCGCAGGATGTGGGACAGGAAAAAAGCATATTGCGATTGACAACATTTTCCACGTGTGTTACACCCGCCTCAACCGAGGGGTCTTCTTAGTATCACCTACAAGTCTTTCTGAGCAGTAGAGTTGTGGAGCATTGGAGGCACCACGTGAGTGTTTCCACCCACGCCGGGAGGCAAGGGGCTGCGATTTGCCTTTCTCGCAGTGTGCGCCCTCAGCCTAAATTCCTCCAAGAAGATTTCAATTTTGTACATCCTTTCGGACCCGCTTCATTATTTTCTTACCGGTCAGACGGCATCTTTCGCTCATTAAGGCCTTTGGGGGCAGGGTCGTGGGATGTGGTGGAAATCTTGTTGGAACATGGGAGGAAACAACCATGAACGCATATGCAACAAAGATCCTGGTATTGATCTGGGTTATCGGGCTCCTCGGTTCATCTCCTCTGCACGCTCAGGTGGCCGGCGCCTCGCTGACCGGGACCATCACCGACGCGCAGGGCGGGGTTGTTGTCGGCGCAAAAGTCTCGGCCAAGAATGTGGCTACTGGTGTAACCAATGAAACTCAGTCGAACGTTTCCGGTATTTATACTTTGGTAAACATCAATGCGGGAAATTATGAAGTGTCATTTTCCGCCCCGGGGTTCACTACTGCAGTGAGCAAAATTCAGCTCACCGTCGGCGCCCAGCAGTTGATGAATATCTCATTGACCGTTGGTCAGGTTTCCCAGACAGTTGAGGTCACAGGAGCGGCTCCAATTGTGCAGACGGAAAACGCCACCTTGAGCGGCAACATTGAGAGCGCGCAGATCGTGGAATTGCCCTTGAACGGCCGCGATTGGGCGCAGTTGGCCACGCTGGAACCCGGCGTGGTTCAGGTGCGCGTCCATGAACAAGTCACCCAGCCCGGCGGCAACTTGCGCGGCCTGGGCAATCAAATGACGATTGACGGGAATCGTCCCACGCAGAACGTCTACCGCCTGAACGGCATTATCGTTAACGACTATTCGAACGCCGGCCCGGGGAACGTGCTTGGCGCTAACCTTGGCGTCGACGCGATTCAGGAATTCTCTGTGTTGACCGCCAATTATTCGGCAGAGTACGGCTTCACCTCCGGCGGGGTCATCAACGCCATCACTAAATCCGGAACGAACGGATTCCACGGAAACGCTTACGAGTTCATTCGCAACAAGGCATTTGATTCGTCTGATTACCTGGATGCGGGGAATAAGCCGCCTTTTGTTCGCAATCAATTCGGGGGGTCGGGCGGTGGTCCAATCATGAAGAACAAGCTCTTTGTTTTTGCGGACTACGAAGGTATCCGCCAGAGGCAAGGTGTTCCCGTTACCGACAAAGTCTTATCGCCGAACGCGAGGTTAGGAATCCTCAACGACCCAAAGGGCAATCCGTTGCCGGCATTGGTGGGTCCTTGTCTGAAAGAAGACGGTTTAACGCTGAATCCCGATGCAACAAATCTGGCCCCCGGACAAGCGTCTACTTGCGTTGATAACTTCGTACACAAATATTACGAAGCCCTCGCTCCGAAATTCAATAACGGCTTGATCGGTCCTGACTTTAATACTGGGAACTTCTTGGCCTCTGCCGACCAAGCTGTGGACGATGATTACGGCACAGCTCGAGTCGACTGGACGATTAATGACAAGGACAAGATAGACGCCGCTATGTACCGCGACTACTCCACCTGGGCCAAGCCCGGAACATTTGCCTTCGATACGACCGGGTACACATTGCCGAACATGTCCGTGGCCATCGAGGAAAACCACATCTTCAGCCCTGCTTTGGTCAATAGCGCCCGAATTGGATGGACCCAATCCATCGTCACCAACCCCGGGCTTTCGGTTTCGAATCCGGCAATGCTGGATAAATCGCTTGGAATTACGATGGCGCTGAACGCCCCGGGAGTCGGGGGCCAGGCTGGCGGCGGCACAGTCGGTGGCGTCACTGGCCCTGGAGGGTTTAGCCCGCAAGGAGGGTTCAGCGACTGGGTTCAAAACTATCAGTTTTTCGACGATCTCTCCCGCTCGGTGGGTAAACACACGCTGAAATTCGGCTTTCAATTCCTTAGGAATCACACTGATCTTGTAAATGGAAACGGAAACGGCAGTGTTGGATTTTTCGACCTCACTGGCTTCCTCCAGAATGAGCCCATAACAGTTCGCATGCCTACCATTCCACCCTGGACTGCGGGCAATACGAAACACTATAACCGCAACTCGGTTTTCGGCGGCTACGTCCAGGACGATTGGAAGTTCAAAGGCAATCTGACCATTAACGTGGGCTTACGTTACGAAATGTCCACGATTCCGGATGAGAAGAATGGAAAATATGTCCTACTCCCAACACTCTGGGCCGACCCAACCGGGTGTGTGGAGACGATCACTGGTCTTCCGAGCGGCTGTGGGGCCCTCCGGAATAAGGTCTTCGCTTCGAACCCAACGCTAAGGAACTTTGAGCCCAGGGTCGGTTTCGCATGGGATCCATTTAAGAATGGCAAGACTTCGGTTCGCGGAGGATTCGGGATGTTTGATGTTCTGCCCATGCCGTTCATGTTTGGGCTGAATGCCTTGCAAGCATCTCCGGCGGGAGCCGAGCTTGACCTGACTAACGCTGGCCAAGGTTCTTGCGTGACCCAGACCCTACCAGCGTGTCCCCTCCCCCAGGGTTCGTTCGCCCAGGGACTTGTCGCTGCCGCCGCCACTGCCGCACCTGGTGGCGCCTTGGCGAGCAATTCAGGCCGGTGGCAATACACCGACGCGAATCCCAAACGAAATTACGTCATGCAATACAACTTTAATATTCAGCGGCAAATCACGCCGAACACTTCGCTGACGGTTGCTTATGCTGGATCGAGGGCGCTCCACAATCCCTTCCAAACCGACACACTCAATACGTGCTTCCCGACGAAAACTTCGGCTGGTTGGCTGTTCCCCAACCAGTCTACCGAGCCAGGCGGCATTTGCCCTGCGGTCACAAGCCCCGCTCCGACCGGTATTGTTGCCGGCACAATGGTCAACCCGTTTATTAGCGGCCTGGAGCTGTCAACGGCATTCTTTGGCCAGGCTTGGTACAACTCTCTTCAGGTGAATTTTGCGAAGAAGATCAGCCACGGCTTCCAGTATGAGGTTTCCTTTACCTGGCAAAAGTCCTTTGACACCTCATCCGGAAGCTTCGCGGGTGACAACTTCTCGTCCGCCGCCACCGCGGCGACTCCCTGGTGGGATTTGAGCATAGTCAGGGGGCTGTCGGACTTCAATATCACCCGCAACCTGTCGGTGAACTGGTTGTACCAGATTCCAACACCCAAATCTTTCACCGGGCCCGCTGGACTGTTAGCAAAAGGGTGGGGCGTGGAAGGTTTGCTCGATCTGAGCGACGGCGCCCCGATATGGCCCTTGGCGGGCTTTAACTCAGACCCGTTGGGACAAAACAATACGGAGCCAATGGATATTCCAGACTTGGCCCCCGGGTGCACTCCCAAGAATGCCGTTCAGCCCGGAAACATTCAGTACCTCAAACCGTCATGCTTTATCTATCCCAAGGCGCCCAACATGCAATTTGCCCTTGCCAACTGTAACCAAACTCCTGCCTTCGGGCCGAACAACGCCCAAGGGACGTTGGCATCTTTTGGCCTTGACCCACTTACTTGTACCAACCTCCTGGGCCACCTTCCACGCAACGCGATCATTGGCCCGGGATTGTTCAACGTAGATATGTCCATTGTTAAGGACACCCACATCGCGAAGTTCGGTGAAACTTTTAATATCCAATTCCGTGCGGAGTTCTTCAACATCCTCAATCACACAAACTTCGCGCCGCCGAGCGACAATCTGGTTACATTTGACCCCAACTATGGT
This sequence comes from Verrucomicrobiia bacterium, assembly GCA_035604385.1. Taxonomy (GTDB): domain Bacteria; phylum Acidobacteriota; class Terriglobia; order Acidiferrales; family UBA7541; genus Palsa-360. Next base: position 68,995 of record DATNIO010000288.1, on the reverse strand, counting down.
GACCAGCCGAGCTTCGGGCAGCTTGATCAAAACCCACAGGTCCCCATGAGGCAGATTCAGTTTGGGTTGAAAGTATCTTTCTAGTCGAAAGCTAACCTGCGGGTGGTTCGAGGAGGGGGGCCGGGACCGTCAAATTTCTGACAGCCCTGTTTCCCCTTCTTCACGCAATTGCGATTTCGTCTTTGGAATCCCAGCCAAAATGCACGAACCGACGGCGCACGGAGTAAATTGCCAAAGAAGTTGGGCGGCTCTGCCTTATGCCATTCTATCCAGTTCTTTTCGGAGGCTCCCATGAAAAATATTGCGCTGCTCGCTTTGTTGTTCATCTCACTGCCAGCCCGCGCACAGGACATGCCTGACGCGCAGAAACCTCCGAAGGCGCCGGAACTCACCTTTCACGTCGTGCCGGACTTCTTCAAGATTCCCAGCGACATGATCATGGCCGAAGCCGTGGGCGTGACCATCAATTCCAAGGGCCACATCTTCATCCTCAACCGCGGCAATCACCCCATTCTGGAGTTCGATCAGGAAGGCAACTTCATCGGTTCCTTCGGCGAAGGCTCGCCCCTGTTCCGCGTTCCCCACAGTATCCGGTTCGATGCGCATGATAATTTGTGGTACGTGGCTGCCGGCGACAATCTTGTTGTGAAGTTCGATCCGAAGCGAAAAGTCGAGCAAGCCCTGGGCCGGCGCGAGGGGGACATGGGATGGGTGTATATGACGCACGGAATCGAACGCGCCATTCCGGGTCCGTCAAGTTTCTACCAGCCGACGGATACAGTGGTCGGTCCAGACGGCGACACCTACGTCACCGACGGCTACGGAAACTCGCGCGTTGCGAAATTTACACCGGAAGGCAACCTCATCAAATATTGGGGCGACCGCGGCACCAAGCCCGGGCAATTCAACACGCCACACAATATCGTGATGGACGCTAACCAAACCCTGTACGTCGCCGATCGCCAGAACAGCCGCGTGCAAGTCTTCGACACCGACGGAAACTTCAAGCAGGAATGGAAAGTGGGAGCGCTGGCGTGGTCGCTGTGCATCACTCCGGGACCCAATCAGGTGATCTTTGTCGGCAGCGTCGGGCGCGTTTATAAGTATGACCTCAGTGGTAAACTTCTCGGCTCCTTCGGCAAGCTGGGTCGGCTGCCCGGATGGTTTGACTCAATCCACGCGCTCGCCTGTCCGGACGAGAAGACGCTCTATCTGGCAGAGGAGTTCAGCTACAGATTCGACAAAATAGTTCTGCAGTAAGAGTATTGCAGACAGGCGGGGAACTCATGAACCCATTTACTCGACGTGGATTGGTTACATTTTTTATTTTGTTCGTGCTGGCCTTCGCGACGACAGCGGCGCGCGCCGAAGTCACGCGAGTCGAAATCACAAGCCGGCAAGACGTGCTGAACGGCAAGGCCTTTGGTTCGGTCGGGGCTTACGAAAAGCTCTCCGGCAAGGTGTATTTCGCCGTCGACCCGAACAACCCGCGCAACAAAATCATTGCCGACCTCGACAAAGCGCCCCGCAACGCGCAGGGCAAAGTGGAATTTTCCGCCGACTTGTTCATTCTCAGGCCGAAGGATGGGGCGCGCGGAAATGGCGTCGCGCTTTTCGACGTGGTGAACCGCGGGCGAAAGGGTGTCCTCGGAGTGTTTAACCACGCCACCGGCTCGCTCGATCCTACTGCGGAAAACGATTTCGGAGATGGCTTGCTGATGCGCGAAGGCTACACCATCGTGGCCGTGGGCTGGGAATTTGACGTGCGCAAGGACAAGGAAAAAGATCTTATCGGCTTGACGGTCCCCATCGCCACCGACAAGGGCAAACCCATCACCGGCTGGGTCAGTCCGTGGTTTATTCCCAACAAGGCGTCGGCGTCCTACGAATTTACGGCCGAATACAATACCGCCGCTTATCCCCCGCTCGATCCCAAGAATCCCGATTACCGCCTGACGGTGCGTGAGGGCTGGGTTGCCATGCAGCATCTGATTCCTCGCGGCGATTGGCAGTTCGGGAAAATGGAAAATGGCCAGGTCATTTTCAATCCAGATTGGCTGACGGTGAAAGGTGGATTCAAGGCAGGCATGACTTACCAGCTCACCTACGAGAGTAAAGATCCTCCCGTCGCCGGGCTTGGCTTCGCCGCGATACGCGATATCGCCTCTGCGATCAAGAATAATTCCGACGCCATCGTTCACGTTCGCTATGTATACACGTACGGCGCTTCTCAAGTCGGGCGGTATCAGCGGCAACTGCTGTACGACGGTTTCACGACGGACGAGCAGGGTAGACAAGCCATTGATGCGCTCATGATTCACACCGGAGGAACGTCCTTCGGCAGCTTCAACGAGCGATTCGCGTTGCCAAACGAGTTAGGTTCCTTCACGCAGACAGTGTTCCCGATCCGGTATGAAGTCACGACTGATCCCGTGACCGGCAAAAGAGACGGTTTGAGCGCGCGAATTCCCGCCGGGCAGGATCCCAAGATATTTTTTGTCGATACCGGATCCGAATACTGGGACCGCGGCCGCGTCGCCGCCTTGCGGCACATTTCCATGGACGGCATCGAAGATTTGCCCGACCCGCCCACCGCTCGGGTTTTCATGCTCGCCGGAACCAAGCACAGCCCCGGCTCTTGGCCGCCCGCGGACAGCAGCCTGCAGCCGCTCAAGTCGAATCCCAATGATTATCGGTGGGCACAGCGTGCTCTGCTCGAGGCGCTCGACCAGTGGACGAGAAAAGGCGTGATGCCGCCGCCTAGCCGCCACCCGCAACTTTCGGACGGGACGCTGGTCGCTCAAACTGACATCAAATATCCCAATCTGCCGGCAGTGCAGTGGCCCTATCACGTACCGGGCGGATTTCGCGCGGACCTTCCGGGTGCTCTCTCGGTGCTTCCTTTCATCGTTCCCCAGGTGGACAGCGACGGCAACGATATAGGGGGCATTCGCCTGCCGGAACAGGCCGTGCCACTTGGAACGTACACGGATTGGGCCTTTCGCAGCGAGCAGGCGGGCGCGCCGAGCACTCTCGTCGCCATGGCGGGATCGTATATTCCGTTCGCGAAAACGCGCGCCGATCGGGACAAGAGCCACGACCCGCGCTTGTCTGTCGAAGAGCGTTACGGCACGCGCTCGGAATACATGCATCGCGTCGAAGCGGCCGCGGATCGACTGGTGCAGGAGCGCTTCCTACTTCAGGAAGATGTGAAACCGATCGTTGAGGCGGCAGGGCAACACTGGGACTGGACCATGGCGCCGACATCCATCAGCCAGAACCGCATGTGTTGCCTTTGAATTCAAGCGATGAGACTCTGTTCCAATCAAAACCCGTAGTTTCCTGCACCCTCCATAAAGATCCAGGATGTCCCAGCGTCATTTTCCAGCGCCGGGCCAGTTGGCGATAAAACGACTATGCCGCTAATCTGGGCGCTTCCCGTTGCATTGCTCGTCACGAGGATTCCCTGCATGACCGCGCCTGAATCTTGAATATTGCTGAGGGTAACGCCAGAGATTTGAAAAGGTCCCTGGAACAAAATCCCGGCGTCGATCGAATCCTGGATCAAGGTATCTTGAACGACGACGCCGCTAATCGGGGAATCAATAGCAACGATTTGAAATCCACCTTTCTCACCGGCCACAAAGGTGGCGCCTGCTCGAATGATAGTGTTTCGTTGCGCGGTGGTGGTACCTGTAAACGGGTAAGAGGCGAACTCTTCGCCGATCTCGATGCCCGCGCTGTCCACGGTGTCCGAGCACAAGTTGTCATGCATAGAATTGCTGTCGCCCCCAAAGAATGAGATGCAGCGTGCGCGCCAGTTCGTCTGCACGGTATTAAACCGGAAGGTATTGCCGGTGTTAGTGGGATGCCTCGCAACACCAGTAGAAACGGCACTCCACGACGCGAGCGCATCGTCGCCGGTATTGCGAAAATGAGATTGCTCGACGATCGAGTTGCTGGTGCCGCAGCAAAAATTGATCCCATCCGCGTACGTGTCACGAATGCGCACACCGTGGATTAGTAGGCCGTTCGTTGCGACCGTCGTTGACGACACGCCCTCCGCATCCACCCACCAGCCAACTTTTGTATGTTCGATCCAAACATTCTGCATCGTGGAACCGGTACCCGCCTGTCCGTGAAAGCCGTCGTCATACGGGTTGTTATCATTGCGGCTCACGATGTCCGCGAATACCGCAAAATCGGAAAATTGATTGTTATTGCCGGAAACCGCGAAATGGGCGCCCGGGCCGACGATCTGTGAATACCACATGCCCGCTCCTCGAATGGATACTCCGGATGTGACCAAAGGACCGGTATTGGTCTTGATATTGAAGATACCCGGGGGAATCCAGAGCACTTTGCCTTGCGATTGGGCCGCGCTAATGGCGGTCTGAATTGCGGCGCGGTCGTCGGTGCCGTCATTCGGGGCAGCCCCGAAATCCGCAATCGAAAGCGATCCTGCCGGTTGCGTCAGCGGGGCTGGAACTTCCTCGAAGTCCACCAAATCAATCACGTAGAATTCGGCAGTATCGGTTGCGTCTCTCTGCAATGCAATGGTCGAACCGGCGGGGATTTCGCCTATCAATGCGTGAACCTCGTCATAGAAATGGTGGGCCCCACCGTCGCTCGGATTTTTGTCCGATGAGTTGCTCTTCCCGCCGTAGACCCAGGTGTATCGCGAGGTTAGCTGGAGGCTCTGAGTCCGAATATTATTGATGTAGAGACCCAGCGTCGCGGAGATCCCGCCGCCAGAGGGCGCGTCGGGAATTGCGGAACGCACCACGATTGAATTCGTAGGATGTGCCGTGGTAAAGGAGACATACTGCCCCGTTGCGTTAAGCTGAACCGCGCGCCTTCCAGACGCCTCGGAGGCGAGGGTTCCAAACGTAGTGTCAGGACCGATGATGGTCCCATTTGTGTTTGCCGTTTCGGCTTCGTATTCCACAAACGGCAGAGTGGCCCCTGCACCGCCTACCGCCGGTGTTACCAATAGCGTGGCTGTGCCGCTGCTCGACCCGCCGGCTCCGGTGCAGTTCAGCACGAAGGTCGCGTTTCCAGCGGCGGTCAGCGTCTCGACTTGGGTGCCGCTCGTGGATTGCGAGCCAATCCATGAACCGCTGGCGGTGCACGCCGAGGAATTGGCGGAGGACCAAGTCAGGTTTGCGCTCTGCCCAATTGCAACGACCGCTGGATTAACGGATATTGCGACCACCGGTGCGGGACCCGGCGTGGGACTTGGCGTGGGATCCGGCACAGGCCCAATATCGCTTGCTCCAGCGCCACAGCCAAGCGAGGCGATTGTCAGCAGGTTGAAAACAATGAGGCAGGTGTAGCGTCTGGCCATTCGACACCAGCCCCCCTTCCGCAGCCGGAACTCAACGATCAAAAAAAAGAAGGAAAGCGCAAAGGTGTTTTCTCGATATGGCGGGCAACGACAAACAAGGGAATCGCCCTCATTGGCGAGAGGAGTGAAGCGATCTGCTAATGCATCGCACACGGGCAGGGAGTCCATCGGAGACCGGCGATTACAAGAGTTTCAAAAGAAAAATGCGGAATGAATGCTTGAAAGGAGAGATTTCCTACTCACTGAATGAGGTACGGATTTTGATCCAGTAGTCGCGGCTAGTCGACAAGACGCTGCTCCCGCGCTTGGCGCTCGTTTATGGGGAGCCTTCCACGACCGTTTGTAAACACTCGGGACCAAATCCATATGGACTTACCATCGCTGTGGAATAAATGCTGATCCCTAAGGAACATGTCGTCGCGAAGGGCTTTGGCTTTGCCGCTTCAGTTATTCGGACTCATAAGCTGACCCTGCGCAGGCAGGGTATGAGTCCCGCATGATTCTGCCAACTCGGCCCTCAGTTTAGGTTTCGTAATGATGATAGGGCGGTCTGCGTGCGGGTGCGGCGTCGCCGCTTCCCCATTGATGCTCCTCCAGATAACGACGTTATCCTCGGTATCTGGCCCAAAACCCAATTCCGAGTCATCGTAAGGAAGTGTGTCCGCATACCAGCGGGTGAACGCCGGAGAGGCATCCAGAACATCTCCATGAACTGGATTGTAATAGATAAGGTATAGCGGACCGTTGCCCCGGGAAAGAAAACTTTCCATTTCAATAATCAGGTGAGAAAGGAGCTCTAAACCGAAGGGGTGATAGAGGAACAACGCAATTTTGCCCTCGGGAAGCGGAAATGTAATCGCATTACCTTCTACAACAGCAACTGGTGGACGCGCGGGAAAGCAGCGCCCAACTCTTGCCAAGTTTCGGCGGGCAATCCTGGCGAGACGTGAGGAAAGCTCGACTCCACGGATACTTCGAAATGGAAATTCGGTGGCCACGATCATCGCCCGGCCCTTGCCGCATCCGAGATCGACAAAGTGAAATTTGTCTGTTTCCCCCAGGGCCGCGATGGCACGGCGAATGATGCTGGGTTGAGAGCCCGTATAAGGGCAAATCTCGGATGCGGGCGTTTTGTCGGTTACGATCCTCTGCGCGGAAAGGACCCCGCTGGTATCGGTGCCGTACTGCCTGTCGAAAGGATGGGTGCGGTGCCAGGCGGGGAGTCTCGCGCCGAGGTACGGGATCATCTCAAGGCCGCGTCTCACCGAGGTGTAGTGCAAAGGCGCGGAAAGCAGCGGCTTAAAGCGATCTTTCATCCGTTGAGAGAATGCTTGGAATTTCTGATCTAGAACTTCGGCTCTCACGCTCCAGCCTTTCCCGTCCTTGACTCAAGTGAGACTGCGGGATCCAACGCGTCCGATGTGCGTATTTAACGTTCGGATCGGGTCAAGACATCAAAATGAATTGCTATCTACATTCCCAGAAGCGTATCGCCGAAGGCTAAATCGTGGTGGTGGCGTTGGAGGCCAGAAAAAGGTGGCCCTGCTACATAACCATTTTGCCGCTGCCGGGCATCAAGTCCAAAACACGCCAGAATTCCTCCATCTCAGGGGGATTGCCGAGAGAAACGCGGACGTACTTGGGCATCTCGGTGATGAGGGGACCAATTAGGATTCTGTTCTTCTTGAAATGATCCATCACTTGATCCATGGGACGCATGGGATCCAGCATGAAGAAGTTGGCGTGTGAATCGAGGGCGTGGAGAAAGCGCGCGTTGACCTGGTTCAAGAACTCCTGCCGATCATCGGCGTTGCGCTTGGCGGCCTGGCGTGCATATTCGGGATCGTCGAGGGCGGCGGCAGAGGCCCTCGCAGAAATCACGCTTATCCCGAAATGCAATTGGTGGGCGGAGATGCGGCGCGCGACCTCGGGCGCCGCAACTATGTATCCGACCCGCATCCCTGCTAGACCATACATCTTGGAAAAAGTCCGTGTCACCATCACTCGCGGATCGTCGATGGGCTGCTCCAAGAAAGAAGCGTAGCTCCCATTGGGGCCCACAAAGTCATGGTAAGCCTCATCGACCAGAACCATCGTATTGGCGGGAAGCCTTTGGACGAAAGTCTCAATATCCTTTCGCCGAGTCAAAGTGCCGGTGGGGTTATTCGGATTGCAAATATGGACCAGGCCGGTGGAATCGCCGGCACGGGCTAACATCGCCTCTAAATCGTGCTCGTACGTCCTGGTCACAGGAACATTGATGACTTCAACTCCAACGCTTCGCGCAAACCTGCCAAGCAGGGGGCATGTCGGCGCGGCTTGCACGAGCTTCTTGCCCGGTGCGAGGAACTCTGTTGCGACTAATCGCAAAATCTCCGAAGAACCACTTCCGAGAGCAATCTGCTCTGGCTTAACGCCGTGGAAAGCGGCAATCTTGCCGAGCAGGAAATCATACTCGGTCCGCGGATAACGATTGCAGAAGTTCGCGGCATCGCGAAGTACTGCCAATACCTTCTCGGATGGTCCATACGCATTTTCATTATGGTCTAGCAGGATGGAGCATTGCTGTGGACTTGCACACCGCATGGGCTGCGTGTCTCCAGCAAGCGACACGCCGATGAGAGACTTTGCACTGGACCCCAAGACGGCGGTTGCTCCAAAGGTTTGAAGAAGGCTTCTCCGTGAGACTCGCATATTCTCCTCTACTCCTTGTTTTCAAAAGTGACCATCGCTGCACTTGCTTACGAGTTTTACGACACTTCTGCGGCCCCGGGATCGTGGTTGGCGAGTGTGGTGCCTCGTCGAATAGCCTGCAAACTAATGCACAAGAAACAGGCCGGTTTATACGCCATGGGAGTAGCTAATTGATGGTGATCACCGAAGTCGCTATCGCGCTGTTGGCATAGTTCGGTGCCACAGCGATGGCATGGATGGTCTTTGTCGTGCTCACCCTAAAGGTACCCTTGTATATGGTGGAAGAGGTCGTCGGTGTATTGCCGTTCGTCGTGTAGTGAATCGTCGAGCCTGCGGTGCTATCGGTGATGGAAACTGTTTGCGTCCCGGTATACGTGCCCGTGGCGGGCTTGATTACAGGTGTCGCCACAACCGGCACTTGAATCGTGATCACCGAAGTGGCCACGGCGCTGTTGGCAAGGTTCGGCGCCGTAGCAATGGCATTCACGGTCGTTGTTTTAGTCACCTTAAACGGCGCCGTGTACTTGGTCGAAGCGGTCGTCGGCGTCGTGCCATTGATTGTGTAATAGATCGTCGACCCCGCAGTACCGTCGGTGATGGTGACAGTTTGAGCCGCCGGATACGTGCCCGTGGCTGGCGTGATCGCCGGTGTCGCTGTCTGTGATGCCGAGGGGACGTAGTAAGTCCAAGCCAGAAACTGTTGGAGTGCCGTTCCGCCACCGGTACTGCCGGTGAAACCTACATAGGCGGTGTTCCCCAACACGGTCGCGGGAATGTTGATCGGCCACGAAGTAGTGAAGGTTCCCGGTACCGTCAAATCCGTGACGGTCAATGTCAGAGTTGCGCCATCGTAGACAAAATGCGCCTCGAGGACATCGCCGCTGAGCAGATTGATCCCTCCACCAAAAGTTGTCGCTGGTACAGTGGGCGAGTCGCCGCTGACAAACAAGCCCGTGGTGTTGGGACCTTCTCCTTGGTCGTACAGATCGAACTTCACCCCTACGCTCGGGTACAGCCCGGCGAATCCCAAGCCGCCGGCGTTCGCGCCGAGGGCGGTGGCGCCAACGTTTTGGATAACGAACATGAAACCATTGGCCACCGGATTTGTTAACTGGAACGTGAAATCAGTAGTGAACATTCCCACGTTGACCGGAGTGCTCCAGAACGCACTCCCGTCCTCGAACGTCGTCGTTGTATCGGTAAGCTGAAGCCGGGTTCCAACCAACTTGGAATTTCCATTCAACTGAATCCCCGCCGCCGAGAACCCGGAACTGAAGTTAATCGGAGTGGTCCCGCTGGTCTGAATCGTGATCACCGAAGTGGCCATCGCGCTGGTGGTAGAATTCGGCGCCGTGGCGATGGCATTCACGGTTGTGGTTTTACTCACGTTGAACGTGCCCGTGTACTTGGTCGAAGAGGTCGTTGGCGTAGTGCCATCCGTTGTGAAATAAATCGTTGACCCCGCGGTGCCGTCGGTGATGGTAACCGTTTGCGCCGACGTATACGTGCCCGTGGCCGGATTGATCACCGGTGTCGCCGCCGGCGATGCCGTCGTGCCAGAGTTGAACGTCCAAGTAAGAATCTGTTGGAGTGCAGTGAGGCCGCCCGTGCTGCCGGTGAAACCGACATAGGCGGTGTTCCCAAGCACGGTGGCCGGAATGTTGATCGGCCATGAAGTGGTGAAGCTCGCTGGAACAGTCAAGTCCATGATGGTCATCGTCAGGGTTGTGCCGTTATAGACCATGTTCACATAGAAGAGATCTCCGCTAAGCAGATTAATCCCGCCACCAAACGTGGTCGCCGGGACGGTGGGCGAGTCGCCACTGGTAAACAATCCCGTTGTGTTGGGACCTTCCCCGGCTTCGTTGTACAGATCAAACTTCACACCCACACTCGGGTACAACCCGGCGAATCCCAAGCCGCCGGCGTTCGCGCCGAGGGCGGTCGTGCCAACGTTTTGAATGACGAACATGAAACCGTTGGCCTGCGGGTTCGTCAACTGAAAGGCGAAGTTGGTGGTGAACGATCCTATGCTGACCGGAGCGGTCCAGAACGCACTCCCATCCTCGTTTATCGTTGTTGTATCCGTAAGCTGAAGTCGAGTCCCAACCAAATGGGCATTCCCATTGAGTTGCATCCCCGCTGCCGAGAACCCGGAAGCCAAGTTTATCGCCGGGGTCCCACCGGGGGAAATTACTTCCAGCAAAAAGGTCGCGGTATGGGTTATCGGTCCGTTCGAAGCTGTGACCGCGACAGAATAGGCGCCTAATGCGACCAAAGCACTAGTCGAAATGGTCATTGTGGAGGAGCCGGAATTCGTGACAGCCGTAGGGCTGAATGCCGCAGTCGCGCCGGGTGGAAGCCCGCTCGCGCTAAGATTAACGTTGCCCGTGAACCCGCCGCCAGCGGTGACGGTGATTGTGGAAGTGGTGGCCGAGCCCGGTGTGACCGCATTCGAATTCGGGGAGACAGCAAGAGAGAAATCTGGAACCGTGATCGTCAGCGTGGGCGGATGGGGGTCCGTAAGCCCTAGATTGTCCGTCACGGTCAATTGAGCGCTATAGGTTCCAGGAGTGGGATACGTAACGACGGGATTGGCGAGAGTGCTGGAGCTCGGGTTGCCGCCATAGAATGACCAGTAATAGGAGCTGATCGTCCCGCCTGGATTGGGATCGGTGCCGCTGGCGGCGAAGGAGACAGATTTACCCGCAGCCACCATCACGTTGGAGGCGGGACTCGTGATCTTGCCGGTGGGAGACTGAGCCGTGGGATTCGCGGAAAATTGAACAAAGCTAGCCACGGAAGGAACTCCGGAGCTGTTCAAGATGAAAAGCATGTAATAACCAGGAGGCGCGATGTTGGCGTTTGGCGGGGCAGTGACGTTGAGGACGCCGGAACCGGAAGTGAAGGAGAGACCTACATAGCGCTGGTCGAAGTCAAACGCGTGAGTGGAGGAACCGTCGCGCATCAAGACGACTGAGGAAATGTTTGCCGCGTCCGGAGTCTGCACAGTAAAAGCGCCGCCCCAGCCGAGCTTGGATGTGGAGAGACTCGTGATCGTGGGACGAGTCGCGAGGCTGCCGTCTGCATTGAAAAGATAGGGCGGCGAATAGACTTCCATGTGCGGTTCATAATTGCCCTGGTTTGGGTTCCCTCCCGCAACCCACACCGTAGCGTCGGGCATGAGCAAGCTAACCGTGTGATACAGCCGCGCAAAAGCCTCCGTGCCGGCGGGGCTGAAGGTATTGGCATTTGGATCGTAGAGATCCGCATTCAAACTTGCCGTAGCGGCATTTTCGTCATTTACCGATCCGCCGAGGGCCAGCACCTTGCCATTCGGCAAAATTGTCGCGTCCATTTCGATGCGCGGCGCAGACATGTTTGGCCCATATACCCATTTGGGGTTGGCTGCTCCAAGGTCGATGATTTCTGTAGTGGCAGTCGCCGGCGTGGTGGTTGTGCCCCCACCAAGAATCATCACGCGCGGATCATAGTTGTTGCCCGGAGTGAGCGGCAGGAGGACTGACGAACCATAGAGCCGCATCGCATCGTAATTGGTGGTCGCGACGTTCAGGGTCCAGGTATTGGTGGAGGGATTGAAAAGATTGGAGCTGGGTCCCAGTCCAGAATAGAAGAGGTTGCCGTTCGGCAACACATGCATCCGTGGATACAAGGGAGGGGTCCACGGCGCAGCATATGCTGGGCTCCATCCTGAGCCCAAAGTGTAGAATTCGTAAGTCGAATTGGTGGGCCCGGTTTCGGTCAGCCCCGAAAAAACCATGACGCTGCCATTTGGGAGTGTCGTGACCGAAGGATACCACCGCCCGTGCGCCATAGCAGGCTGGTTCGTGAACGTGTTATTGACCGGATCGTATATGGACGCTTGCGAGCTCCCTAAGAATGCAGGAGTGTACGCAATGGTTCCTCCGGCAATGAGCACGCGCCCGTCCGGCAGAGTAATCATTCCGTTGCAGAACATATCAAAACCGACTGTCTGCACCGTCACGGTGCCGGCCAGAGGATTCCAAACGGCCGCCTGCAAATTCGGATTTCCCGGATCGTTTCCTGAACCCGAAACGACTAACACGTTGCCCGTGTTCAAAAGCGTGACGTGAATCGGGTTGATGGGCATGGTATAGGGTAACGTCTGCCATTGTCCTGTGGCATTTGCCTGCGCCATGACGGGAGGTGCGAACTGTGTGATGGCGCCGAGACACAAAACACAAACGAGCACAGGATTCCAAAGACGGTTCATTGCATGCTTCTGTTCCGCGCCCGAGGATGGGCAGACAGACATTCGTTTGACGAGCCACATATTTACCTGCTTTCTGATTGATCTTTTCTGGAAGATGAGGGTGTTCAAGACATCCCGCACAGGGTGACGCTTTGGAGTAGACCCCACAATTGGGAATCGCAAACCCATGAAATAGCTGCATTGAGCCTCGGAGAGACGAGGCTGCATGACGGAGATGAATTGCGCTGGTTGTCCGCGCGGTCCAAACTCGTCGTGCCTATGCCGTGTCTTCCCGGCTACTTCTACACTCGAGCGGGCATTTCGATCGAGTGCTCAATTGGCGTGAAGTCTTCATCGCGCGAGTCATGGCTAAAACGTGCGGATCGAAGCAGCACAGTCGCGCTAAGAATGAGATATACCAAGGCAGGAAAGGCGCGCCCCTCACCCCAATAGAGGTATCGGGGAATTTCGGTAAGAGTCAGGTAGACGACTGGGTATAAACACATGCCCAAAGGATGTTTACTGATGAATAAATAATATAGATGACCAGTTATCAGCCCCATAGCTGCCCAGTATGCTAGACCTCCCAGCACGCCAAAATCGACAACCGGAGAGAGCAATCCTCCCGGATTATTAAACTCAGGGTTGGCGCCAAACGCGAGCAGATCCATATAGCTTTTGTAATCCATATGTACCCAACTGAATAAATCCTTAACGAAGACATTCAACACTGGAAACTCCCAAAGAAAAGTAAAGCTAAAGTAAGGCGCACCGAGGGGGTGATGGAAGCTTGATAGCAGGTACGCCGTGTTGTTCACCGAGGTGACGTAGTATCCGACCAGGCGCCAGAAGCCAAACAGGAGCAAACTCGATTCCCTCGAACTATAGTAGATTGACCAGGAGCGGAAAGATTCGAAACAGGTGAACACCATGTAAATGATGGCGGCCCCCAGCACAGGGGCGATGCGTATCAAGGTGCGCAGCACGCGGCTGGGTTTCCAGGACGCCGGCTGCGCCAACCACAACACCAGGAACGGGATTGCGAGTTCAAGGAAGGCAAGTCGCTCGCTGTAGAGTAGACCGCGTACCAGTGCGAGCACTGCCAAGATCGCGAGTTTTCGCCGAACGATTTTCCACCCGCCACCAATCCCGATCATGCAGCCCAACACGACAGCCGCAATGCCGACCTGCGTCCAAGTTGTAATTCCGGGAACTGTCTCCAGGGGCTCCCTGAGTATATATATAGCAACATCACCTCCAATGAATATCGATTTCAAGAGCTCCAGTCCCAGGCCGCGCGCAAGCCCCAGACCAATCCAAATGGCATAGGCCATGACGCTAATCCAAAAACTGACGTTGAAAAGCAACAAAGTCTGAGAAAACGAAACCGTGCCGCGCCACTCAGATCTTGAGGAGTGGGCCGATTGTTTCGATAGAGCCAGCCACACACCCGCTGAGAATACGACAATTACCGCCGCCGTAAGGAGTAGGGTGAAACCGTTGAAATACCTAGGCGTTCCCCAAAGCTCGAGGTAGGTCCCAGGTTGAGCCAGAAACGCAGCGACCCCCGTTAGGCCGTTTAGCCCGACAAAGACCGGGACCGGATGCAACCACCAGGGTATTTCGTCCTGAGAAAAATCGTGGCGAGCATTTTGTCTCATCAACACTCCTCCGGATCTGGACGCACTTCCCTAGTGCGACGGGCTAAGAAAGTGCCGGACCATAGATTCGTAGATCGCCACACTGCCCAAACCATATTCGTGCAGACATAAAGTTCTGACAACAAAACGGATGTCGCCATTCCCATGGCGCCGAGACGTGGAGCTAATAGACACGACAGAATCAAATTCAGACACCCGCCTCCGATGATCACGCGGTTCACATCCCGATCGCGACCGAGGGGGAGCAGCCATTGAAGACCAACTGAATACGTAATGGAAAGCAAGGCGGGCAATATTGAATACAGGCGCAACACCGGGATTGCCGGGGCGAATTTCGGCCCCGCCAATAACCCGATAAGCCACGGCGCCGTGGCGAACAGGACCGCCGTCAGGGAAAACCCACCTGCGACCATGACCGCGATGGTCGGACGCGCCAACTCCGCCGCGGCTTTCTCCGAAGAAGCTGCCAGATAGATCAAGCGAGGGTAGACGGCGTCGCGAATCGGATTGAGAAGACCAAACATCGCTTTGGTAATTTTCTCGGCGGTGGCAAAATATCCCACCACTGCAGCCGGAGCGAACAATCCAAGAAGGAATACGTTGCCGACTCCGTACAGGCTTTCCGCACTACGGAACACGAACATGGGCCAGCCCCGGTGCAATGCCTCTCTTATCAACGCGTAATCAGGAAATCGGAAGCCAAAGGACCGGATTGCTAGACCGATTCCGGCAGCGGTAGAGACACCCGCCGCCATAGCCTGAAGCACGACAACTTTCCACCCGTCCTCCGGAGACTTTACGAAAAGAAACACCCCGCACAGGGCCGCGAACTTTGCACTGATCTCCAGGCTTGCTGCCAGCCGGAGCCGCTCCAAACCCTGGAAGAACCACAGAGGGGTACCTCCCTGCGCCACTGCGTAGATTAGACCTGCTAACACCATTCGCGGCTGATTCCGCAGTAGAGAGATGTGGGGCGCCACGACCGCGGTCAAGCCAATACCGATCACCGCGAGAAGAGTCTGAGCGCCCAGGACGCCGCCCATTACATCGCGGCAATTCTCGCGGTGGTGCCGCTGGCGTGAGATTTCACGTGTGGCGGAAAGGCTGAAGCCGAATTCTATGATCAGCGCCACAACCTCAGCCATCGACAGAACAAAGGCCACGGTTCCCCAGCCGGTGGGGTTCAGTATCCGAGTCAGATACGGCACCGTGAACAAGGGAAATAGTTTTCGGCAGCCCTGCACGGCGTAGAGGGCGGCGGAATTATGAGCCAGGGGATCCCGGCACAATTTATCGGCACGTTTAAGAAGATTTTTCACGGCGTCGGTTATCAAGAGGGAGACTTACAAAAGATTCTGAAATTCCTCTGGAACAAAACTAATATCCCAAACATTGGGAGAGGCATTATTGGCAAATTAGGATGTCCTGTTTTGGTAGCACGAAATGTTAAGGTAATGATTGGAACGCGTTCCTCTTTCGATCTCAAACGGCGGGGGTGAGGATGCTCTTCTACGTTGCCTTCCTAATGCTTGCGTTCGCCGAAGCATGCAGCGCGCAGGCGGTTGTCAGCGTGATTAGCTTGGGGGCCCATTCGGACGGCACGAATTCCACCGCCACGACAACCGCATTTCAGACGGCGTTCGCCAACTACCCTGAAGGAAAAATCATCATTCCGCCGGGCGCCTATCTAATTGACAACTCCACCGGGCCTCTGACGATCAACAACTTCAGCGGCACACTTCTGTTTCAAGGAGCCGCGCAACTCGTCTTTACGAATAATAGGAACGGCGGCATGTTGTTTGTGGGCGGGTCAGGCGCGGTCATCACTGGGCTGAAAGCGACCTACGCAAGGCCTCCCTCGATCCGCAACAGTCCGAATGAGGAGATCAAATTCAGCGGAACCGCGAATACTGTTCTGACCGATACCGTTGTCCAAAACAGCCCCGCGGCCGGAATTCTTTTCTACGACTCAGTCAATCCTATCGTTAAGAATGCCACGGTTATCAATTCACTAGCCGACGGATTGAATTTTTCCAATTGCCAGAACGCCCAGGTCACGAATCTTCTCACCAAGAACACCGGCGATGACGGTTTGGCATTCGTGAACTACACGCGGTATCCCGACTTAATTGGCGGGCTGGCACAAAACATCGTGATTACTAATTCCAAAGCAAGGGGGATAGCGGTTGCCGGACAGTCTAATGTTACCGTCAATGGATTTCAGATTCAGAATACCTCGTCAAGCGGCGTCCTCGTCGCCCAGGATGCTTTCAATGGCACTCGCATTCCCGGGAACGTGCTTATTGAAAATGGAACCATCGATGATGCGGGCACGCTATTGCCTCTTGTCGGTAACCAATATGGGATAGAGTTCAACGCGCAAGAGAGCGTCACATTTGCGAATATTAAGGTTCTTGGCTCAGGAAATAATGGTTTAAGTGGGACCTCCCGGAGTGGAAGCGTCACTGTGGACAATGTTACCGTCGACTTTCCTTTACACGGGATTGGATTTCTGTTCTACCAGACGCAAAAGGTGCAGGTAACGAGCTCCTCTTCTAATAAGACACCGAGCTATGGATTCCTGTCACTCCAATCCAGCCAAGTTATCGTGGGGGGGCTGACCGTCACGAATGCCGGAGTAACGGATCCGTTGAAGCGCGCTGTGTGGTTCGAAGATGCGCAGACCATTTCAGGCTCCTCCATTAGCATCGTGTCTGACGCGGGCATGGCTAATGTGATTGGGTGCTACACAGGTCCGGGATACCCGGCAACCTCGGGAGCAGTAAGAACGCTTATCTCGGTCGACAGCGGAAGTGAAAAATTATCCATACAAAATAGCTGCTCAAACGTGACTTTTAATCAATAAGTGTCCCGCTACGTGCCAGCGAGTGCGATAGATCTCTACGGAATTTTTCAGGCCCGCCGAGCTGCGGTGAGGTATTCAAACAAAAAGTTCGGTTTCATTCCAATATTCTCAATATTTTCCGAAAGGCTCAAACGGCACCGGTCCCTTTGAGCACAGCGCGCACCGTTCTCGCCAGAATCTGAAAATCCAAAGCAAGCGACCACCGGTCAATGTAATTGAAATCCATCTCGATCCATTTTTCGAAACCGAGGGTACTCCGGCCGCTCACTTGCCACAAGCCCGTGATGCCCGGCTTGACGGTGAAACGGCGCATCAGGGTCGCTTCGCTGAAGAGCAAAACGTCCCGCACGCTCATGGGGCGCGGCCCGACGAGCGACATATTGCCGATCAACACATTCCAAAGTTGCGGAAGTTCATCGAGTGAGGAAGCCCGGAGAAAGCGTCCTAGCGGAGTGATCCGGGGGTCGTCACGTATCTTGAAGAGGGGGCCGCTGGCCTCATTTTTTTCTTCAAGTTGCGCCATTAGTTCCTGGGCGTTGCTCACCATGCTTCTGAACTTGTACATCCGGAAAAGCCGGCGCCGGTAACCGAACCGAGATTGAGCAAAGAACACCGGCCCTTTGCTGGTCGCCTTCACTGCAAGCGCCACTACCAAGAACACGGGTGAAAACAGACAGAGACCCGCCAACGAACCGACAATATCCATCAACCGCTTTACGACCTGGGCGGCTACATAGTGTTCGTGAATCGGCACCAGTTCACTGAAAAGTTCAGGACTGCGGGAGGCGCTCTGTTTGAGAGTGGTGATATACATGTCCTGCATGTAAACCACCCGGACGCCCACTCGTTCCGCGATTTGAATTGCTTGTTGAGCCATGTCATAGCAGGACTTCATCGGCAGTGCGACAAGAAGCTCGTCTACGGCGTTTCGAAGTAGCAGCTGACTCAGATCTTCGATTGTCCCTAAAAAGCCACACGCAACTATCGGCGCCATTTCGCTCGTGGGGCGATTGTCGACAAAACCCAAAAGTTTTACCGTTCCCCGGTGTCGGGTGCGGATTTCTCGCCATGCCATCGCTGCACGGCTCCCACTTCCGAGAATTACAACAAGCTGAGGATCGCGAGCGGCAATCCAATAGCTGCCAAAAACGCGCAACACCTCGTAGAGCACGGAACACGAGAAGAAAATCACGGCGATCCGCGCGGTGGGCCCTGTCGTTCGGGAAGTCACCAAATAAAAGACGAGTGACGCTGTCATGAAAGCGCATCCTCCGACGATCCGCCCCAACTTGCCGAGGATGCCATAGTGTTCTGATCGGTAAAGGCCCAAGGCCTCGAAGCAATAAGCCCACATGAGTATGAAAAGGCCCGCGAAGGCCGCGTTCAAGACAGTAATGCGCATCTCCAGGAAGCGATGCAATTCCCCCACCGGAACGCGTGCACTGTTGCCGTACACAACTGATGCAAGGGCCATCGCAAACGCAAAGGAGCCGTCAACCTTCGCCAGCCTTCTATGATTGCCTAATCGGCTTCTCATCGTGGCCCTCCTTCGTCAGGAATGCTCCCCGGCAGCTTTCACGCAGTAACCCACCGCTCGGTGAACTGGCGGCGTTGATCTCGACAGTCAGCAAGGCACTGTATCCACGAATTGAGCGACGAATGTCTGCGGACCCGCTGGCCTCGCCTTTGCGAGCGTTCGAGCGGTGGCGGCATCAATGGCAGCAACGCACAATACGACCGGCGGGAGAAATCGAGAAGGTATGCCGTCCCTCGGAGTGAATCAGCGAAGATGCCTTCTCGTGATCCGCGGAAAGAGGCAACGCGGCCGGCTTCCAACGCGTGCCGCCGCAAACCCTACACGACATTTCTCTCCACGCATTCCCAGCACCCGGTAACGCACGATCGCGATTCTCATCAACGATTTAGCGCTATTTGCCAGCAATCATTGGGCCGCCGCGAATTTCATGTCTCCCAAGAACAATTCTCGATAGATCTGCTCTACGTCCTGGATCATTCTGCGGAGGTCATAATGTTTCCGCGCACGAGCACGTCCGGCTTCTCCCATGCGGCGGCGCAATTTCCAATCGGCGGCGAGGTTATCAAATGCTCCAGCGAGGCCCTGCGCATCGGCGACATCCACCAGATAGCCAGTCACGCCGTGCACAACAAGTTCGTTACTGCCGCTGACATTCGTTGCCACCACCGGCTTACCCATGGCCATGGCTTCGCATGTAACGTACCCGAAGGATTCGTAGCGCGAGGTAAGCACAAAAATGTCGAGGGCGTCCAAAAAAGGCCGGAGGTCTGGACAATAGCCCAGAAACGTCACGTGTTGTTCGATTCCTAAATTTGCGGCTAAACATTGGGACGCGGACTTCAAGTCTCCATCGCCGGCCCAAACGAAATGGGCGCCCACGCCTCTCTCAAGCAATTCGGCGGCAGCGTTGAGGAAAGTGGCCGGATCCTTCTGTGCGGTGATGCGTCCCGCCGAACCTATCAGAATAGTTCCGTTGGGTACTCCAATTCGGTGTCTGAGATCACCGCCCCCAAACGGACCGGCATACGCTCTTACGTCGATGCCCGCGGTTGCGTAGCGAAGCTTGGAGCTGGACACGAACTGGTATGTCTCGAGTTCGTCCCGTTCAGATCGGCTCACACCGAGAATTACGTTGGTCAACAGCCCGGCAAAGCGTTCCAGATACCAATACTTCGGGTTGATCGAGATTGCGATCGCATGGGGAGAATAGACGGTAACAATTCCAGGGTCAGCCAGCTTGGCCGCCAGGCGCGACAAAAAGCCCGCTTTCGAACTGTGGCCATGAACGATATCGAATTCCTGAGCCCTAATCAGGCGATAAAGATCCCAGAGCGCCCTCGCGTCTTCGACGGGACGGATGTTCCGCTGCATCGGAATTTCGTATAGGCTGACTCCGCGCATACTGATGAGCTGAAGGTCTTTTAAAAAGCGCTCATCGGAGCGGATCGGCGAATATGCGAATGAGACGTCGAAAGCCGCTGTATCGATATTCAAGAGCAGGTCTGAGACATAGCTGGCCGTGCCCGCTGCCGTGGCCTCCAGCACCTGAAGCACCTTGGGGCGCAACGATGGCACCGACGCCACAGAATTAACTTGCGCGATCACGCCTGCCGACATGATTTCTGTAGACTCCCTACCCGCGTACGACGATGCCACGTCGCGACGAACTGCTCTTCCGGGAAAACTCAGGTCTCGTTTGCCCTGATCTCCCGACCTTCTTCTTTCGGCTAGCGAATTTTTCTCAAGCCATCAACCTTGGATCTCGTGCTGGCGTGGCAGACTGGCGGGCCTGGGTACAATCGGTCAACTGAGCCGGCATTTCGAAATCTCGACAAGGCTCCGCCAGACTGAGTCACATTCAGAATCCCAAGTTCATCGTTTCGTGACTAATGCCGATGGTCTCGGCACTTGGTCACGCTACAATCTGCGGTAAAGCTTCTCTGGGATTGGGAACGTCCGGTTGTTGAGCACTGTTCCCAGCAGTCGAACATTGGCTGCATCCAAGATCTGTATTACGCTGCGCGCTTTCACGCGGCGCGTGGCATTTGCTTCCAATATCAACACGACCCCGTCCATCACCTGCCCCAACACGGATGCAATTATGTCGGCGCCAAGAGGTGGGGCATCGACGAGCAAATATCCAAATTCCTTTTGCAAATCCAGAAGGTTTGAACACATTTGCTCCGCGCCACTATTCGAATCACCCGCCGATCTGAGGTCTCCCGCCGAAACAAACCATAGGTTTCCGTCGATCTGCCGGGCAACAGGACCGCTCCGCTCAACGGGGTTCGAAGGCGGAAAGACGGGCTCATCCAAATCCACCGAGCGCGGCAGAGGAGGGCCAAGAACCTTGGCATCCACGAGGCACACGCGACTCGACACCTCGCCAGCCAGCGCCTTGGCTGCAGACGCACAGACACGTCTGCTGCCTTCACCGGTATCGACACCGCAGAAAAGCACCCGGTGAGGTGAGTTCGCAGAGGAGAGGAAAAGCGCTTGAACCAGTTTCAGAATCTCCGAATGAGCAGGGCTGCTGGTTTTCCAAGCCGGGGCGTAAGCGCGCTTGTCATCGAGGAGTGCGGAGACAACGACCGTCGATTCGGTCGTCAAAGCATTTTCCTGTTGCTCGACTCTGCATAACACTTCGAAATTCCTGCTCATAGTCAGTTCCTTAATAGCGAATGCCTTTGGCTCCAACCGCATTTGTTCCTTCGGCGCCGACTGCGTTCGCTGGAAGATTCACGTTTCGTCCAACCGTGATTCGGTCTGGGGAGGCCACGGTTGGACTTGAAGCCTGCTGACCGGCAACTGTTGCAGGGTTACATTTGCTGAAGATGCGAGTGGTGATGTCACCTAATGTCTGTACTGGCGCAACTACAATCCTCGACCCGATTCGCTTGGCCACGGAAAGAGCACCGCTTATCAGCGCTGTCCCGGAGATCCGGCTTGTTTTTCGAGTTCGGTGAAATTGGGTCGGGACCGATGCCGGCGGGGAGATGGAAAGCTTCGCGTTGAGCGGTATCGCTCCTGCACGTTTTCTCTGAAGCAAGGATTCAATTTTGAGATCTGCCAGAACCTCGTTGAGAACTTCCCGACCAATCCGTTTTTTCTTTAACGCGTATCCTATGGAGAGCGCATTGAAACAGATATTATTAATATTGCGCGGAATTCCCTCGCTTCTTTCTCCAATCAAGCGAATTACTTCTTCAGTAAATATCGAGGCGCCCCGATGACCGGCCACTCGAAGCCGGTGCCCTATATACTCGGCGACTTCCTCTTGGTTGAACGGCTGGAGGGAGGCGACTATGGAAACCCGTTGCCGCAGTTGTTCCATGTCCTGTCGCATTAGCGTCTCGATCAAACCCAACTGGCCCGCGATGATGATCTGTATTAACTTTCGACCAGGTGTCTCGAAGTCGGAGAGAAGGCGTATGGATTCAAGAACCGAGGGCTGCAAGCCTTGAGCCTCATCGACGATCAGCACAAAGCGTCTTCCCGCCCGCGCCTCGTCCAGCAGAACCTGGTTCAATTGGTTGTGGATCGAAGCGAGATCAGGACCAGGCTCCAAATCCAAATCGCGCACTAGATACCGGTAGAAGTCCTCCGGGGCGCACTGCGTCTGGAACAGGAAGACTGTCCGTGTACGCTCGCCCAGGCTTTCGAGTAAGCGATAGAGCAGGGTCGTTTTCCCCATGCCTGGGGGCGCGGCAAGCGCCAAGAACCCGCGCTCTTCCCGCAAACCGTAAGTTAGAGATGCCAACGCTTCCCTGTGCGTGCGGCTCATCATCAAAAACCGAGGGTCAGGCGCCACACCAAACGGTTGCCGGCCTAAGTTGTAGTAGTTCAGGACCATTTCTCTCCTAACCCTGGAGCTGATTCTCCCTCGGGATTGAAGCCAGCACCGGCCCCCCCAGGTAGGCAATAACTTCGCTTGGAGTGCGGAATGACGGGCTAAAGAAATCCGAAATCAATGCCAAACCCAGGCTTCCTGCGCCGGCCAGGAAAATGCTAAGCAAACCGTAAGACAAGGTAGAACGGACGGGAAAGGCTGGAACCGTTGGTTGTTCAGCAACGGCGACATTTAGGATTCCTCGCTGGTCAAGCGCATCATTAATGCGGGCTTGCTCTTCCTTTTGAAGGTAGAGCAAATAATTTTCCTCTTGTGTTTTCGTGGCTCGTAGCAGTTCTTGCTGTGCAATCGATGCATCCTGCAGTTCGCCGGCGTTCTCGCGATATTTCCTCAACGAGGCTTCGTCGGCAGCGGCCTTTGCCTTCAAACCAGCTAAATCCGTTTGAGCTTTTGACAGTTCCTCTTTCACCCACTCGTGGGTTGGATTCTGGTCGATGGTCTCCTCCCGGATTGGAGCATTCTCTTCTTTCGCAATCGCGGCCCGCGTGTCTGCAATCTGCTTATCGATTTCCTGCACCGGGCGGTAGTTCGAATCGAACTTGGTCAATAGCTCCGTCCGCTTGAGATCCAATGTTAGAAGCGTGGATTTCATCTGCTCCATGAGCTGGGCGTTTTCGGAGGTGCGAACCTGAGTAATCTGGCGAGGTGGTACCGAGGCATCCTGTTCCTCAAGGTTTCGAATGCGCTGCTCAGTTTCAGCAATTTGTGATTGCGTCTGCAAGTACGCTGCCTTGAACTCCGCCATCTTCTGAATCGCCAGATCACGCTCCTGGTCCGGTGAGACGACTCCACGTTCCCGAATGAAACCCTTTAGGCGCACTTCCGCTTCCTTGAGGCCGGTGCGATATCGCTCTGTCTGTTGGTCGAAGAACTTGAACTCGCCTGCTGGGCGATGCACCTCGAGGTGTTTCTCAACGTAGAAGCCAGCCAGACTCTTCAGGACCCGCGCAGCTGTTTCCGGATCCGCCGCGTCGAACTCCACTGAGATCACGTTCGTCTTGCGCAACGGCTGCACGGTGAGCCTGGAACGCAAGCCCTCGGTGGCTCTCGCGATATCTTCCTCGCTTGTGGTGCGGCCGAGTGGTCCAACGGAAAAGTGTTTCGTGTCTTGAAGCCCAGTTGCCAGAACTACTTTTCGCAGCAAGTCCTCGCTATTCAGTAATTCCACCTCGGAGTTCAATTCCTCCTCGCTGATCTCATGTGGGTTGGTTTGGACCAAGTTGAGCTCGGATGACACCAAGGGCTCCGAGCGTTCGCGACGGACAAGGATTTCCATGCGAGACGGATATCGGGGCGTAAGCCATCCTGAACAAATTATTCCTAGTAGTACGCCGAAGAATGAGATTAGGACGATCCACTTCTGCCGAAAGACTACGGCCAACAGGTCGCGTAAAGTAGGAGCCGTTAGTGGCCGGTCAAAATTCGCGTCCGCAAATCGCATGTCAGGTACCTCCTTCAAAGCGGCAAAGAGTTCCAGCTTTTCCTTTCGCTCCGGCTTGATCGCGCCAGGCCCGGTTCTGGCATGTCCCTGCAATGCCACAAACAGGAACGTGCACGGTTCTAAGGACACCGTGCAGACGGACGCCATCCTGTGCGTTCGAGTGAGAGAACTGACGGACGTTTGAACTTTCCAGTCGCATCGCTGGCCTCTTATGGAATCAGTGGATTGGCATATAGGCCTAGACTGCTTGTGGGCAGGTACCGCCGGATCTTGGATATAAAGTTCTGCGGTACGAAAACCATGTCACCCGGCAGCAAATGCGGATCTTCCTGCAAATTGCGCAAGGCGAGCATCTTCTTAATATCGAAGACGCGGGTTTCGACCACGCCGTCTGACACACGTCGGAACAACAAGACTTGTGAGTGCTTGGAAGCGTCCGTGAAGCCGCCGGCGATATTTACGGCCTCCACTAGGGAAAGATCGCTGCGAAGCTCGTATTTACCGGGCTTCTCAACTTGGCCGGCCGCAATGAAATATGGCTTTTCGAAGTCCTTCAGGACCACAGTGATCGTTGGGTCGCTGAGAATGCCGGAGTATGCTTCTTTTATGGTGTCCGTGAGTTGGGGGACGGTCTGGCCGGCCACATGCCGGCTAGCAGCGCCCCGAAACGTAACATAACCGTCGGGTCCAACCACCACAGTCTGGTTAAATTCAGGAGAGAACGTGAATTCGACATCAAAACTGTCGCCACTCCGCAAGACGTACCGAGGGTTCCTATTTGCGAAGCCCGCATCAGAATCGGTAGGGACCTCCGGCTTATCAGCGCGTGAGGCGCTTGAGGAGCGATCCGCTGGAGTACTCTGAGCTTGAGAGATCGTGCTTACGAACATGGTCGATGCCATTAATGCAAGTACCCAAAACATTCGGAGCATGTCTCGACTCCTCAACAAACTAGACTCCTACTGAATCCTGTCGCCATACTCGGAAAAAGGGCTGTCCGGGCCTTCGCTTTGAAATAGGACCTCTGCGGCAAAACCCGATTCCCTTCCTTTCTTACTCGTGCGAACCACTTTGCCTTCCCCGTGGAAGCGCACCAATTTGGATTCTGGGCTGGGCGACTTCAAATAAACTTCGAGCTCCAGCTGGCCCCCTACTCGAGGTGCCGATTCGGTAATGACGAACACCCCTCGGCTGCTGACGTCGAGGGTCGTGCCTTGACCCTCTTGCAAAATCCCGTTGCCGGGATCCCAGCAGAATGAGACGGCGGCGCTCATCGGGTAGCGCTTGGCTTTCCTCAGATCCATTTCTGCACCTGCAAATGGCATGGCTAAATCAGCAGGCATTGATGTACACGCCGCCCTCGGAGCGCCAAAGGTACGGCTCGACTGAATAAGTCACAAGGGACAGAAAGTGAGCATTACTTTCATAATCGTGGAGGGAGTCAAGTGAGGCTGTTTACCCCATACCAAAACTTCCTAAACTCCTGAGACACCCTCAACGGGCAGATGAGTAGTTTGAGCGCGTAAGGCTTTCCGCTTAGCCGGTCCCATAGAGAAGACAGTTAGGTGTAGTTCTCTCTCTCTTGACGATTCGCATGATGGTGGCATCATTGAGCGCCCAAGTAATGAGGCGAACTTTTTGAATAAGATCCTTAGGCAAGTTTTTGAACGGCTTAGGATCAAGCTCATTCGAAGCGAGTTCTTCAGGAGATCGTCAGTGCGACTTCACAGCCAACCGGGCGTGGCCACTATGGAAGTCCCGCACCTCCGAGAGGAAAGTTGTCCACCTCTTCGTGTTCTATTTTTCGACCATACCGCCGCACAGAGTGGCGCTGAAATTGCCATGTTGAACCTGGTGCGCCACCTGGATTCCCGGAAGGTCACGCCGGTGGTCGTGTTCGGCGCCGACGGCCCCATTGTCGAACAGATGCGTCCCTTCGCTGATACTCACGTGTTGCCCATGCCCGTCGCTGTAGCGGGCGCCAAGAAAGATTCACTGGGCGTTGCATCATTGTTCCACTTGAGGGCGACGGTCGGAGGTGTCGCCTATATTTGGAGGCTCGCAGAGTTCATACGTCGAAACGACGTGGATTTAGTTCATACAAATTCCCTGAAGGCGGATCTGATCGGTGGAATTGCGGCGCGATTTTCGGGGCGCCCTGTCATATGGCACGTCCGCGATCGAATTGATGATGACTATCTTCCGCTCTCTGTGGTTCGGACTTTTCGCCTGTTGTCCCGATGGGTTCCTCATTTCGTGATCGCAAATTCAGGGGCGACTCTCCGATCACTGAGCGGCGCGCCGCCCGACAGTTCCTTGTCCTCTTGCGTTAAACGTAGAGGAAACAGCGCTGTCGTTCACGACGGGACACCTTGGCCCTTTCCAGCCACGAGGGCCTCAGCGCGCAATGGACTTTTTCGTATTGGCCTCATCGGGAGAATCTCTCCTTGGAAGGGTCAGCACATTTTTCTTCAAGCCGCGGCTCAGGTGCACCGATCCTTTCCAAATGCGCGGTTTTTCATTGTGGGGGGGGCGCTGTTCGGCGAAGCGGAATATGAACGGCAGGTGCGGTCGCTAGCGGAGAGTCTAGGAATCTCCAGTGTGGTTACGTTCACCGGCTTCCGCGGCGATGTGCCGAGCGTGCTTGCCGACATGGATCTAATCGTACACGCGTCCACCACGGGAGAACCTTTCGGACAGGTAATCATCGAGGGAATGGCCGCCGGAAAACCTGTCATCGCGACGAACGGCGGTGGGGTTCCCGAAATTGTCGAGGATGGCAAGACTGGAATCCTTGTGCCGATGGGTGATGTTCAGGCAATGGTTGAAGCGATCCGTCGAGTACTTGCCGATCCTCCTTTAGCCGAAGACATGGGGGCTCGCGGCCGGGAACGAGTGCGCGATCACTTCACCATAGAGCGGAAAGCGCGCAAAGTCGAAGCTGTTTATCAATCGATGCTTTCGCGGCCGCCGCGGCCATCGTAAGTCGCCCCCGTGTGGTTGGCTTGTCAGGTTTGGTGAATTGTAGTGCCTGCTGCGGTGGTCGGTAGATTTTCACCGCACCACAAGACGGATCATCGGCGCTGGAAGAGCTTTGGCGCTCGCGGTGCTGTGATGGGGGAAGGTTCCTGAAATAGGGATTCATCGTCCCTATCTGCGCGATCCGTATTGCACTGTTAGTTGCGGTGCGATTTTTGAGAGCCATATGGAAGGTACTTTTTCTGTAATTGGAATTTGCAGCTCAATGCTCACTGCCTTGCGCGACCGTCCGTGCCCTGTCGCTGTGGCTTGCGCCGGCGAAAATCGAAGGGAGGAGGCAATTGATTGAGAAAATAGCATCAGTGGACCCCGGGAACAACCATTCTGATTGTGTCGAGGAAGCGTCGGTCCTGACCTCGCGCGAGCGCCATCGCATTTTGTACGAGTGGAACGACACCTCCACCGGCTTTCCAGATGCGTGTGTGCATGAATTGTTTGAGCAGCAAGTGGCGCGTGACCCCGGCGCCGTAGCGATTGTGTCCGAAGGCAGGCAAATGAGCTATGAGGAGTTGAACGCGCGCGCCAACCAAGTGGCGAGATCTCTCCGTAAGCGCGGCGTGGGACCTGAAGTCATGGTCGGTGTTTGCCTGAAACGGTCGCCGGAAATGGTGGTCGCTCTTTTAGGTGTGTGGAAGGCTGGCGGCGCTTACGTCCCACTTGACCCTTCTTATCCACCAGAGCGGCTGGCCTTCATGGTCAGGGACACTGCCATGAGGGTTTTTCTCACGGAGGAGAAGTGCAAGAACCTCTGTTCTTCCGCTGAAGGCATTTCAATTTGTATGGACTCAGAATGGTCACTGATCTCAAGGGAGAGCATCACCAACCTTGCGAAGCTGGCGGTCCCTTCGAATTTGGCTTATGTGATATACACGTCGGGATCGACGGGCCAACCCAAGGGAGCGATGATTCAGCACACCGGGTTAGCCAATTATTTATGCTGGGCAATCAAGGCCTATGCGGTAGAGGGGAGGGGCTCTGTTCCAGTTCACGCTTCGATCGCCTTTGATTCCACAGTTGCGAGTTTGTACCCGCCGCTGCTGTCCGGGGGACAAATCGAACTGCTGCCGGAAGATATAGGTGCGCAAAGCTTACTCGCGGCGCTACGCAAAGTAAAAAACCGAAGCAAGGTTGTTATCACTCCAGCTCACCTCGAACTACTGAACCAGCAACTCAGCCCGGAAGAGATGAATTCCATGACGAAGACGCTCGTCATTGCGGGCGAGGCCCTGCTGGCAGAGAACCTGTCCAAGTGGAGAGAATTTGCTCCGTCCACGCGCTTGTTTAACGAGTATGGGCCGACAGAAACCACCGTGGGCTGCTGTGCATATGAGGTACGGGCGGATGATCCACGCAGCGGACCCGTTCCGATTGGCAGGCCCATCGACAATGTGGAGATGTTCGTTCTGGACCCCAACCTCCAGCCCGTACCGCCGGGAGTGATTGGGGAAGTCCACATCGGTGGCGTGGGCGTAGGTCGGGGGTATCTGAACAGGACGGAACTCACCCGAGAAAAGTTCTTGGATGATCCTTTTTCGAACCGGAGCCGAGCACGCCTTTACAAAACGGGAGATCTCGCCCGCCACCGCAAAGACGGAACTCTGGAATTCTTGGGCCGCGTGGACGGCCAGGTAAAGGTGCGCGGGCGTCGGATTGAATTGGGCGAGATCGAAGCCACTGTGGTCAGTCATCCGGCGGTACGGTCTTGCGCGGTTTTGGTTCGAGAAAATGCCGCGGGAAACAGGCAGCTAGTGTGTTATCTAGTCGTCCGCAAACGGGAATCGCTCGTGGCTGAAGAATTGCGGAAGTTTCTAAGGAAAAAGCTGCCTGAATACATGGTGCCAGCGCACTTTGTTTTGCTCGACTCTCTTCCTCTCACCCAGAACGGAAAAATAGACCGGCTGGCTCTTCAGGGCAAGTCTTTTGAACCTATGCTGCCCGTTCAGGAACGAATCGCTCCTCGCACCGAAACCGAAAAGAAATTGGCAGCTATCTGGATGGAGTTGCTGAACGTAGATGAAATTGGGGTCGAGGACAACTTTTACGATTTAGGCGGGGACTCACTGCTGGCGGTCCGTGCGATGCTACAGGTTCGCGAAGTATTTGGAGTATTTCCAAACATGCAAGACTTTTTCCCCAGCGCCACGATTGCGGGCCTCGCAAAAGTTTTAACACAGGGTGAAGGACACGAAGACCGTTTGGCCTACGCGGTGCCAGTGCAGCCTGAAGGAAATGAGCCGCCCCTCTTTTGGATTGGCGCGGGGCTCCGATCGCAGCAACTATCTGCACACCTTGGACCCAACCAACCGTTCATCGGCATCGGCATCGAGCCCAAGATGATTGGACAACTCAAGGCACCGTACCGATTAGAGGAGCTTGCAGGACACCTCGTAACCGCGATTCGCAGTAAACGGCCTCACGGCCCCTATCGTCTTGGCGGGTTTTGCCAGGAGGCATTAATTGCCTACGAAGCGGCAAGGCAATTGACGACGTTAGGTGAAACCGTCGAGTTGCTCGCCCTTCTAGAGCCAGAATACCCGCGTCAGAGTATGCGGGCTCGAATCGCAACCAAAGTGCGGCGCAAGATGATTCGCGCCAATTTTCATTTGGAGAACTTGAAGAGGTTGGGAGCCAACACTTTTCCGCGTCGCGTACGTGTTCAATGGGTGTACCTCAAGGATGTCGTGACCCAATCGTTGGGCCGCAGCTTCGAGAGCTTTTTGCTTCTTAAGAGCCAGCTCGGTCCCCGAGACTTTGGAAAAATTAATACTGTCTCGGTGACTTCTTACAAGCCGACACCTCTGGGGTGCCCGACTGCGATTTTTAGGTGTAAAGATTGGCCTTTCATGTCCGCAGGCGATCCATACTTTGGATGGCGAGAATTGCTTACGGGAGGTTCTGAGATCTATGAGGTTCCCGGGGATCATGAAGGGATCTTTCACGAGCCGAACGTGAAGATTCTTGCTGAGCAGCTAAGAGCTTGTCTGCGCAACACCCGGCGGACGCAAAAGTCGTCCTACGAAGTTACCTTCGATGGCGCTTAGACGCCGATTGCCATAGGCCACGAATCCTCATCAGGATACAAATCGTTGTGGCGATTGGGAACCGCCTAACCCTGATCGCCCTCTCTCTTTGGGGGTTGAGTGGCCTCCCGAGATTCCTTGTTGGTAATTAACATCGGGCGCCTTGAGCTGTTTAGCGCGTAGAGAACCAGTTCAACGCGATTGGAGATTCCGAGCTTATCGAAGATGCGAAACATGTAGTTCTTGATCGTGTTCTCGCTCAAATTCAACTTTCGTGCAATTTCACGATTCCCCAGGCCATCCGCGACCAGACGTACCAGGTCCTCTTCGCGTCTTGTCAATAGGTTTACGCCATCGGCGTTGGCCACCCACGGTGATGGCGCTTGAGCTACCGCTTCGAAAACGAATTTGAGTTGCTGCGTGTTCGCCCAGATCTGCCCCTGATGCACGCAGACAATGCACTTGCAGAGGTGGTCAAAGTGGGATTGAGAACGGTCGAACACACCCACAGCGCCAGCCCGAAACGCCTGCACCACAAGTTCGCGTTCGGAACGGTCGAGTAGAAGTACGACTCGAATTTCAGGATACCTGCTCTGAATCTCCGGAAGCGCCAGGAGGCCGGTAAGATTTCCGTCCTCTAAATGGCAACCGACCAAGGCGATTTCCGGCTTCGCTGAATTGATCAAACCCAGAAGGTCAGATCCCGAGGTGGCATAGCCGACAACTTCGAACCGTCTTTTCAAACGACTAGATATGAGCCCGCAAGCCATCAAATTGGCATCCGCCACACCTACTCGTATGGGCTTCGTCCCTGGTCGACTCGCTGGCAGCATCGCTGATCTCCTGAAACCTGGCTCCGAATGAATCTGCTCCCAAAAAGAATATAAGAGGTATTCTTCTCGCGGACCCTGCACCGGTCAGCGGCAGCGCAAAATTGCGGTTTGGTTGGACCTGAATCACCAGATACTTCGAGGTATCTTAAACCAGTTTCTAGGCTGCTTCGACACGATAGCCAGCAACGCGAACTGCGAGGGCCCGCTGGAGAATGTTGATCGAGACCACAAGACTTAGATCTTGATTTTTCCCCACAAGAATTCCCTCAATCCCGTCGAGACTTCCTCCGCGAATTCTGACGCGCTCCCCTATGCCCAGATATGGGTGACCCTCGTAGGGGATGCCCCGTTGTAAAACTATGCGGACGGATTCGATTTCGCATTCCGAAATCGGAGTACCGGCGCTCGTTGAACCAACAAAATTAGTCACTCCTTTTGTGCGCAGTACAGGGATCCGCGAATCGAGTTGTTCGGGAATTCTCACAAACACGTAATTCGGAAACAGCGGGATTTGAACAATACGACGCCGATCGCTCCATTCATGCACGGATGCCTGAAGCGGAAGGAAAACTTCGATCGACTTCTCGATCAATTCGACTGTGACTTTTTTCTCGTACCGGGGCCAAGTCTGAACCGCAAGCCACACTCGACCGTACGTCCTCATTTCAGCAACCGCATGTGTTGTTCTCTCGACCGGCATTCAAAAGTACCCTCACGAGCTCCAAATTTGCCAGAAAGAGTCCCTGATATTGGCGATGTTAGGATTGAGCGTCAAGACCCATTTCTAATGGTACGGCTAGACTTCCTAGTACTGAGCGCAATCGACTTTTGCGGAATAGTGAGCTGCCGAGAGGAAAAGGACAGGGTTCCGACCAGACGAGGGCGAAAGAAATGCGACTCGTCGCCCTTGAAGCATGAATAATTGAGCCGCATCTTTAACGGGCGTTCGCCGGCGATCTGTTCCCAGTTGTTCTCAACCTGGGGAATAGCAACAAGAAAGTCGCGGTGAACTAAGATTTGTAGGAAGTCCGGTTCGACTAGCAACCTGAAATAAAAGGAGCGCTTCGAGGTTTAGCCTCTCAGCGCCCATGATTGCGAGGGTCGGAATTGAACCAACGACCTTCGACGAACGAGCCGCGGGTCAATTGGAATAGCCTGTGCGCCCACCTTCGGAGGGCGGGCCCACCGACATAGTTATAAATCGAACCTGGGTCATCACGTTTCCGGAATAGCTGATTCCCTGCCCTCGAGATCAGCAAATCTTGACGTCCACCTGGGGCCGCAGCGGTTGCAACTCGTGGAGGCTGGCCTCGCGTGTGGCCATACATGTAACTAGATTCGAAAGATCATAGAAATCCATTTACTCCTTTTCGGCCAATGCGGTACAACGAACTAAGTCCAATCGATCCTGTTACATTTTGCGGTCAGCCTGATGACCGACTCAAGCGGGCGAAATCGGGGCGGATCTTATTCGGACAAATCCTGACTGCGCGGACGAAGGCGCTGACCCAAGAATGCCACCGTGAATATGGGAGGCGCATCATTTCTTTCCATTCGGGAGCGCGTTTAAGCTTCTCGTTAGCCATGATCGCGCGCACCTTCTAGCGCCCGAAGCCGTATCTATATATACCTTCTACATACTTCATATTAATTAAAAAGAGATCCAAAACGATAAAGTGTGGGAGTCGTGCAAGAGGATTGCTTGCCGATTCTATAGGTGATTATACATTTAGTATAATGCCCCTCTATGCGAACAGCGTGTTGACACCGGTCTTCTTGCCCGTGGTAACCTCTTTGGGCACCATCATCCCAAAGCCGTTTGAGTGTAATTGATTTCTCGGGAGTCTCACAGAGACAGCCGAGATCCTCACCCCAAGTCAAGAAGGAGAACGACTATGAAGCGTTTCAAAGTTGGAGCGCGAGAGACCACAATCGGGCGCCGCGACTTCATTAAACTAGGCGCTGCTGTAGGCGCTGTAAGCGCGACAACGATGACGTCTCTGAATGTTCGTGAGGCATCGGCTCAGACCGCGCAGACTCTCTCCGCCGAACCATGGGCTGTTCCTCAAAAAACAACCGTCCGGCCTGTTTCGATTGATTGCCATTGCCATTGGGCACCGCCACAATACATGAAAGCATTGCTCGCCGCAGGGGACAATCGACCATACGATCCGGTGAACTATGACATGGACAGACGGATCAAATGGATGGACATGCGTGGAGTTCAAATGCTCGTATTGACCCTAAACGGCGGTATGCCATGGGGAATGGTCAAGCCGGAAGAGGGAGTGCGGATCGCTCAAATTTGCAACGATGAAGCCATAGATGCCCACAAAACGTATCCCGACCGTTTTATTGCGAGCATCGAGGTGTTTGCCGCAGACCCCGTGCTCGCCCTTAAGGAACTGAATCGCGTAGCAGGTAAGCCCGGCATGCGCGCCGTACATTTGCCGAACTCCATCGCATCGCGCGATTACCTGTTTGAACCCACCTACGTCCCGTTTTTGGCACGAGTCGAGGAACTGGGGTATCCGATTCTGTTCCACCCACTGGATGAAGAGGCGAACTACTATGGAGGAAAAGCAAGACTAGCGGACCATTATTCGGATGTGGGGGGATTTAGCAACACTCTCGGCTTCACATTTGAAACTGCCACCACTGCGGCAAAGTTTATTGTCAGTGGCACATTGGACAGATTTCCAAATCTGGAAATCGTCCTACCTCATTCTGGAGGGTGCTTCCCTTATATATTTGGACGCGTCGATCACGGGTTGGCCGTAAGAAAGGTCAAGCTGCAACGCCCGTTCAAGGATTATGCCAGGCGATTTCATTACGACGCGCTCACATATGATCCTGAAATCCTGCGTTTCCTGATCAACTTCGTCGGATCCGATCGCGTCGTGATCGGGACAGATAACGCCTTCGGCGCTAACGGCCAGGCTATAGAATATCCGCACACGCTAGTCGAGCAACTGAATCTTCCGGCAGTGGACCACGACCGGATCTTGAGGGGGAATGCGGCGAGGCTCTTCCATCTGTAAATCAATTTGGCTCTGCTAGCGATGATGAGCGAGGATTGCTTGTTCGCACATCATGAGACCCCGCAATGGCCAGCTAAGCAGGCCGTTGGTAGGGCGTGCACCACAAATAATCCGTACGGTGGTTATTTTCCAGTGGAAATGCCAAAGAAAACTAGGGATTAGACTGCGTAGCAGATGCAAGATTTGCTGCATCGCCATGCCGGGGAGTCAGAGCTGTGTGGGGGGTGAGAACACGTAGGGACAAATTCGGCTACACCCTTGGTTCGACGCGCTGCGAGGATCGGTCGCGGCTCACACTCTGGGCGAATCCGGGTAAGGGCAACATTCCGAGAAGACGTGCCAGCTCATTGAGTCGATGGAACACCATCTAGACGGTTGATCTGATAATACTTCCCCTCGAGAATCGATCTATACGGCAGTACTCAATCAGAAACTAAACAGGGCGGTATTCCTTTTGAATCAACGCTCGCGAACGAAATCAGCTTCGTAGAATCCTACAAGAAGACTTCAAATACGTATTGCTTCGAATTCATTGAGACCGCCGGGATTATCGGTAAGTGGCCAAATACTGCCATGACGCAGAGGGCCACCTGCCGGATTCCACAAGTCAAGTCTAGTGCAGGCGTGTTGTTGTGCTTTTCTGCGCCGCTGGCGGCACGATCGCTGGCATGGAGTCTTCCCAGCGGCTGTAGGTGAGCGCGTGTTGATCGGAACCGTCGGCCTTCATGATGAAGATTTGCGCAAAAGGCTGGAAGGAATTGTCATAGAGCGGCGCTTCGTCCTTGAACCCGTAGCGCGCGCTGGACCACAAAATGTATTTGCCGTCAGGGGACCAGGAAGAGTGGCTGTCGTTGCCCGGAGTGGTGGTCAGCTGCTTGATGTGTGTGCCGTCGGGGCTCATGGTGAAAATGTCATAGTCATCGGTCTTAGCCGAGCGGCGAGTGAACGTGATCGCGTCACCGCTGGGCGAGAAAGCGGGAAAATTGTCAAATTCAGTGGTCAGCGTCTTCACAGATCCGTCGTCGAGATTCATCTCTCGCAGCCCGTACTCCCCGTCGCCCCAAACGCGATACACGATGCGCTTGCCATCTGGCGACCAAGTCGGAAAGCCGCTATTCGGCAGGCCCGTGGTCAGGTCCCTGGTTTGTTGCGAACCATCGGCGCGCACCATCATCAATTTAGCGGGCTGCGTTCTCCGCGCCCCGAAGAAGCCGCCGAATCCGAAAGCGATCCATTGTCCGTCTGGAGACCAGGTGGGCACGAAGGCCGCGCCCTCCTTGTTGGAGAACACCACCTTCTTGTTGGAACCGTCCGCATTCATGACGGATATCGATGCCGTCGCCGTGGTGGCTAGGTTCTTTATGTCGCTGACGGCCAATTTCCCATCGCGCGAAAACCGCGGGAAGACATCCGTATACTGGACGTCCATGTCCGGTTCCCAGCTATAAAGAACCTGATTCTGCGGCCGGGCCGTAAAATCAACCTTCTCGTACACCACTTGCTTGCCGTCGGGCGACCATGCGGGATTGCGCAACGACCCCTTCACTCCAGGCTCCCCTTTGGTAAACGCCAGCCCGGCATCTGGACCTGCTTTTACCAGATAAGCAATCCTGTCCGCGCTCAGGTACTGCGGCTGTACCTTCAATCCGGGGCCCGAGGTCTCCTCCACTTTTGTGCCTGTGGCCACGTCCACTGAAACGATCTGCGATGTGACCATGGCCTGTGCGTACACACGCGCCGCGAACGTATGCGCGGTGGGCACTTCGTAAAACACGATGCGCTTGCCGTCGGGCGACCACTTGGGCGACCCATCGGAAGCGCCCGCCAGCGTCCGCCTGCGCAGCTCCGAGCCGTCGGGGTGAATCACATAGATGCTCAGCTCCTGCGGGTGTTCCCATCCCGGATCGGGATAGACATGCGGCTTGAAATCAAAATTCCGGTCGCAGGAAAACGCGATCCACTGGCCGTCGGGCGACCAGGAGGGTCTGAAGAAGCCGTTCATCTTCCCCGCAGCGGCTTGCAGAGCCGGCGCACCGGTCAGATTGCGCACCTTACGGGTCTTGAGGTCCAGAATCCAGATGCTGGCGTTATGAGTACCGCGCGTGGAGACAAAGGCGATTTGATTGCCGTCTGGAGAGAAGGCCGCTTGGTCGTCGAGGGCTGGATCGTCGGTCAAACGCTCGAGGCCCGAGCCATCCACATGCACGCGATAGAGATCGGCTTCGCCGGACCCGTTGCGTTCGGATGTAAATACGATCCACTTTCCGTCCGGTGAAAATGACGGGTTGTAGTCGAATCCGGAAATCGCAAACAGCGGACGCTCTCCCGAGCCATCGGCATTGGCAATATACAGCGTCATTTGCGAAGGCCCGAGGCGATTCATGAGCATGGTCTGCTTGGGGGTCGCAGAGAGCGATAGTGACTCAGCGCACACGAACGCCAGAGAAAGGACAACGTCCCTAATTTTCATAGCGGGCCTCCTGAGCGTGTGGACATCATACACCTAGGCCGGGGTGTTCGCATTTTCCGAGGCAGAGCTGTTTCGCGCCACGGTGCAACGCGCAGCGGTAGAGAAAGCTCCGTGCAACGATGCAATGCCAAGTTCAGTGCGACGGCTGCACAGTGAACTTCTGCGCCCGGTAATTCAGCCCCTTGGCGCCACTCATCACCACTCCATTTCCGACGCATCTCTTCCCGCCACTGCTGTTCCTTGCCACTATCACAGGTTGCTTATCGGGGT
The DNA here is from genome assembly GCA_035604385.1 of Verrucomicrobiia bacterium. Taxonomy (GTDB): domain Bacteria; phylum Acidobacteriota; class Terriglobia; order Acidiferrales; family UBA7541; genus Palsa-360. The sequence goes on along the minus strand of DATNIO010000288.1, from coordinate 32,632 downwards.
CACTGGACGATAGGCCGGGCGACTCGAAAATGATTACTCGTTATTGAGCGAGCCTTCCATCCAATCTCCGAGCTTCCCGATAGCCATGATTTGCGGCTCCCTCTCGAGTATCTGACATCGCTGTCCGTCTATAACCTTTTATTTATACTACTTAGTATTATACATACCACAGAGATGTGCACCAATGAACTGTGGGAGTCGACGTCGCAACAATGCAACCGGCTGTTCATTTTTCCGCGGATATGCTGACAAACTTTATTCGGCCGTAAGTCCGATTCTTGATTGCACTTTGACTGACAGAATGTGCTCTGGCAGGGAGGTTTCGCATTCGGGGCGGGTGATTCGACAGCACTTAGTGCAGCGACTTCATTGCTTGCACGGCACAACCTTACAAATCATTTTCCTGTGTCCTTCATGCAACTTCGAAGGAATTTTTCCGTATTCTCGTCCATGAAGTGGATGTAGCAGTCATTAATGCCGCGAGTCAGCAGAACGCGGTACGTGTTTTTCGCCATCTGTGTAAAACCGTCGCCGGACCTCTTCACTACGGTGTCGTGGGAATTCGATTTATCGCCCTTCCAATTTGCTGGGGTTCTCGCGAGAGGGACGAATGACCCGTCCCGTGGGCCGTGAAGGTACTTGGCAGTGCAAACCCGACTCCCGGTTGCATTCAACCGGGGTCAGGTTTATGTTGCAGGTCGGTCCGGAGATCCATATTGGAAATTCCGGATGAATAGGGAGAAGCATCGATGGAAAAGATCTCCAGACGGGCGCTCATCAAGAAAGCAGTTGCAACAGGCGCAGTGAGTATTTTTTGCCGTGCTTCTTTAGCTCAGACGGGGAGGTCGGCAGGTTTCACTGCTTCATTGCCGGAACGCGGCGAGTTTGTAATCCGCGACGCGTATGTGATGACCATGGACGCCGACCTCGGGGACATTCCAGGCGGCGATGTCCATGTAAGAAACGGCCAGATCATTGCTGTGGGCAAAGGTTTAAATGTTCCCAGTGCCGTGCCGCTGAGGGGGGATGGGATGATTGTACTTCCGGGACTCGTCGAGACACATTGGCACATGTGGACGACGCTGGCTCGCGGCTTCTCCGGTGACAATCTCGCAGAAGCCTATTTCCCGATGGTTCTCGCTCTGCCGAAAGTTTTGACTCCGGAGGATGTGTTTAAAGGCACGCGACTCGGAGCCGCGGAAGCCCTTGCGTCCGGCATTACGACGGTTCACAACTGGGCTCATAGCCTTCGCGGTCCCGAATACGCCGATGCCGAATTGCGAGCACTCAAGGCCGTGGGCGTTCGCGGCCGCTTCTCTTACGGCTGGTATCAAGGCATCCCCGATACTGAACGCGTCAACCTGCCAGACATCGAGCGGCTTCACAAACATTGGGCAAGCTATTCGAATGATGGCTTGCTTCATCTGGGATTCGGCTGGCGGGGCATGTGGCGCGCGACGAGGTTGTCACCTGACGTCTACCAAACGGAGTTCGAATTTGCCCGCCGGATGGGCATTCCCATTTCCGTGCATCTCGACAGCACGGTCGGTCACGATGACGAGTTTGAAATGCATTTCAAGGAACACTTTCTTGACAAGGGAGTGCTGGTCGCGCATGCGACCCACGCCACGCCGGCTGAAATCCGGATGCTGGCGGATTCGGGCGCATCGGTGAGCTTTTCGCCGGTGACCGATGCGCGGATCGGATACGGTTTTGCCCCAGCCAGCGAGATCATTGCGGCTGGAATTCCCTCTGGCCTCTCTGTCGATACGACTGTGTGCAGCGGCACCTGCAATCTGTTCGAAAACATGAAAATGCTTGTGAACCTGGAAAACGGAAAGGCCCACAGCGAATTCAAACTTACGCCACGCCGCGCTCTTGAGTTGGGAACGATCGGGGGAGCCCGATTGTTAGGTATCGACGATCAGGTCGGCTCTCTCAAACCCGGAAAACGCGCGGATCTGATCATGGTGTCGACGCATGCTCTTAATATGGGGGTCTTCAGCGATCCCGCGCACATGCTGGTCGAAGCGGCTGAGGAAGCGAACATCGATACCGTCGTGTTGGATGGCCGCATCCTGAAGCGCCACGGGAAAATGACGGCGCTTAACACCGATCTGGTTATCGATGAAGCGACTGCTGCGTTCGGCAGCTTGCGCAGACGCGCGAACTATCGGCAAGGGGTATAGCGCGGATCGGTCAGATCAGTGGACCGTTATCCGATCGCATTTTCCACAACATCTTCCGGAGCATCCCTTGCCAGAATTCCGCGTCGCGGGCTGGACCTCTCAGGCGACGGAAAAGGCGGCGGTAGAAAAAGTTGCTCTCGACCAGCGCGTCGATTAGCGTTCCTTTCAGCCGTTCTAGATCAACCGACGCCGCGAGTTTCACCTTCTCGGTTTGTGTGGCGGCCATCGGACCGCGAGCGTCCTCCAATCCTGTTCCCACTGCTCTGAAGCGAACTGCACACTGCTCTTTGAAGAATCGTGCGTTAATCGCACACCTCCTTGACATGCTCGGGACGCGAGAATATTGTCACTGCGAAATCAAGCTTCATGCGCCTCATCGCCAGTTGGCGAGTCGGGGGCGCGAAGTCCTTTCGAACAACTCTAAAAAAAGAATCGGCCAGCAAGGAGAACTCAGATGACTTCTCGCATGAATTGGTTCCGTCCTGTTCTTGTTATAGTGGGTTTGATTTTTGGAATATTCAGCAGCGTTCAGGTTCGTTCGCAAGTATCGAACGCGACCCTCTCAGGTACTGTGGCTGATTCGTCCGGCGCGGTGATCGCCAACGCCAAGGTTTCCATACAAAATGTTGCAACAGGCATATCGCGAGAAGTCACAACTGATTCGGACGGCTTTTACAGCGTTTCAAATCTTCAGCCTGGAAGTTATCAGGTTACGGTAAGTGCTTCGGGATTTTCGACGTACGAGCAGATGAGCTTGACGCTCACCGTCGGAGCTCACCAGGTTCTAAATATTCCCATGAAGGTCGGTGAAGTTAGCCAAACGGTTGAAATCACTACAGAGGCTCCCGTCGTGGACTTGGCGTCCTCATCCATTAGCGACCAAATTGATTCAGATACAGTGCGCGAACTGCCCCTGAACGGGCGTGACTGGACACAACTGGCCACTCTTTCGCCGGGAGTTCACGCGATCAATACGCAGTCATCTGTGGACAGTAAATCGAGCCGATCACGGCGCGGTTGGGGCAACCAATTGACTGATGCCGGCCATCGGCCAACAGAGAACAATTTCGTCGTGGACGGCATCAGCGTCAACGACCCTTCGAATTCCGGGCCAGGCAGCGTATTGGGCGTCAATCTTGGAGCAGATGCAATCCAGGAATTCTCAGTGGTGACCACCAATTATTCCGCAGAGTACGGGCGAACCTCAGGCGCTTATATTAATGCCATCACGAAATCGGGCACGAACGAGCTTCACGGGAGCGCTTACGGGTTTTTCCGCAACTCAAGTCTTGACGCGCTACCTTTCTTTACACCACCGGGATCTACCGAGGCCCCGTTCGACCGCAAACAGTTCGGGGCTTCCGCCGGATATAGGATTCAGAAGGACAAGACATTCATTTTCGGGGACTATGAGGGAATTCGCCAGAGTTTGGCTAACGCCAATCAAAATATCGTGTTATCGGGGAACGCGCACAACGGAATCCTTGCCAACCCCGTTGCCCCTTACACCCTCACGCCGGTCGCCTCGTGTCCAGCGGGCTCAACTGACGTTGTGCCTGGAGTGTCGAACATTTGCATCGACAATCTAGTGTTGCCTTACCTTCAATTTTTCCCCACCCCAACTTGCCCGACGGGAGGCTGTGCATCTGGTGATACCGGCAGCTACAATGTTCTTGGGCAGTCCGCTACGAGCGAGAATTATTTCACCATCAAGTTTGACCACAAGTTCTCGGACAAGGATTCCATTTCTTCAAGTTACTTCTATGATTTTGCACCCTACACGAGCACCGATTCATATGCCTACACGCTGCTCGGGACAATTACTCATCGGCAGGAGTTTAACATCGCGGAGTATCACGTCTTCAACCCCAATCTTGTGAACAGCGCCCGTGTCGGAGTAAGCCGCGTATGGTCGGCGGATCAGACGCCCCTGAAGGCGCTCAATCCGCTGGCTGCGGATACGAAGTTTGGAGCTACACCAGGACAATCCGTTCCTATCATTGAAATTCCCGGAGTAATTACAGCGATGCAGGGAGGTTTCGGCGCTTCCGGGGCAAACCTTATCGGATGGACTTCCTATCAGTTTTACGATGACCTCTCTCTCACGAAGGGAACGCACGCTCTGAAATTTGGTTTCAATATGGAGCGTATGGAAAAGAACGATGGAAACGGTCCCTACGAAAATGGCGATTTCGTATTCGGCTCGATTCAAGGATTCTTGACGAATCAGCCTCAAAATGTCTCTCTATTTGATACTGCTCTCAGCGTGGCTTTTGGAACGAGGATGAGCGTATTCGCTGGCTACGCGCAAGACGACTGGCGCTTCCGTAAAAATCTTACCTTTAACATAGGCGTACGCTATGAAATGTCGACCTTGCCGACGGAATCCCACAACCGTTGGCAATTTGTCACAGACTTCCTAAACGGGGTTCCGGTTCACGTCAACACTTCGTGGGCTAAGAACGGCACCTTGAAAGACTTCGCGCCACGCGTGGGTTTAGCTTGGGATCCATTCGGTGATGGCAAAACATCGGTACGGGCGGGCTTCGGAGTCTTCGATGTTGTGCCTCTTCCAGTGGTCGGCGCCCCTGGCCCGGGATACCCATTTACTGTTCAACCGACGATCGACCTCACCAATCATCCTGGCACTTTTCCGACCGGGGCGAACGCGTTTCTTAATTTTACTGGTGTCGACAATACAACTACGGTCAGCTACAAGGAGCCAGATCCGAAGCGCAGTTACGATATGAACTGGAACCTGAACGTGGAGCGAGACCTCGGCCATAACTCCTCCATCATGATTGGCTACACGGGCATGCGTGCGGTGCACCAGGTTCTATTCCCGCAAGATCCCAATGGCGTTCCGGGGCATTTTGTTCAGGGGGCGGGCTGGCTATGGCCGATTCCAAACACGGCCCCAATTCCTGTTTCGAATATATGCTCAAATGGCTCGGCCCCAACCGCTACCGGATGTCCCTGGCCCGTGAACAATCCTAACGTGGGTGATATTCGCTCAACCATATGGAGCGGGTCGGCGTTCTACAACGGTCTCCAGGTACACTACAAGAAGGCCCTCGGTCACGGCCTGGAAGGTCAAGCGTCTTACACTTATGGACATTGCATTGACGACGGCAGCAGTGGCGCGATCAGCGACCAATTCCAGAATTCGCTCAGCACTTTCTATTGGATGTACCCCGATATTAAGCAGGATCATCGCGGCAACTGTGATTACGACCAACGCCACGTCCTCTCCGTCAATTTCGTTTATATGATTCCCTCCCCGACAGGGAACGCGTTCGCCAGGAATATCGCGGGCGGTTGGGAGGTAGCGGGGATTCTCTCGGCCCAGACCGGTGATCCGTTCACGCTCTTGATTGCCGGGGATTCGCTCGGTTTCAGTTCAACGGACGTACATAATTACCCGACTCGGTTGTCGACAGCCGACTGCAAGAATCCAGTGAACCCCGGAAATACCTCTAACTATATAAAACTTAACTGCTTTACTGTCCCACTCGCACCCGCTTCGATGGCCTCACAGTGCGTTGCCGCTGCCACTGGTTCTGCTGGTCCAGTTTCAGGCACGGTAACCTGCATGAATCTGCTGGGCAGCAACGGGCGCAACCAGATCTATGGACCGGGCCTCCTCAACCTCGACTTCTCCTTGTTCAAGAACATTCCGATAAAGAAGATCTCCGAAGCGTTTAACGTCCAGTTGCGCTTCGAGTTCTTTAATGTCATGAATCATCCAAGCTTTCAGTCACCGCTTGACACTAATGCCTTGTTCAATTCAGACGGGAGCGTCATTCCCCCTCCAACGGCAACGTCGTCAGGGCCAGGGACGTTGGATGCCACGACAGGGACGCAGCGTGAGATACAGATGGGCGTGAAGATCGCTTGGTAGCGTTCTGGATGTAATCGGGATTAGAAGCTACAGCCGTAGCCTTTGCTTGTGATGTCGCAGTGGGCAAGCCAGCCTGGCGCCAAACCGGGAGGCTTGCCCACTGAAAGCACTTGCTCCCAACTTGCGCGGCATCCGAAGTTCGCAGCCGCTTAAACAGAGACCATGGAGGGCTTTTTGCGAGGACCGAGCGCGGTTGCTGCCGCGGCTATGGCAATTCTGATTGTAGTTTGCGGCGTGGTTTGGCTTGACCCTACAAACGTCGAAGCCCAAACTGCGGGCTACCACCTGGAAAGCAAAGTAACCCTGGGCGGGGATGGCAGTTGGGATTATTTCGACGTCGATTCAACAACGCACCGAGTATTCATTCCGCGCCGAACCCACATGATGATTGTTGACGGCGCCGGCAAGTTCCTCGGCGATCTGCCGATCATGGGGTCTCACGGAATCGCTTTTGCCCCTGAGTTTAACCGCGCGTTTTCGAGCGACAATGAGCAGCAGACCGTAACGATCGTCGATCTGACAACCCTGCAAATCGCTGGCAAAGCAAAACTGCCGAACCGAAATTCGGATGGAATTCTCTATGATCCGGCCTCGAAACGCTTGTTCACATTCAACACGGACGGCGGCAATGATTCGACGGCGATTGACGCTAAGACCGGGAAGGTAATAGGAAGCGTCCCTCTCGGTAGCAAGCCTGAATCCGCGCAGACGACCGGCACGGGCCGCATCTACGTCAACATGGAAGAAAAGAACCAGATCATAGAGTTCGACTCGACGACACTAAAAGTGCTAAACACTTGGTCCATCGCTCCCTGCAAGGAACCCTCCGGATTAGCCATCGATGTCGACCATAAGAGGCTGTTTGCCGGCTGCCACAACAAGTTAATGGCTGTGATTGATTACACCGACGGGAAAGTCGTCGCCACTGTCCCTATCGGAGAAGGTGTGGACGCAAATCGATTCGATCCCGGCACCGGTTTGGTTTTTGCCTCCTGCGGCGACGGGACAATAACTGTCGCACACGAAGACTCACCAGATAAGTACACAGTCATCCAGACGATTTCAACTCAGCTAGGGGCACGCACTATGGCTATTGACACTAGGAATCACAACGTCTACACAGTGACGGCGACACTCGGTCCCCCGCCCCCCGCCACGCCGGACAATCCAGAACCACGACCTACGATTATCCCCAATACGTTTACCATGCTGATCTTTAGTCGCTAGAACTGAGAGTCTGTAGTTGCGGTTGTTCCCGGAAAGTCAACGAACAAAATGGATGGGAGAGCCATTTCAAGTACGGACCGATCACGTCAGGCGCTTTTCATGATATGTTTTGTGCGGAGAAATACAGAATTGAATTGGTGAGGCCAACTTCTTCAATGTGATTCCGAATTTCATATCACGGCTTGGAGTTGGCGGGTTCCCTGACCGCTTTTCGAAAGCTATCCTCATCTTCCGGTATGCAGAGAAGCTCCATCACTCCTGCCTTCGGGCCAACTTTCGGAGCCAACTTGAACGTCTTAGGTGATTTGCTCGCCCAGGGCTTCGTGTACGCCTTTGGGTCTTCGATCGTCATGATCAGCTCCAAAGTCTCGTGGTCCAGCCGCCGGTATCGTTCCACTATTCGCATGTCATCGCTGTGCATGTGACCATTTCCATCGAGCCAGCTCTTATCGTTGAATCCTGTCGTTTCGACGACGAGCGTATCCCCTTCCCACTTACCAACCGAATATCCGTACCACGTTGGATCCGGATCCTTGGGAAGAGGTCTGCCATCCGTCCAGATTTGGCGGTGTGTGTGAAAATCCTCGTAGTGAATCAAAATCCTGCCCGGAATCTGAATGATCTCGAAAGGCGCCTGACCGAGCGCGATACGTGGCAAACCGGGAGGATCACAGTGGAAAGTTGGATCATCATAACCAGGTTTGCCGGCATTGGCCTTGAACTTTTCCTCACCCCAAGGCGTCATAGGCGCGGGCCTGAGCGAACCGTAGCCGGGGTCCTTATGGTATGCGTCCGTGTCCATTAGCCACACTCCGGACAGATCGTGCGAAGGTTCCGAAACACCAGGGGAGGCTTTTGCACCTGCCGGTTGTTGAGCGTTCTGAGCCGCAGCTACGCACGTGGACGAGATAACAACCACAGCAACGATAAAAAAGCTGAAGGGATTTCGCACTTTAATGCTCCTTCCCATTGTTCGCCTATACACAGAGGTTGTCGGATTTCTGGGGGATAAGCTTTCAGAACCTCGCAATTACGCAATCACTTCCCAGTTGAGAAGCGCTTTCCCTTGCCACGCGCTGAATACGAAGCTTATCTTTCCCGCAACTTTCTATTGTGGTTTCGGATTGCTCTCATAATTGGGATTTCCTGGGCAGTGTATACACTCTTCCCCGATCGCCAATTCCCGGCCATCGGCAAAGACGAGTTTGTAAAAATGGCCGAGGTGAGTGCCGTTTTTGGCTGGTGTAAGGGTAAGCACAACCTGGTCTCCAGGTTTCACTGAATCCTTGGTCCAACCGGCTCTCGTCAGTTTTCCGGGGTTAACGGTTTCGGCGATCCAGTGGGTGACCTCGCCTTTATCGTCCTTCACATCTAAATTAACAAAACAGTGAGGGTTGTTCCACATGAATGAGGTCACTGTCCCCTTTAGTTGAATCGGATTATTTTCGTCATAAACCGATTGTCCATGGTGCGCGAACGCCGATCCGCACACCGTTAGAACACCTACAACCAATACGACTGACATTGCGAGCCTGTGTTTCATGGCACACCTCCTAATCGACTACATTTGGCAGCAAATCCCAGCTTCAAACGCTTCCGCACTTCACGCCGGCAGTCAAACTCGCCGCGAGCAGTGCAGTCTCAAAAGCGACTCGATCCGTTAAGCCGGCTCATGCGCGCGGTTCACCTAGCATCCATCGCTAGTTCGCATTTTACTTCTCGAGGACAAACTTCTGCACGCGGTAGTTGGTGTTAACCTCCCCAGTATAGAGATTTCCATGAGAGTCCATATCCATATCTCTTATGAAGTTGAACTGCCCCGCATTGGTACCCCTGTGGCCGAACTTGCCCACAACGGAACCATCGCTGCGATTTAAGATCCAGATCACGCAATCCGCCCCGTCACCGACCAACAAATACTTTTGCTTCGGATCATGCGAAAATGCCAAGGTCCAAGCCGTTCCTCTCCCGATCGTCTTGGGCGCGACGAAGATTTCCTGCACGAATTTGCCCTGCTTTGTGAAAACCTGCACTCGGTCGGCCGTGCGATCTGCTACATACACCAGGTTATCGACAGATATCTTAATGGAGTCGAGCAACCCTCTAAACTGCTTGGAAGGCGGGGCCGTGGGGTCATAGCGCGGCTGTTTGGTGTTGTCGATCTCGCTGAGGGGAATGCCATAAGCGCCCCAGCCTCGCTTGAACACGCCAGTGTTTGAATCATAGACAACAACACGCTTATTAATCGTTCCGTCCGCGAAGTATACTTCGTGAGTCGCGTCGTCCACTGTGATTCCTGCGACTCCTCCTAGAAGAGCAGTGTCTTGATTGTTTGCGGGCTCAGTTGAAGGATGGCCAATTTCCATCAATAGCTTCCCATCGCCCGTGAACTTGAGCACTTGCCGGTCCCACACGTTCTGCCGATCAGGGCCAACCGCTTGTGGATTCGCTTCAAACCCTGCCACCCAACTTCCGCCAATCCAAACGTTTCCTTCTTTATCAACCGCAAAGCCGAATTCTTGGGTCGGCCAGTCGGGTACGTATCCTCTGCCCCCCCAGGCTTTCAAAACGTTTCCCGCAGCGTCAAACTCAATGACCGCAGGCGCCGGCCGGCAGCATTCGGACAGCGGTGGGTTCTGGGCTAGGCCCGCTTCATCCCGGAGCACCCAACTGGGAGAGTGCAATATCCAGATGTGATCGTCCTTATCCACCACAACATCCGCGACGCGTCCTAGAATCCAATTGTTCGGCAATTCCTTAGGCCAAAATGGATCCACCTTGTAACGTGGAACGTCTTGCGCTCGCGACGTCGCCCCAAACCCCGAGATGACAACGCAGAGAACGCCGATCGGAAAACCTATGTTCTTGATCCAAGTCTTAGAAGCATTCCCAATCTGCATGGGCGGTTCCTCCGTTTGAAATCGGGTCAAAGCACCAGTAAATAGCTAAACAGGGGTCGGCATTCCGATTGCAAAGACACTCGGCAACGCAAGAGTAGGAATGTAACTAACGCCTATGAACAGAACTAAAGATTTCAACATCGTCTTTTCTAAATACAAACACAGTTGTTGATGAAGGCCCCGCCCGCCTTGCGGAGCGCGTCTGACGGAAAAATCCAAACGGGACAAAAATGCAGCAAGACATCGGTTCAATTTACTTGGCCTTTTCGAACGCTGGTTCTCTGACTCTATCAAGGAAAGTTTTCTCATCTTCCGGCACACACAGACTCTCGACTAACTCATATTTCGGATGCAAGCCGAAGGTTTTCGGACTGCTCACGAGCGGAGCCGTATACGCCTTTGGATCAATTACCGTCATTCTCAGTTCTAACGTGTTATGGTCCACGCGCCGATAACGTTCCACGACGTGCATGTCTTCACTGTGAGGATTGCCCCAACTATCGATCCAGGTTTTGTCATTAAAGCCAATCGTATCGACTACCAATGTGTCACCGTCCCACTTACCGACGGAGTATCCATACCACGTAGGGTCAGGGTCCTTGGGGAGTTCACGCCCATCCATCCAGACTTCACGATGTACGTGATCGCTCTCAAAATACAGCAGGATCCTTCCAGGGATCTGGATAATCTCAAATGCTCCGCCCATGATGCGGGGCATACCCGGAGGATCACAACGCAAAATCGGGTCATTTCCCCCTGGGGCGCGTCTCGGTCCGAATCCGGGCTTGGTGGCTTGGTACTTCGCCTCCGCCCACGGTGTCCGAGAAATCTCTTTCGCAAAACCTCCATCACTGGCGCCTCGGTTGTCGTATCCAACCATGCGATCCAGTGCTTGGGGATCAGGCGGCAACCAAACTCCAGACAGATCAGGGTGAGGATCAGTAGATTTAGACTTGGCCTCTTCCTGCCGCTGAGCGCTCTGTGCTAGTGCAACAAACGGAAGGGCCATAACTACCATTAGCGTCAAGAAGCGAATTCGCACTTCAGACTCCTTCACTGCATAGAATTAAGAGTTCGTTCTTTGCGAACGGCTGGCAGAAGCTTTTTCGGGTCAAACAAGTTCACTGCTCCCGCTGACTTACTCCTAATTCTGTACCATCTGCGAGTACAAGCTTGCGGAGAAATCCAACTGGCGCGCCGTTCTTAGCAGCGATCAGGCTTATCGTGATTTGGTCTCCTGGATTCAGTGAATGCCTAGACCAGCCGGCCCTAAGAAGCCTTGCTGGATTGAGGGTTTCGCAAGCCCAATGCGTGACGTTTCCTTTGTCGTCTTTCACGTCGAAATAGATCTGAGAATGCGGATTGGACCATTCGAATTCGGTTACTGTCCCCTTCAAAGTGATCGGGTTCTTCTCGTCGTACGCTGAAAGTCCATGATGTGCGAATGTTAATCCAGCCGACACCACAACAAGAGCGACTACAGCTAACACACTCTTAGCCCCGTGCATCATTGACGCGCCTCCAGTATGCGATTCCTTATCCTATCAACGGCGAATGGCGTGTCAAGACTGCCTCGACCGTTCGCGCGTTTATCGCACAGTTTTGTAGACGATTTTATTCCACGTAGCGCTGACTGAATCAGTTCGCAGGAAAAAGAGAGGATTGATCTTACGGGCTCTGCGGACGAATACCTGCGTGTTACCGCGGCATTTCAGACTTGAAGATTAGTCAATCTGCGATTGACTCTAAACGGTTGCGGGCATAAGGTTTTGCGCAAGAAATTATTTTGAAACTGGAAGATGCGGCGCGGGAGAATTCTATGTCAGAAAAAAAACCTACGGCAACTTCTCTGGACTCGAGACGCGAATTCCTTCAATTGCTCGGAGGAAGTATCGGAGCGCTTACTGGGATCACCTACCCGGTGATGGTGAGTCAAGACTCGAATCAAGGAACGGGTCCCCTATACGAGTCCGGCAGCGGAGACATTGCGATGGCACTGACGGGAGATTCTATGATTTCCCGCTCCCTGATGCTCTACCGGGAAGAGCTGTTCCTGAAGTTAAGAGAGATCCTCCTAGGCGCCGACGTCCGTTTTACCAATGGAGAGATACTATTTCACAACTACGAAAATTCTCCCACTTATTATACGCGCACCTACATGCGCTGTGATCCGCGTCTCATAAAAGATCTTCAGTGGTTGGGATTCAATTTGATGTCGTGTGCCAATAATCATGGCATTGATTATGGTGAGGGCGGAGTCCTTACCAACATTCGCAATTTAGATGAGGCAGGAATGGTACACGCCGGTAGCGGGAGCAATTACGCAGAGGCGCTAGCGCCCTCTTACTTGGAGACTCCGAAAGGCCGGGTGGCTCTGCTGTCCGCCACTTCTTCCGGAAGAGCGAATTCACGTGCTGGGGAACAACGACGAGATATGAAAGGACGTCCGGGCGTTAACCTCATTCGATGGATCAACGAATGGACTGTAGACAAAGAGACCTTTGACGCGTTCACTCGTGCTGCCAAACAGTTCGGATGGCAGCCAGGCGGCGAGTCAGCGACGCGCGCAGCTGCGTCGGATCCCAATACCATATTGCTTCATGATTATGCGCTTGATAAAGAGAAGCCAGCCAGTGCAGTTTATTTCTCGGATAGAAATGACTTGGCAGTCGGTAGCGAGGATCCTGCGGCCAGGTTCGTCTTAGGAGAATCGTTCGAGCGGCACACCAGAATCAATGAGCCCGACTTCCGCCGAAACCTTCAGAGCGTAAGCGAGGCACGGCGAATGGCTGACTGGGTCATTTATACCGTTCATAACCACGAAGGTGGAAAGAGCATTGAAGACCCTTCGGAACACATGCAAATTCTAGCCCGTGCTGTCATTGACACCGGAGCAGACACTTTTGTCGGCCACGGTCCTCACCTGCTGCGGGGCATAGAGATCTATAAAGGCAGACCCATTTTTTATAGCCTTGGAAGTTTCATTTCGGAGAATGATACCGTCTTATTGGAGCCCGAGGATGATATGGTTCGCGAAGGACTCGGTCCGGAGAATACGGCAGCAGACTTCTACGATGCTCGCGCTGCTTCCGAAAAACCAAACGTCCGAGTTTGGCAGAGTGTTATTCCTGTCGCATCTTTCAAAAGCAAAAATCTCCACGACATAAAGCTCTACCCCATAGAAATGGGCTTCGGCCTTCCCCGCCCCGATGCAGGGCGTCCAATGCTAGCTCGGGGTAAAACGGCTACTGACATCTTGAAAAGGTTGCAGCACCTTTCTGAACCTTTCCATACCATCATCGAAATCCAAGGAGAAGTAGGCGTAATTCGGATCGGATAACAAATTGGCGAGTGGGGACAACATTTGGCTTTGCGTCCAAAAACTTTCTCTTACCTTGATTTCTGAATGAGGGGAAGGAAATTCGATTACTGAAGCGGGCCCAGGTTCCGCCAGATTCGGAGCACATTTTCCGGCTCAACCAAACCAATCCACTGCTTTCGAATCGGACTGTCAAGGTCGAATACTAATCATTTTAAAAACATGGCGAGTTCCCTTGCGCCATGCTGCAGTCGCGGAAGGAACTTCATCAGCATCGTCTCAGAAGATTCGCCCTCTGAGAGTCGCGCGATACCTAGCCCCGCCACTACTTTTCCAGATGGATCGTAAATAGGGACCGCCACGGCCCACACACCCACTTCCAATTCCTGATTCACAATGGAATATCCCATCCGCCGAGTCTGACTCAGAATTTGTCGCATTTTGGCTTGGGGATAGGGCGTGCCGTCTCTGCGTCGTCGAAACTCAGTTCGTCCAATATAGGACTCCTGATCTTCTGGTGACAAATTCGCGAGCAATACACGACCTACCGAAGTGGAAAAAGCCGAGAATCGACCACCAACCTGAAAGTCAATCGAGTTGAGGCGCGTTGCGTTTGCATGGGCCGCACAAATGGTCTCGTTTCCGTCCAATGTTCCAATCCAACAAGATTCCGGTGATCGACGGCTTACATATTCCAACACTGGCTGGGCTGCGGACGCCAGAGGCATCGAGCTAATGCCAGAATACCCAAGCGAAAGAATGCGCGGACGAAGGTAAAAATGGTGGTTGTCGCCTGTCCCTACATACCCGAGTTTTGCGAGGGTGTAGATGCAACGCCGGACAGCAGCTCGCGAGAACCCCGTCTTAAGGCTGAGCTGAGAGATCGTCATTAGACGCTTGCGACCGGAAAATGCCTGTAATACGGCAAGACCCCGAGCAAGCGAAGTCATGAAATTCGTATCCCCGTTCAGTTCATCGATTTGGGCCGGAATCGATAAGGACGTTCCCGTCAGTTCCGCAAATCTCGAAGAGAGAACTTCTTGGACGAGTTCCGTATTCGAGCGAATCTTGGCGGGCATAATAAGAGTCACCCCGCAATTTCAGAATTTCGATTAGCAAAAGTCCGGACATCAACTGAAAGAAATGCTAGCAAAAAGAAGAATAAAAATCCACCTCAAACAAGCTTTCTGCATTCACATGAGATCCATTGTTGTAAAACAGCCTCACGGGAAGCGGTCTCCTCCGAATCCGCGCGGCAGGCCTGACACTGCTACAAGTGCCGGGGGCACATGATGGTGATGTAAGTCGATACGCCCGCCCTTAGCAGTCGATTTGTCGATGAATTGTCCGTACAACCGACTCGCCGGAAAGGCCGCAGCAGCACCTGCCGCCGCGATGGTCCCGAGTATCTGTCGACGCGAGAACCCCCGGCCGCAAGATTCTTGGTCCGGCATATGGACTGCCCCGCATGAAGGTTAAGAATATGGTCGGACATTACATCTTGGTATCTTACTTGTCCAGTATTCGGGTGTGGTCAGCCTTCATCAACCCCAAGACAACCTTTGCCCTCTGTGTCGCCGCGCATTTCAACAGCCGTCGTCACCAGTTCGAACCAGTCGGGTGGATGTTCAGTTCGGCGCAATTTGTGCTTGCGTTGAGTGACGAAAGGAATATGCTCTTGGCGAAACGCGAGCACGATCTGCTGCGAACATATTCAGATCCCGATTCGTCGATCGATTCCCAGCTTGGGTGCATTTTATTGCCGCCGGGACAGTAGCCCATTCGTTAAGGAGGGCGCCGTGTGGAAGAAAGGGTTTGCAAGTCTCGTACTAGTTGCATTCTTCGCCGCCGCCGGCGCCAAAAAAGAATCAAAGAGCGCCGTCGAGGACGTGGCGCAAACAATTGGGGCGGCGAACCTGAAAACAATCCAGTATTCCGCAACAGGGTTTACCTACATCTTCGGCCAGAGTTACTTTCCTAACGGTCCCTACCCTAAGTTTTACGCAAGATATTCGCGCATCGTGGACTACGAAAAGGGTCTTTCACGAGAGGAGACGCTTCGGAAACAATTTGAGAATCCGCCGCGCGGCGGAGGGCAACAACCGATTTACAAAGAGGCTCGAGGGATGTCGGTGACTTGAGAAAACTCTCCTTGGGGCGGCAGCGCGCTGGCGCTCACGCCACACGGGTGGGTGAAAGCTGCCACGACTGCGAGTCCCGCAACGAAATCAATTACTATGAACGGCAAACCCGGCATGCTCGTCTCGTTCATGATCAAGGGAAAGTACAAGGTTGACGGATACATAGACGACCAAAATTTACTCGAGAAAGTAGACACCTGGAGACCGGACCCGATACTGGGCGACATATTGATAGAGACAATTTTTTCCGGTTATAAGGATTTTGGCGGCACGAAGTTCCCTACAAGAATCGTCCAGACGCAGGACGGGCATCCCGTGTTGGAGCTGAACGTGAATGACGTCCAAGCAAACGTGGAGGCCAACATCCAACCGCCACCGCCACCGCCTCCGACCCGCGTGGAATCTCAGGAAATTGCCAAAGGCGTCTGGTATCTGGCCGGGACGCCCGACCCGAACAGCATGGCTGTTGAGTTCAAGGACTACACCGTCCTGATTGAGTCTTCCTTCACCGAAGCGCGCGCGCTTGCGAATATTGCGGAAGTGAAGCGGCTCGTTCCCGGCAAGCCGATCCGGTACCACATCAATAGTCATCACCATTCCGATCACGCCGCAGGACTGCGCGCCTTCGTCGCAGAAGGGTCCATCATCATTACGCACGAGTCAAACAAGTCGTATTACGAGCACGTCGTCTTGCGTAATCCTCACGAGTTGGAGCCCGATCTCCTTTCGCGAGATCCGAAACCCGCCAAATTTATATGGGTGAAAGAAAAATACGTCTTGACCGATGGAGATCGCCAGCTGGAAATATACTGGGTCCATGATGCGGGACACACATCGAACCTTCTGATTTCCTACATGCCAAAGGAAAAATTGTTATTTATAACCGACATCTTCAATCAATTCGGTGAGCCGCGCCCCAACGATCCTCCACTGGGAATCGTCACCCCATACTATGCGGCTCTCGGAGACAATCTGAAACGCCTGAATCTTGACGTCGAGTGGATCGCGCCATCTCATGGCAAGGGGGTTGTGTCGGCAGATTTGCTGAAGACGGCGCTCGTGGGCACTGTTCAAGCGCCGCCAGTTCAACCGGCTGGATATTGAAGAAACATCATGCGGTGTCTCGTCGATGAAGGCGCTTTAATTTGATGCCAACTGGCTGTGCCTGGTCTTCGTACTAGCCACGATCCGTAAAGGAGGAACAAACTTTATGTTACCTATCCGACGATTGAGCGGAGCCGCTATCGGCATGACCCTCATTCTGGGGCTGGCGATTACTCCATCCGCGCGAGCACAGGCGCCGGTCGTGGGCAGCTGGGAAAAGGCGGCCCCATTTCCCGAACCGGAAGAGGAACTCTCTGGCGCGGCTGCAAACGGGAAAATGTACGTCCAAGGCGGATTTGGCCCCGGCGGCCACCCGGTCGGAATGATGTGGGAGTACGACCCGGCCGCGGACAAATGGACCAAGAAGAAATCCATGCCGGTTCCTGCGCACCATGCCGCGATCACCGAATACCACGGCAAGCTCTACATCTTTGGCGGATTTACTTTCTATGCGGTGCCCAACCAGACTTTTGGGGGATGGGAGCCGGTCGACAACGCCTGGGAATATGACCCGGCCGCTGATTCCTGGAAAGCGCTCGCGCCTTTGCCCACCAAGCGAGGTTCTCCAGTTGCCATTACGCTAGGCGGAAAGATCTACGTCATCGGCGGCGCCAGCAATCAAGGCTCGAATGCCCCAGCGATCTTTCCGACCGGGCCGGCTCGTTCGCTCACCGTGAATGAAGCGTACGACCCGGAGACGAACAAGTGGGAAACACGCAATCCCATGCCGACGCCGCGGAACCACGCCTATGCCGGCGCTGTTAGTGGGAAGATCTATGTGATCGGCGGCCGCGTCGCTCAACCGTTCATTACTGTGGCGAGTAACCTCGATATTGTCGAGGAGTACGATCCCTCCACCGATCAGTGGGGTCCGCAAAAGGCTCGCATGCCTACTGCGCGCAGTGGCGGAGGTTTTGCTACTTATAACGGCCGCATTTATGTGGCGGGTGGCGAGGTTCAGACTCCCCAAATGCTGGGAGCGTTCTGAGCCCTTGAGATTTACGATCCCGCAACGAATCTGTGGGCTACGCTTCCTCCCATGCCGCTTCCACGGCACGGAGTTGCTACTGCCTTCCTCGGCAATCGCTTGCACCTGGTAAGCGGGAAAATCACTTCCGGAGGATACACGCCGGACGTACAGGTCGCTACGGTTGAACACGACGTGCTTGAGATCCGGTGAGACTTACCGAATCGTCCAGACGAGAGCGATCGATTTCGAGTGGTTCTTTCTGCCTGGCACACTTGTTTCCCGGCAGACTTGATCATTCGAATTTCGTCTCCCAGCCGTTAATTCGAATCGCCCGTCATCGGGAAACGCAATTGCGTTTCGCGCGAGCCGCCTTTCGAAGCAGCGCAATTGCGCGCTAGCACGGGAACGGAGTAGCTGATTCCCTGCCCTCGGGATCATTCGTTCCGTCGAACATAGATCGAGGAGTGCCGGGCGGTCCGCATCGGGAAAACTGGTATTGCCGTCAGAGATTCATCACCCTGCGAGATCAAAGAGGCATACTTCGCAAACTAAATTTCCGAGAGATCGAACTCACGGTAATTGAGGAAGCGAAAAAAGATTTCCTCAATCTCCATGACCAGGCAAGTTAAATCAATTCCCTCCCCCGTCAAGCGTCCGTTGGTCACATCGGCCACATAGCCGTGTTCGCTAATCGCCAGGGTAAGAGGCAGTCGCTCCATCCAGATTGCTCCTGTCCATGTCCTATTTTCTAGGGGCGCATTGTCCAACCAAAGGGCGATCTCGGAGCGTTGTCACACGCACGAGTTGATCCGAGCATCGCGTGTCTGTTACTCTGCCGCCGGGCATGGCGGAGAAATAGCGACGATGAGCGATTTCTCTTTCTTTGAGTTTAAAACCCCGGAGACCTATGACAGAAAATACGGGCGGTGCAGCGATCAAGAAGTTGCGCAGACCGGAGCGGTATGAGGATTCACTCATCTTCGAGCGAAAGCCATTCTGTTGGCCCGGCGGTAAGACATTGGCTGTCTGGATCATCCCTAACGTCGAAGCCTGGACATACGATTCGCCCGAGGGATTAGCTACGTCACCGAATATCCGGAATGTAGTCCCGGATGTAATCAACTATGCGTGGAGAGAATATGGAATTAGAGTTGGCTTATGGAGAATTGCGGATGTTTTGACATCCTTGGGAGTTCGGGCGACCGTAGCGTTGAATTCGTCCGTGTGCGAAATATTTCCGAGAGCGGTAGAAGAAATGACAAAGCGGGATTGGGAGTTCATGGGGCACGGAATTACAAACAGTCAGCCTCTGTCTCACCTTTCTAGTTCTAGCGAAGAAAAAGATGTGATCCGGACCACGCTCGATACCATTCAGAAGGCGGCGGGCTCGCGACCGAAAGGATGGTTGGGACCGGCTCTCGCTGAGAGGTTCGATACACTCGACATCCTGGCTGAGGAAGGTGTTCAATTCGTGGCCGACTGGAACAATGACGATCAGCCCTACCGCATGAAAGTAAAAAGCGGAAAGATGCTTTCGGTTCCTTATTGCATGGTGCTCAACGATATCGGGCTCTTTTCTCGACATGGCTACACGGGCGAAGAATATTTTGGTGCGATCGTAGATCAATTCGAGACTCTCTATTCTGAAAGCGAGTCGCTTGCACGAGTCATGGGCATTCCCCTTCATCCTTTCTTGGTCGGACAGCCGTTGCGCATCAAGTATTTCCAGAGAGCGATTGCTCACATGAAAAAGATGGATCGAGTCTGGTTCGCGACGGGAAGTGAGATTGCCGAAGCTTATGAGCGAGTTTGTTTTTAGCAAACAGAGGCACTGAACGTTCGCGGGCCGATCATGAACATATGTCCGTAACGGATGTTTCAAGATGGAGATAGCCATGTTCCGGAACCGCTGGTGGATTGTAGTTGCTTCGCTAATGGCTCAATTCGTCGGAAGCGGGGCGATCAACATATTCGCCTTCGGCGTGTTCTTGAAGCCTGTCGCCAATGATTTAGGTTTGGGTCGAGGTGTTTTGTCTTCGGCGCTTTTGCTGAGCACCTTTATGACGGCCGTAGGGTGCCTTACTTTCGGTGCGTTTTTTGATCGGGTTCGAATCAGAACCGCTTTGCTGCCTGCTATCGCCTTGTATGCCTTGAGTGTAGGTTGTTTTGCTTTCCTCCGACCATCCCTTGCGATTGTTTACACTCTTTTCGGACTTTCGGGTTTCTTCGGGGCTGGACAAACACCGTTAGGATATTCCAAAGTCATCGCCCAATGGTTCAATAGGGAACGCGGTCTGGCGTTGGGGATCATACAGGCTGGAATTGGCATCGGTGGGATTTTTGTTGCCCAGCTTGCAAGATTGTTGATTGCCGACTTCGGTTGGCGGAAGGCATATTTCGGCATCGGCATCGTCATCTTCATGGTTGCTTTCTTGCCGGTGGCAATCTTTGTTCGAGAGCCTCCTTCCCTTTTGTCCGCGCGCCTGTCAACTGGGCAAGGCCTCCGCCAGAATAAAGTGGCATCTGGCCTGACAGCTGCCGAAGTGTTGCGGGGATCCCGGCAATTCTGGATGCTCGCCGTCGCGTTCTTTATTGTTGTTCTCACGGCGAATGGGCCGCTGATTCACGCTGTCGCTTTGCTCACGGATCGCGGTATTTCGATATCCAGGGCGACAGCCGCATTGTCGGCGGCCGGATTTGCCATGATCGTGGGCCGTCTGCTGTCTGGATATTGCCTCGATCGATTTTTCGGTCCCTATGTAGCGGTTTTCTGTGTTGGCGGTGCGATGATCGGCCTTGGCCTTCTGAGTAGCGGGTACGGGGGGATTGTACCAATAGCCGGAATTATACTTTGCGGTCTGGGGATGGGCGCCGAAGGGGATATCGTGCCATATTTTGTAAGCCGATATTTTGGTTTGCGCTCTTTTGGACAGATCTACGGTTACTTATTCGCTGTGTTCATGATTGGCGTGGGGGTGGGTCCGTCACTAATGGGTTTCTCCTTCGATCGCTGGCACTCTTATGCCCCAATGTTCATCGTTTTCGAGTTTGCGCTTTTGTTGGCCTGTATCATCTTTTTATTCTTGGGGCCGTACCAATTTCCAGCCGAAGAGCAAATGACGGTTGGCGATGAGAGAGGAACGCTTACGGAGCTTTCTTCTCCAACGGTTGGCGACGCGGCAAAGCCGTAAAAGGGAAACGTGGAAGGGCTCCTTGCTTGAAAGAGGCTCCGTTGCACAGCGCTGACTGCGTCATAGTCTTTTTCGTGGAGGTACCACAAAATGAAGCCACCTATTTGGGACATGTTTCTTACGGAGCGCGATAAGGCCGTGTTCTCCGCAGGGGGATTCGGCGCGCGAATGGGCTTTGGCAAGCGGCCCGCAATTCTGGTGGTCGATGTCAACTACGCGTTCTGCGGCGATAAGCCGGAACCGATTCTTGAGTCAATAAAGCGCTGGCCCACTTCCTGTGGCGAGGAAGCATGGGGAGGCGTACGAGTCATCAAACGGCTCATCGAAGCCGCCCGCGCCAAAGGCCTTCCAGTCATCTATACGACCAACAAGAAGCGTCCTGACAAGTGGGACAATGGCAGTTGGTCGTGGAAAAACACGCGCCAAAATGAACGGCTGCGCACGCAAACCAATCTCGATCCGAATGCGGTCGTGGATGAGATTGCCCCAGGCCCAAGGGATATTCTGATTCAAAAGCAGAAACCGAGCGCCTTTTACGCCACGCCTCTGCAAAGCTATCTCACTCTTCTGGGCTGTGACAGCCTGCTCGTTGCTGGAGCTACGACGAGCGGTTGCGTCCGCGCGTCGGTTCTCGACGCGTTCAGCAGCAACTATCGCGTTGTAGTTGTAGAAGATGGCTGCTTCGACCGTTCGCAGGCCTCACACGCTGTGAGTCTTTGCGATATGCACGCGAAATATGCCGACATTGTCGAAAGCGCCGAAGTTATCGACTTCATTCTTACACTTCCTGCCGGGATGTTTGATTTACCAGCGGGCGAACCAGCGATGCAGACCGCAGCAAGTCGACCGTAGGTGGACTGTGAACGTGCCATTTAGTTTGAGTTTTCCACTTGGATTCTGAGGTTGAGGAATTCGTCTAATTCGGCCGTTTGACGGATATAGACAACTCTCGTCGAAGTCTTTTCTTGGATGATTGCCGGCCCATCGATCCCCTTGCCGGGCTCCAATCGGAATTGCGGTTCAAGATCAATTCCCTGCTGCCTTTCTTGGCAGCTGCTGGTCCGCTCGATTTTCCATTTGCGCTATAAACTGGCGGGCGATCTCGCTCCCAGTTGCGCGCCAGACACCTTCGTGGCGGCAGATATACTCGAGTGCTGCATCGAATGCATCAATGCGATACGGCATGCCGGTCAGATAAGGATGAATCGCAATGGCCATGACCCGGCCGGATTCCTCGCCCTCCCGATAGAGAACGTCGAATTGCCGGCAGATCATCTCTTGGAATTCAGCGGCTGTCCGGTGCATTTGTTCAAAGGCAGGCTTGTCGTTGATGTCATGACTGTACGGCAACGAGACAAGATTACGGCCGCCTTCCAGGTTCATCATGTAAGGTTGGTCATCGTTGCACCAATCACATACATACTCAACACCTTCGGCCGCGAGCAAATCGAGCGTGTCCCAAGTCTCCTGCAGACCGGATCCCAGCCAGCCCGCCGGCCGCATTCCGGTGGCGGTCGCGATGGTGGCAAGGCTGTCTCGGATGATCTTCGCCTCTTCGCCAGGTGGCGCGTCATTCAGGCGCCGCGTATTGGTCCGATTATGGCCCATCCATTCCCACTTCCGCGCTTGGCCTTCTTCGATAATCATCGGATGTCGCACGCATACATCACTGTTGAGCGCGACCGTTGCTCGGATTTCATGCCGATCAAGAGTCTGCATTAACCGGAACACACCTACCCGATTGCCATAATCTCTTGATGACCATAAAGGGATGTCAGGAATCTTGCCGCTGCCGGAGCCCCCTGGTCGCTCCTCGAGAGAAAAGAATTCAATGTTCGGGATAACCCAGAGCGCCACTCGCGCGTTATTTGGCCATGTGAGACGCGGTCGATGAACTATCGGTGAATACGGAAACGGACCGTATGCGTTCGGCTTCATTATGAATTAGCTCGCTTTTAGAGCCCGCTCGCCCCTAAGGTGAGTTTCAACTTCGTCGATGTGCAGTACGTCGGCGTACTTGTGATGTAAGTCGAACAGATTCACTTTGTGCGACAGCACGCTCCTGTCAAAACAGCACTCCTCCACTAGAACGACGTGAAAGCCATGCGAGTACGCATCGACCGCCGACGCGCGCACACAGCCCGAGGTACTCTCCCCGCAGATAATTACCGTTCGTATGCCAAGTTGGGTCAGGTGGGCCTGAAGAGGAGTCCCAAAAAACGCGCTTGCACGTTGTTTGGTAATTATGACGTCATCCGTTTCTGGCTTGAAATCCGCTCGTATGGCATATGCTTCAGCGTCGTTGCGCGGCGCCCGGCGCTTGGTCGCATTGAGCCCTTCCGGCCGGCTGTTTGGACGGACATCCATGGTTGTATAAAAAACGGGGATTCTAGCAGAGCGCACCGCTGCAAAAAGTCGTTTTGTGGGTTCGATTGCAGACCAGGCATGCTCACCACAAGAACTCGGATACGTTTTTGAGATCTCCGCGATGGGCCGAGCTCCACCCTCGTAAGCAAGTTCATAGAGATCGATGGCAAGCAGCGCGGGGGACATGCCTACGAAAACGTCGCGCGTATAACGGGAGTATAGATCGAGGACATCGCTTGAAACGACATCCCTCCAGCAATGATCTTCGAAATCGTTCGGCATTGACCCTATCCTGAAAAGGCCTTATGGCACTGATCGTCCAGCATTGTCAAGTCTGCGGCGCACCATGGCAGGTTGCCATAGCCGTTAGCTTTTCCCACACAGGTACGTGGAGATACTAAGTTGCCAGCGTTAACACATTCTTCTAAGCCGCTTCATGCTGAAGGCGCCTTTGTGTGGGCTTTGTCGATATTTGAACTACTTCCTGCCATCATACAACACCTGGCGCTCTACGGCCTGAGCAAGCGCGCCGGGTTTTCGCAAAGAATTGAATCGCGCTCCCTCTCGGTTATATTCGGTATTGCCTCCACGTACTCTGCGGGCTTCTTGATGGCCATGCCCTGCGGAAAGTCGGTACCACACACGACTCGGTCGGCGCCCACGAGATCAATCAGCATCCGGGTAAGCTTCGGGTCGTGCATGGTGAGATCGCAGTGAAAGCGGCGCAGGTAATCGCTTGCCCGTGGCAGCTTCGAATTTTTGAGTAAGTTTGAAAATCAGTGAGCAAACCGATTTCGGTGAACCCATTGACCCAATTGGGATAACCTATCAGGATCAACAAGCCGGTTATCCCAAAGTGCACATGGAAAATACTTTGCGAGGGTATTTATGAATTCCCGAATTTCAATTATCAATCAATTGATGCATATCAGAATAAAGAAGATCGTTCAGACAGCTCTAGTAGCGTCCCTGGTGGTGTTTCTGAGTTCTCTTCCGCGTCTCTCCCAGCTGTATTCAGCGCAAGCGCGAACCGGCGGGGCCGCATCTTCCAAACCGAATATTGTTTTGGTCCCTGGCGCATATGAAGACGGCTCGATCTGGACGAAAGTCATCCGATTGCTGCAGGCCAATGGATTCCACGTTACGGTCGTTCCCATTCCACTCACATCCCTGGCAGCAGACGCTGCCATGACGAAGAGTGTCGTTGCCAGGCAACAAGCGCCGGTGATTCTCGTAGGCCATTCCTGGGGAGGAGTCGTAATCACCGAGGCCGGCAACCAATCGAACGTCATTGGCTTGGTGTATGTTGCTGCCCTCGCACCCGATGCCGGCGAAGGTTCGGGAGACATGCTGCGACAATGCCCGCGGAAAGCTTCGTCGCCAATTCACACGGACGAAGCCGGTCGCAAGTGGCTCGATACCGACGCGTATCCTGAAGCTTGGGCCGGAGATTTGGACATCGCCGATGCGCGAGTCTTGGCTGCCACTGAACGCCCCATCGCCACTCAATCGTTCACGGACAAGGTCACGCAAGCCGCCTGGCGGACAAAGCCTTCATGGTTCCAGATTTCAGCGAACGATATGGAGCAGTGTGCAGAAGTGCAGCGGTTCATGGCCAAACGCATGGGAGCCAATACAATTGAATTATCCGCTAGCCACGCGTCTCCGCTCTCCCATCCCGATGAGGTAGCCAAACTGATTATGGATTCGGCGGAGAAGGCCGGATCAACGAAGGCAAGCGTAACTCACTAACCAGCCCAGAAGGAGAGTATATGAAACGCTCTGTCAGCGCAGTGCGTGGTCCGCTTGCAGGCCTACCGCTTTAATGTTCCGGCGACGACACGGGGCTTTGGGGGGCAAATACTCAATGGCGGACTGCCGCATTGGTTGCACGGGATAGTGTACCAACCAAATTGTCTTTTGGATTTTTGAGCATCTTCACGGAATGAACATGAATGACGCCCTTGTCGACATACAAATGCACATTGAGCTCGACATGATGACCTTCATGGCCTTTGAGCATCTCGGGGTTCATGACGTCCCACGTCTTGCCGTCATCGTCCGTCACGAATGTCAATTTGCCACTATCGGCTTTGACCGTGCCTCGGATCGTTCTAAGCGAGCCTTCCTCCTGAGCCATGCTTGTCAGACTGGAACGTCGAAACCCCTGCGATAAGTGGGCGAACGCAGTCATATCCAGCGCCACAAACAATGTCAATGCAATGACTGAAATTTTCTTCACGCAGAGAATCTCCTTAATCTGGAATATGGTTCATTGACCAGAAGCCATGATACGTACGGGAATTCGCCAGAAGCGAGTCGAACGAACACACCGTAGACGATTTCCGAGCCAGACTTATTCGCGTGAATGCCGTGACGAAAGCCACTGATTCCCAAGCTATCTTTAGCAGCGGCGTAAGGTTTCGACCTTCCTACCGACCACCGAAGGCCTTGTCATTTTGCCGCAGATCTTTCACTTGATCCCAATAGGGCAGCCAAGAGTGGTCCTTATCGGGCTTGGATTGTGGGGGGTCGGGAAAAAATCCATAACGATTCGGCATTACGACCTCCACCAGGCTCTTCTTATCCAGAACATCGGTCTCCTTAATGGTCCCGTTCTTGAAGAGTATGAAGGCGGTCACAGCGTAAACCTCGCTTGGGCTTAGAGTTCCCTCAGCATCGCGCGGCATGGCGCGGTTGATGAAGTCCCAAATCGTAGTCGCATAGGGCAAATAGCTCGCGGCGCTTTTTTGAGGGGTAGGGGTATTGAGTGTGCCAACGCCGCCCGCCAAACGCGCGAACGGGAAATTACCCTCTGCGTTTTTTCCATGACAAAAGGAGCACTTAGCCGCATAGATCTTCGCGCCTTCTACCGCGGTTCCGCTTCCGGGAGGGAGCTCTTTTCCGTCGGGACCTACAGCATGATCCCAGGCACGCACTTCAGCCTCCGTCGGCGTCCTCCCCATCTTGTAGGTAGGGGACTGCGCCATGGCTGCGACACACGCGAACAGAGCCACCACCGCCAATAGAGAACTAGACCTTGATATTGAGATTGGTGTAAAGCGCATCTTTGACGCTCCCATCTTTCCCGATTTTCCAGGGCTGAATCGGATTGTTGAGAAACTCCGAG
The DNA here is from genome assembly GCA_035604385.1 of Verrucomicrobiia bacterium. Classification (GTDB taxonomy): domain Bacteria; phylum Acidobacteriota; class Terriglobia; order Acidiferrales; family UBA7541; genus Palsa-360. The sequence goes on along the minus strand of DATNIO010000288.1, from coordinate 6,193 downwards.
ATATTTGCCGTTTCCCAAAACTTTATAACTTCAGCAGCTGGGATGTGAGGTTCTCTGGCATTACCCCACATTTGTGCTAGCTCCGTAAACGTCGGTTGAATATCGCCAAATTCATTCGTGCACCGGGACATGATCACGGCTTCCGAACCGTCCCAATTCCAGTCAAAGCGGAATCGCGTATGCGCCTTTCGATAGATCGGCGTCTGAAGAACCGCGTCCTTCCAAGTCCGCCCGTTATCGGTGCTGACTTCCACGCGGCTGATCGCACCCCTTCCGGACCAGGCTAGACCGGTGATCTGATAGTAGCCGCGCTCGTTGAGTTGGTGGCCATCACAGGGAAAAGTGATCAGCGACTTCGGTCCGACTTGAGATTCGTATATGGATGCCTTGCCGTCCGGCCGCAAGTTGGTGTAGGCAGTGGTCTCGCTCTGGAAATAATAAGGTTTGTCCACCACCTTAATGTTCCTCAAATACTTCACATTGTTGACCCCTTGCCAGCCGGGAACGAGCAGCCTCAACGGATAGCCCTGTTCTCGCCGCAGCGCTTCGCCATTTTGACCGTACGCCACGATCACATCGTCCATACACTTCTCAAGCGGCATGCTTTTCGCATGCTTTTCCGTATCATTCCCTTCCGCGACGATCCAACTCGCCCCCGATTGCACACCGCATTCCTTGAGCAGCAAGGAAAGGCGTACCCCTGTCCATTCACTGGAAGAGGTTCGTCCGTGAAGCGCCTGGATGAAACGAACGTCCTTGGCCACATCGGGGTACTTCTTCATGTCGCTCAGATAGGACTTGTAATGCATCACCCCGCTGTTTCCAGTGCACTCCAGGAAATGAACTTCGGATACGGAAGGGAAGCGCTTCAATTCGTCCATAGTGAAGACCAAGGGACGGTCCACCATGCCGTGGATCAGGAGAGTGTGCTCCTTGGGATCAATGTTTGGAAGATGCTGCTCGCGCAACACCAAAAAATGGAAACCGGATGGGGTGATGGCTCCGATCGTATCCTGAAGCGGAGTCAGATTTCGCAATCCCGTGGCATTTAGTACTCCCACACTGTGCGCCCGTGTAGTGGTCTCGAAGCCGGAACGCCCACCGTAGGCTAAATCCTCGATGACGGGGTCGTCCGGGGTAACGCCCCGCTTGGTGGTGGGTTCGTCGGCCGCGCGTGCTTTGCCATTCACGAACGGTATCGCTCCCACAGCCAAGCCGGCCAGAGCCGCACTTCCCTTCAAGAATCCTCTACGATCAGGCTTCGTGGAATTCATTGGCGAGACCTCCTGGCGAATCCTTCTTAGAAGTCCATGTAGCGCTAATACGGGATGTACACGCAGTGATGCAGGTCACGCTGTGACGTAATGCAGATCACTTATCGCCTGCCGCTCGCACTCACATCGAATAGTGTTCCATCTCTCGAGTCGATGACGTCATGCGCCCATGCGGAAACGGAGTAGTTGATTCCCTGCCCTCGGGATCAGGAAATCTTGACGTCCATCTGGGGCGGCGGTTGCCCTTGTAGACGAGCCTTACTCAGTCGAATCCTGATCGGATAACCCTTCCTAGTATGCTTTCGAACAGCCTCATACCCTTCGGGCCTTGACACGCAATATCGCCCGCAATATCCTGTTATGGAATGAAGGCATACGTCTTGGACACGGATGTGCTCGTGGCAGCCTTTCGTAGCGACACTGGCGCATCTCGCCAGGTGCTCGAGGCGGCGTGAGCTCGCAGGTTCGACTTGCTGTTGTCTGTACCCTTGATGCTGGAATACGAATCAGTTCTAACCCGTCCTCAGCATCTTGCGGCATCCGGAGCGAGCAGAGAAGATGTATCTTCAGTGCTGGATGAACTGGCTTCCGTCGGGAAGAGGGTCGAATTAATGATTCGCATGCGGCCGATGTTACCAGATCCGAATGACGAGATGGTGTTGGAAACAGCCATCAATGGTCGCGCCGATTCGATCGTGACTTTCAACGATTGGGACTTTAGGCCTGTGGCGGCGCGTTTTCGCTGTTCGGTGGTGCGGCCGGGGGAAGTGATTCGGGGATTTGCAGAGGAAACCGAGTGATGGCGAGAGATGGAGTGAATTCATGAGACGAAGCAATTTTGCTTTACGGGTACCGCCTACCCTATTGGCCGAAGCGCGCAAGGCCGCCGAATCGGAAGGAGTGGCACTCAATCAGCTGATCACCCTCGCACTTGCAGAAAAGGTTTCCGCAATGCGCACGCAAGAATACTTTGAGGAACGCGCGCGACGTGCCGATCCGGCAAAGGTTAGCCGGATTCTAGCTCGCGTGGGCAAGGGAAATCCTCCTATCGACGGTGACGAACTCCCGTTGGGATTCGCAGCTAGGAAGGTGAAGAAAAAGAAGTGAAGAGAAGAGAAACGTCATTATCCCAGGTAGATCGAGATTCGTCCGCCTCCCTCCACTGGCCAAAGGGTTTACTCTTGTTATTGAGGTTGTGTGCGATCTCTCGCAATCGTTGTCCAGATTTTGGGTGCAACATCGGCGCAGCTAAAAAGTAGGAGCTGTCATCCGACTGTTTCAATGGGCTAGTGGGATTCAAACTCTCAGCTACCCGAGCTTTAGAACTGCTTGGAGATGATCCGCTCAGATTTTCTGGGGGAGTGAGCTTGGAGGCGGGTAACAGAGATGCTTTATTGCCTTGCCTCATTCGGCCAGGACGTGCGGATTCGTCTGCCTGAGGGTAAACATATCGACGTGGCGGTCATCCATGGCTTTCAGCATCAGGTTGTCATCGGTCATATCGCGGCGAAATAGGGCTCGCGGAGCGTAAGGATGGTTGCCCGGGACGACGCACTCGAGTTCACCGTTTTCGTTCCGTCTGATGTTCTTCACGCCGTTCGCCGCCCCTTCCCTTTCGATCAAGTCGGCAAACTCTGGTGGATACCAATGAAGGTGCGCATCAATCACCGGCTTGCTGTAGTGGTATTTCGGTTGCAGAACTATTTCCTGCGCGCTTTCTGCTTTCGGCTGAATCAGCGATGATGCGCCTACCGCGGCCGTCCCCCTCAGAAGATCACGCCTCTTGATAGCCATCTTCCCTCCGAATCGAGACAATTCCGTCGCCGGACGAAACTCGCAGTGCGATCACCACTAATTCAATTCTTAGCAGGTGTCTGTATCTGGGACGTCAAGCGCAGTTGGAGCTGATGAGTGTTGATCGTGATGGCGCCTTCTGAGTGGCCTCTTTCGCGGCTCTTGGCAAGTTGATTTCTACCCTTCTCCGGTAAGCAGCTATTTGGTCAACTCTCAGAACTTTGGTCTAGCTGCAGCAATGACAACTAGGACGGTTAGCTTCGATTCCCTACTCCAGCGGCTGGATTCGCACAATATACCCTTGATAATCCACATACCAGACAGTGACCGGGTTGGTTGAGTTATCGATCCAAGTTCTTCGATCATGCGCGAACGGTTCCGGCATCATGTATTCTATCCACCGCTCGGTCTTAGGATTCAAGCGGACAAACTCGCGGCCGGGCAGCACACCGGCCCAGACTTCACCGTTCTTATCCGGCATTGCCTCGTAAAAACCAGCCAACGGATTGATGGGGAGCGGTGGTTTGAATTCGCGGATACGCCCCAGCTTTTGGTCGAGTTCCACCAGCGTGCCGTTACCGCCGCCAAACCAGGCATTTCCGAACGGATCGAATCCACCTCTTCGCGAATTCGACGGCTCAGATCCCGTCTCAAGATTTAGCATCTTGCCCGTGTTTATATTCAGGAGCTGCGCGGAGTTGCCGCCGCCCGGTGGCGATCCCCCCGCCCACCAGTTCCCATCGTACGAGATGGCATTATCGTAGGTGGAGGGCGCCTTCATGGGAAACTGCTGTACGAACTTGCCGGTCTCGGGATCAATTTTGACAGCAGCGTGGTCGTCCGTGTACCAGAAGTACCCATCGGGTGCGAGGGCGAAATTATTAAACCCAGGGGAATTGATCGGCATCACCGAAGACCGGATGGGAATTTGCGTGAACTTTTCTGTCTTAGGATCGAATTTGGTCAGATTGTGCGACCACACTTCGGAAAACCAAATAATGTCGTTCCTATCGACCGTGATCCGGTGTGATCCGGGTAACGCTCCCGGCGTGAGAGGAACCGCATATTCCGTGATCATCCCGGTCTTCGGGTCCAATTTGCCGATGTACCGCGTCCTGTGGCTCGAAAACCAGATATTGCCTTTCGAATCGCCAGCAACGTCATGTGGGCTCATCAACAAGCGAGGCAAATAATATTGCGTGATCACCACGCGGGTGGAAGCACCGCGTGGGCGCGGAAAAATCTGAACTTGCCCGTCCTTCGAATCCGGCCCGCGAACCCGCGTCAGAAACTTCACGATCATATCTTCAATGCGTAAGCGCCTGGGATCGTTGGGGTCCATCCCGTTTTCTGAGTTGGCAATGGCAGGTGTCGTTGGGTTAATGAGCGATGCACCGTTATAATGCATCATGCGGTGCACGATCGAGCGCCAGCTTCGTTCGTCATAGCGGTTCCTCAAGACCTGCTCGTAAGAATGGCAACCGGAGGCGCAGCTTCGAAATGCCCGCTTTTCCTCGGCGGTCCCGGCCAGGTTCCAGATCAATTCGGAACCGCCCATTTGAGATTCGATTTCCTGGGTGCCCGGAAGAAAATCGGTATTTGAAACTCGTTCGAGCACGATGTCGTCGACCTTGGTCGCGCCGTCGATCTGAACTTCCGTCCTAAAAGGCTTGAACTCGAGCGGCGAGGCAATGCGCAACGTGTAGGTGCCTGCTCGCATCTTCGGAAATTCGTAATTTCCTTCTTCGTTGGTGAAAACTGTGGTTCGAACACCGTTCGGCGCGATCAACTGCATCATCACGCCCTCGGGCGTGTCGCCTGTCCGGATTCGTACGGCTCCTCGAGCTCCTCCGGATACGCCACTCTGCACCGGCCATTTATGCTCCGTGGCCTGATACCAGGGATTCGGCGGCGGATTCTCGCCTTCGACGCAGCACTTCCCCTCGCGAATGTAAGCAACCAGGTCCGCGACGTCTAAGTCGCTCAAACTCGTGCGGAACGACGGCATGCCCGGGCCGCCATTCTTGATTTGCGCCATAACCGTGTCGTCGCCGACCGGCTGGCCGGATTCCAGGTCTGCGTGTTTGAACAGATCCTTGAGGTAAGGACCGCCCTTGGTGTACTGGTTATGGCACATCCAGCATTTATAGTAGTAGATGATCTCGCCGCGCGCCGCGCCACCGTCGCCAGCCAGTTTGTAACGGTCGATGCGATACGACCACTGCAAATCATCCACCGGAATGGGCGGGTCGGATGCTCCCTGGGTCGCTGCCTGCGCTGCAACAGAACGCTCCATCACTCCTGCCGCGTAGAGTGCCATCGCAATCGCGCACGTAAATAAAACCACGAAAATTCGATTTCTGCGCATCAGCAAAAGCTCCTTGCAGGTTTGGCCCCTGCTTTCTCTCCGTCTTACCGCAGGCCCCCTTGATCTTAAACACATGGTTAAAATAGTTTGGCATTTTATCTACCACCCACACGATTCGCTGGTCAACGTCAAACATATAAATCGTGCGGTCCATCCCGAATCGATTCGATAGAGTTCCGGGTGCGCCCTCACGGCAGGGTGAAAAGGAGTAATTGGTCCGACGTCGGAGCCCCGCCGCATCCCACGGAGCCGCCGGCAAAATAGGCATGTTGTCCGACCTCTGCACCGCCGAATCCGTTCCGTTGCTCGGGCAGTGGCGCGAGTGTCAGCCACATATTGGTTTTTGGATCGTACGCCTCATTCTCAGTAAACCCTTCGCCGCCTCCTCCGGGTTTGGGGGTCTTACATTCGCCACCGACGTAAAGTATGAGCCCACGATAGTGGACCACCGCGCCACCGCTTCGTGCCGTGGGAAGCGGGCTGCCGATTGCCAGGAATCCGTCTTTGGGTCATAAACATCGTGCAGGTTGACTAAATCGCTCTCCCCCGCCGTACGCCCTCCGATGACGTGAATTAGACCATCTACAACAATCACACCCGCGTGATCCCTAGCTTTTGGAGGCACGGATTTATCCAGACCAATGGGAAACCGCCGACAGATCCCGATTTCAAAAGATTTAACTTGCCCGGGTGCAACGGCCTGGCACGCGACAACGAGGGACGATTGGTAGTAGCCACCTGGGGCGGAAGGAGCCTT
>DATNIO010000287.1:0-14729 GCA_035604385.1 Verrucomicrobiia bacterium | reverse complement strand
CGGGGCTCGAACGAACCGGTCATCACTGAGGTTTCAGAGAGCAAGAATCATCCTCTAGGCGCCATCCGGCTGGCAGCGCCCCGAGACATTTTAGTTTTGCTACTTCGAATTGCCGAAACTAAGGAGTCCATTTGGCTCGGCATCGCCAACCCTTTGATTCTAGAGGGAGAAAATGGCCCGTGACTGCCGTCCATAGCCTTCCACTCCCAAGTATGTTAGAAGGCACCTCGCACACTCGTCAATCCTCCCGTCCCACCCGATTACAAACCAGATGTTGCTTACTTAGACACGTAGCTTGGATTAAAGAGAAACTTGCCGGTTTCAAGTGCGCTGGAGGGCCACCAGTGACGTGCAGCGCAAAGAGCTAAGCGCCGCCCCTATGCGGCCCCTGCCTTGACCGTGCTTGGAGGCTTCTGCTAGCGTAGGTAGTTCCACGGGCGCTGGCGCGCAGCGTCGATTCGCACTCGCCGGTCGAAAGCCGAAAAAACGTATGGATACAATTCACATTACGATGCCGGATGGCGCGATACGCGAGGTGCCGCTCGGCACTACCGCGGAGGAGATCGCGCAGCAGATTTCGCCGCGGCTGGCGAAGGAAGCCCTGGTGGCGCGGATCGCCCCGATTCAACGGCTTGCTGCCGCGGCCGGAATAGCGGCCACGGGCGCGGCGCCCGAAAAATCTCCTGACGCGGCTCCTGAAGCTCGTATGACCTCGGCGGCAAACGGCGAAGGGTTTCTGGTCGATTTGCGCGCGCCGATTGACCAGGACGTAAAGCTCTCCATCCTCACTCCGAAAGATCCCGAGGCGATTCAGGTGCTTCGGCACTCGGCGGCGCACTTACTCGCCGCGGCGGTGCTGGAACTTTTCCCGAACGTCAAGCTGGGCATCGGCCCGCCGATCGACACGGGCTTCTTCTACGATTTCGTGCGCGCGGAACCCTTCACGCCCGAAGATCTCGAGCGCATCGAAAAGAAAATGCGCGAGCTCGCGGCGCAGGACATTCCCAACGAGCGCAAGATGATGCCCAAGCCTGAAGCGCTCGAGCTGTATCGCAAGTGGGATCAGGGCTTCAAGTGCGAACTGGTGGAGGAGCGCGCCATCGAGCCGATGGTGTCGTTCTACACTACCGGAAAATTTATCGACTTCTGCCGCGGGCCGCATATCCCTTCGACCGGGCGCATTCGCGCGTTCAAGCTGATGAGCGTCGCGGGCGCCTACTGGAAAGGCCAGGAAGGCAACCCGCAGATGCAGCGCATCTACGGCGCGTGCTTCTACACGCAGCAGGAGCTGGACGAATACCTTCATAGGCTGGAAGAGACGAAACGGCGCGATCATCGCCGACTCGGGCAGGAACTGGATCTGTTCTCTGTTCAGGAAGAGGCCGGGCCCGGGCTGATTTTCTGGCACCCCAAAGGGGGCCTTGTTCGTAAAATAATGGAAGACTGGCTGCGCGACGAGTTGCTGCGGCGCGGCTACGATTTAGTTTATACGCCGCACATCATGCGCCTGGAATTGTGGAAGACCAGCGGCCACGCGAATTTCTATCGCGAGAATATGTTCGGCCCGATCGAAGTCGAGAAAGACGACTACCAGCTCAAGCCCATGAATTGTCCGGGCCACATCCTGATTTACAAGTCGCGCCTGCGCAGTTACCGCGAATTGCCGGTGCGGCTCGCCGAGCTGGGCACCGTTTATCGCTACGAGCGCTCGGGCGTGTTGCATGGCCTGTTGCGAGTGCGCGGGTTCACGCAGGATGACGCGCACATCTTCTGCATGCCGGAGCAGATCGAGTCCGAAATCGAGGCGTGCATCGATTTTGCGTTTGCCGTTATGAAAACGTTCGGATTCAGCGAGTACGTCGTCGAGCTTTCGGATTGGGACGCGAACCATCCGGAAAATTACGCCGGATCGGCCGAAGACTGGGCCCGTTCGACGGGCGCCCTCCAAACGACGCTGACCAGGCTGAATATTCCGTTCAAACGCATGGAAGGCGAAGCGGCGTTCTACGGGCCGAAGATCGACGTCAAGCTGATCGACGCGATCGGCCGGCCGTGGCAGCTCACCACCGTTCAATTCGATTTCAATTTGCCAGGGCGCTTCGGCCTGGAGTACGTGGGCGAAGATGGCAACCGCCACCAGCCGCTCATGGTGCATCGCGCGCTGTGGGGCTCGGTCGAGCGCTTCTTCGGCATCCTGATCGAGCACTATGCCGGAGCGTTTCCCGTGTGGCTCGCGCCCGTGCAGGCGGAAGTGCTGCCGCTCAGCGAAAAATTCGCGGAATACGCGAAAAAAGTTATCGTCGCTCTGAAGGATGCCGGATTCCGCACGCACCTCGACGACCGCAACGAAAAATTGCAGGCCAAAATTCGCGACGCGCAGATGCAGAAGATTCCCTACATGTTGATCGTTGGCGGCAAGGAAGCCGAGGCCGGCACCGTCTCGGTTCGTCACCAGAGTAAAGGCGACCTTGGCCCGCGCCCGCTGGCGGAATTCGTTTCGTCTCTGAAACAAGAAGTAGAATCTAAGTCAGTTCAACAGTAGTGTTGATTGTGCGCACGTGCCGCCAAATTCGTGCCGCCCTTGCCACCCTAGCTCTCTTTGTGTCTCCGTTCGGCACTGCCAACGCGAAACCAGCTCAATCCGAGGGGGATTTCTACGGCACTTTGTTGAAAATGAAGCTCCCTATCGAGAAAAAGGTGGGAGTGTACGTAGGCTACAGATATTCTCACGCGCCCGTTCCCGGCGACCTCGAATATTCATTTATTATGGATATCGGATTTATAGGAAGGAACGAGGGACCAATCAGGGTGGAGATACTTATGGCCGAGGGCACCTCGATCTATGAACAGTTGTCAGCTTTGCGTCGGAAAAACCCGAAGGAAGACACGTTAAGTGTGATCAACAAATTGAAGGTTCGGTCGTTTTATCTGACCGAGCAGCAGTGCCTTGCCGTCCGGGGGCAGTTTGAAAAATTCAGAAACCTTCAATTCCCTGCCCCGCGATTTGATTTTATCTCGCTCGATGCACCAAAACACGAATTCCGAATCATATCCTCGACGGGAGACATGACCTTCGAGTGGCTCGACGAAGGCTATCCTTTGGTCCAATGGGCGCTGGAGACGCGGCGGGCGCTAGACTCTTGTATCTCCGGCGGTCCTGCATCGAATGGTCTCAAAAACTAGTCAAACGCTGAAATACGTAATGTGAATTTGCCTTCAGGAAGTCCCGTCACAACCATCACGGCGAAGCTGCTGCGCGGTCTTTGACTTCTCCATCTATTCACGCGCAGAATCCTCTGACACCGGGAGATCGCCCCATGACTGCGAATTCAACAAGTGCTGTTTCTAAACTTGCACCTCGCGATCGTAGCCGCATCCTTAAAATTCTGGAAAGCAATTGGCAGGCCGAAATGCGCGGGTATTACACCTACGAAATATTGGCGGAGCGCGAGAGCGATCCGGCGCGGCGCGCCGCGTTCCATAGTCTATCCTACGCCGAGCAGCATCACGCGCAGCTTTGGGCCGATCGCATTCGTGCGCTGGGAGGGCCGGACCCGGTATATAAGGGGCCAAAAACCGGCGAAGCCGACACCATCGCCAATCGTGTAGGCGGTGTGGGGATGGCGCTGCGGCGGCTGGAGCTGGACGAAAGCCGCGACATCGCAAAGTACGCGAAACAAATCAAGGAACTCGGCGACGAACCGAGCATTCGCATCCTGGAGCAGGCGCTCGAAGACGAACGCGAACACTACCGGACCCTGAGCGGGCTCATCCGCAACCGGCGGCCGATCCAGCATCCCTCGCCCGAACAGGCCAAACAGGCCCTCGACGAACTTCTGGCCGCCAGGCAGGAAGACCGTCCGAGGGCAGCCGGCTGGATCGGGGACGCCATCTACGGAATCAACGACGGCCTCGGAGCGATCTTCGGAATTGTTTCCGGCGTTTCCGGAGCGACCCTGGGCAACAGCAAATTTGTCATCATCGCGGGGATGGTGGGCATGATTGCGAGCGCGCTCTCGATGGGCTCCGGCGCATTTCTCGCCGCAAAAAGTGAGCGGGAGATCTACGAAGCGGAATTCTCCCGCGAACGCGAAGCGGTTGAGAACAATGAAGCCGAAGCGCGGGAAGTTCTTTCGCTCAGCTATCAGATGCGGGGGTTGCCGCCGGAAGAGGCCGACCACTTTGTCGAGCATCTGGCCAAGGACAAAGCCCAGTTCGTTCGCACGCTGGCGCAAGAACGGCTGAACACGACCGAAGACGGGCTCAGAAAGCCGCTGACTTCGGCAATCTCTGGAGCCCTTTCGACGGCCATCGGCGCCACGATTCCGGTTGTTCCATTTTTCTTTCTCAGTGGCTATCCGGCGGTGATCGTTGCCGCGGTCGTTTCCCTGCTGGCCCACTTCGCCGTTGGCGCCGCCAAGTCGCTGATCACGATCCGTTCGTGGTGGGCCAGCGGACTCGAAATGACTTTCGTCGGCGCCGTCGAGGGAGTCGTCACCTATTTCATTGGAATCGCAATTGGAAGAATCTCCGGAGCTGGTATATAAACTACTTTAAGAATCGCTCAGGAAGAAAACCAGACGGCCCCATTCAGAGTATTTTCAGGCAGCCGGGACTACAGTGGCGGCATTGTCTTCCCGCAAACGTCAATGGGAAAAGCTGGATTGGAATGACCACGCGTGAAAACGCATCACCGCGTCTTGCTGGGAGAACGGCGCCGATCGTCGCATTCGCGGTTTTGGAACCGTGGAAGATTTGGCTTCGGCTCGAGAGGCTGCTCCCGCAGGGGCGGCGACCAAAGGACACAATAAAGCAATCATGAACTTGAGGCGCATGCCGCTATTTGTATCGTTCGCCCTGCTCGTCGTCGTAGTGGGCGGATGCCCTTCCCGTCTCGCGGCTCAATCCTCAACGACCGCCGGCTTGAAGGGAACGGTATCGGACTCAGCCGGCGCTGCCGTACCGGCCGCGACCGTCGCGCTCATCAACGATGCAACGAATCAAACGCTTAGAACGACGACGGATATGAACGGCAGCTACGGCTTTTCACTGCTCGCACCCGGCACGTACCGAGTCGAATTTTCAGCGCAAGCCTTCAAGACTTCTCAATTGGCGTCCCTGGCCGTGAACGTCTCTGAGATTCCAGTACTGGACGCCACGTTACAAGCTGGCGCGCCAGCGGAGCAGGTTTCGTGTCAGTGCCGAGTAACCCAGACTGCGACTTCCTCGACAGGCACTTTGATTGACAGCAAGACGCTAACGGGAGTTCCTCTGACTACGCGCAACTCTACGCAAGTGATGTCCATGTCTTCAGGCTCCGCTTCCGACGTGAATAACGCAGGAACCCTGGGAAGGGGTACGCAGACATTTAATGTGAACGGAAATACCACCGTAGGTACGTACACGGTAGACGGCGCTGCGGCGGGCAGTTCAGTACCCAATCCTGACGCCATTTCGGAATTCAAGATCCAGACTTCGCAATATGATGCCGTATACGGCGCCAATGTTCCGAACACTAACCTGATCACCAGGTCTGGGGCGAACGATTTTCATGGCGACCTCTGGGAGTTCGTGCGCAACGACATTTTCAACGCGAATGACTTCTTCTTGAATGCGGGTGGACGGCCTCGTCCGAACCTGAAACAGAATCAATTCGGGGGCACGGTTGGCGGACCAATGAAGAGAAACAAATTGTTCTTCTTCGGGTCCTTCCAGGCAACCCGGCAGGTGAACGGACTGGATCCCACCTCATTGTCCACCCTCATCCTCCCCCCACTGACCAACGACCGTTCAGCGGCAACCATTGGGTCGCAGTTCTGCCCCGCAAATAAGGCTCCTTCCCTGATGTCCAAATATTCGACGTTCGCCGGGGGAACCCAAGTAGCCTGCGATGGCTCGAATATCAATCCGGTGGCTCTTACTTTGCTGCAAATGAAACTGCCAGACGGCACCTATCTGGTCCCCACGCCACAGAGTATTCTCACGAGCGGCCGCAACGCCGGCCTCGGATCCTATTCGATAAGCCTTCCTTCCACATTTCATGAGAACCAATATATCGCCAACGTGGATGCCGCGATTTCCACCAAGCAGAATCTTATCGGGCGAGTATTGATAACTGGCGTTCACCAGGTTCGGTCTCTCAGCGCTCCCTATGGGATCAACCCTGGTCCGCAATTTGTTCCCGGGTCTCCGCACGGTTTCAGACCGAGGGACTACATCGCCAGCCTCAAGCTGACTTCCATCTTGACCAGCAATATCGTGAATGAAGCCTGGGCGGCCTATACCGAAGACGACGCAGTTGGCGATAGCCGGGGAGTCCCGCCGGCCGCATCGGTAGGCGTGACGCCATTAGACCAGTTCTTCCCAGTGCCACCAGAAATTCAGGTGCTCGGGCCGCTGGGAAGTTTTCGATTCTTGGGGAATATGGCGAGCGACACATTGACCAAAACCGTGACGTATCAGTGGGCGGATAATATTTCCTGGTCTCACGGCAAGCATACCACCCGCATGGGAGTATTCGGAGACACGCAATCGAATTTCGAAGACAACACCGGGGCAGCGAAAGGAAAGATTGTCGTTCAGAACTTCGAGGACTTCCTCCTCGGGCAGAGTGCAGCGCAGAACGGAAGTCCCTTGGGCCGCAGCAACATCCAAAGCATTCAAGCCAGCGTGGGTGTGGGACCGCTCGGTGAGCTCCAGATTCAGTACCGGAACTTTTATAGCTCCGCATTTGTTGAGGACGACATCAAAGTGAACTCGCGGTTCACCTTCAATTTAGGTCTGCGATGGGAATATATTGGCCCGTCTCTAGACACCGATGGGACGATTGGCAATGTTTGGCCCTCACTATTGAGCCCGGTTCCCATTCCACCTGCTTCCGGCACGCTCGCCGGATATACTGTCGCCGCCAATTACAACCCTAAACTGATTAATCCCTACACGGGCCAGCCCTTCGGACCGCTCCCTCCGGGCGTTGCTATGCACTCCACGAAGAGTTTTTACCAGAACGGCACCCCGCTTGACACCTTTGCTCCGAGGATTGGTTTTGCGTGGCAACCTGGAGGCCTGCTGAGCCGTGCTTCCATTCGCGGTGGGTATGGTTGGTTCTACCAAGCGGCCCCGTACAGTGGGAACGCTTCGAGTACCCCGCTGTTCGCATTGCCGCCATTCGCTCAGGGGTTTAGCAATACGGACGCGAGCAATGATTTGTCGACGCTGCAGAAACCTTTTCCGACCGCGACGCTGGGCTTCGTCCCACGAACGCCAACCTCTGAACTTTCTGACCGTGTAGCCGGCCCTGTGTACAGAATTCCGAACCTTCAGCAATGGAATGTCAATGCGCAATACAGCCTCTCACCTACTTTTTCGCTGGACCTGGGATATGTCGGCTCGTACGGGAGCCACCTCCTGCTCTCACACGTTTTGAACCAACCCTTCCTGGCCAGTCCGACCGCTCCTGTAAATTGCGGCTACGATGGTATCGCCACCGATTGCATCACCACGAACACGTCCCGAAACGCAAAGCTGCGCGTGCCCACCCTGGGCGAGACGCCGACCGCTTTGGCTGAAAACAATTACATTGGAGTTTCCTGGTACCACAGCATGCAAGCGACGCTCAGAAAACGGGTATCCCATGGCCTGACGTTTCAAGCTGCTTACACTTTCTCCAAAGCCGAGAACGATACGACCGTCTACAACGATCAGAACAATCTTTCCCTCGATTGGGCTCGCGCAACTTTCGATCGCACGCACCGTTTCATCGCCAATTACGATTATCAACTGCCCGCTCCCAGGCAGAGGAACGGTTTCGAGGGCTCAATGCTGACAGGATGGTCGCTCGCTGGAATCATCATCATCCAGAGCGGATTGCCTATGACCCTTACTGATCCCAAGGGAGGAGGAGTGTATGGCGGCGCCGGTCCCTCCACCATTACGCTCTGTCCCGGCGAATCCAATTCGAGTCTGGTGACATCGGGCAGGGATCAAACCAGATTGAGCAATTGGTTTAATGCGGGCCCAACGGTGATCTGTCCCGCACCGGCAGTCGGTCCCGACGGGTCGACTGGATATGGAAATACCGGGCTGAATATCATCACCGGACCGGGACAATTCAACACGGATTTTTCCCTCGGCAAAGTAACGACGGTAGGGGGTATCCGGGAGAATGCGCAACTTGCATTCCGCGTCGAATTTTACAACGCCTTCAATCACCCTCAGTTCGCTAACCCAGGGACGACTTATGGGACGGCAAACTTCGGGGTCATTACCCAGAGTTCGGTCGCTCCGCGGCTCATTCAATTTGGCTTCAAGTACTTATTCTGAACGTCATACGATTTTTCAGATCATGAATCCGGGACCGGCCTTACGGGGAAAAGATCAGGAGCAAGAAAGTGCGAAACCTAAAAATATTGGCAGCGCTGATCGCTACGCTCTTTCCTGCTCTGGCGTTTGGACAGGCGGCTCAGTCCAATCGCCCTCAGAGCAAGCGAGCCTCTTCCGAGCGGGGCAAAGCGCTTTTCTCCGAATACTGCGCCTCCTGCCACGGCGTTTCGGGGAAGGGTGACGGTCCCGCAGCCTCGGCGCTGAAAATTCCTCCAGCGGACCTGACCTCTCTGGCAAAGCGGAACAAAGGACAATTTCCTTCCTTGAGAGTGATGCAGGCGATTAAGGCTGGGCCGAGCGTTTCAGCGCACGGTTCAGAAATTATGCCGGTTTGGGGACCTATTTTCCTGCGGGGAGATGACTCGGAGACCGCGGGCCAGGCGCCTCCCCAAACCCCGGTTGGCGCGGCTGAAGAAAGTGGGCAGCAAGGCCGCCACGGGGCAACAGCGGCCGAAGTGCAATTGCGGATCTACAATCTAACGGAATACATCGGGACCTTGCAGGTGAAATAAGCGGCATTCTGGACTTGCACCCCTGGTGCTGACACTCTCCCCTCATTGAATTCGACCTGTTCCTGGAATAACTTGACTATTCCTCGCCAAATGGGATATGTGGGGAAGATAAAAGGGCTGGTTTCATACCTATCGTCCCAGGTCAGCCCCGATTGATACACATAGATAGTGAGTGGGTATTTCGATCCATTTATTTGCCTCCTCATAAGAAATGAGGCTTTATGAACCGCCCTTTTACCCGGCAAGGAACTGCCGTTCCTCCGCCGCCTTCGATGCCGTTTCCGCTTCGACCCGCCGCGCCGACTCAGACACAGCCTGAATTTGGAAGCTGGTGGGACCACATGATGGTGCGGCTGATTTTTTCGATCGCGTGCATCGCGGCCGGATACCATTTTCATCCGTTCGGTTTGTCAAAGTACGTTGCGGCAGGCGTTGGCCTGGCATTCGCTATTTCCGTTTTCCTGTTTGAGATTCGTCTGCAGCGCGCCAGCCTGCGCCGCCTGATCGGGGCGGCGATCGGCTCGATTCTGGGCATTCTGGGCTCGTATCTGATGGGCCTGGTGCTGGCCCGCACCTCGATCCCGGAGGGCTCGCGGTCCTTCCTGGACGTCGGGCTGCTCCTGGTGATGACGTACATTGGCCTGGTGATTGGAGCGAACAAGGGAGACATGCTCAACCTCGCGGCCCTCGGCGGGTTGTTCGGCAGCGAACGCAGCACGCGGCGGATGCCCAAGGTGCTCGACACCAGCGTCATCATCGACGGCCGCATCGCGGACATTTGCGAGGCCCATTTTCTGGACGGCGTCATGCTGATCCCGCAATTCGTGCTGCGCGAGTTGCAATTCGTGGCCGATTCCGCCGATTCGCTGAAACGCCAGCGAGGCCGCCGCGGCCTCGAAGTGCTGCAACGCATCCAGAAGATGCCGCATCTCGAAGTCGAAATCGCGGACGACGATTTCCCCAACATCGCCGACGTGGACTTGAAACTCATCGAGCTGGCCAAGCGCTACGACGGAAAAATTATTACGAACGATTACAATCTGAACAAGGTCGCCTCGCTCCAGGGCATCGAAATTCTGAACGTCAATCAGCTGGCCAACGCGCTGAAGCCGGTCGTCCTGCCCGGAGAAACGATGCGCGTTTTTATCCTGCGCGAGGGCAAGGAATACAATCAGGGCGTGGCCTATCTCGATGATGGAACCATGGTCGTGGTCGACGGCGCGCGCCGCATGATCAATAAGACCATAGACATCACGGTGACTTCAGTCCATCAAACCACGGCGGGAAAGATGATTTTCGGACGGATCGACGAGCGTACCGAATTGCAGAGCGCGCGCGTTTCGCAGCCCCATGCCGTCAACGACGTGCCACGCCAGGTCGAGAATGGCGGCCGTCACAGCGAAACTGTGCCCAGCGGCGAGCGTCTGCCTCGCCCCGTAGTTCCAGACCCTACCCGCGAGACGGAATGAGTTTCGATGGCGACGCCCATGTCATGCGGGCGCTTATGTGCGAAGCAGTAGGACAGCCATTCTTGGCTGTCCGCTTTAGCCCTATCGAGCCTGTGCGGGACAGCCAAGAGTGGCTGTCCTAAAAAACAATTTTTCCCACCATCCGCGAGGCTCATTACTTGCCTGGCGAATCTGTCTGCGCTACCCTCGCAGTTTCGAAAATTCCATTTGTGCCGGTGCAGGAAAGGATCGTTGAATCGTGACTCCTTCTAAAAAACTTTCAGATCGCCGCGCTTTTTTGAGCTTCCTGGCGGCCAGTCCCGTTCTGGCGTACGCCGGCTTTTCTTCTCGCTGGATCGAAGAGGTTCTGGCGGCGCCCGTGCCTCAGCAGAATGAAGTCGTCATCAAATCGGTGAAGGAAGCGCTGAACGTTTTTGATTTTGACGCCGCCGCGCGCGTAAAACTCACGCCCGCTCATTACGAGTTCATCACGGACGGCTCCTTCAATAACGAAACGCTGCGCGCCAATCGCGATGGATTTTTGAAATACGAAGTCCGCCTGCGCCGCCTCACCGGCATCACCAAAGTCGATCAATCCGTCAAGATTTTCGGCAAGGCCTGGGAATCGCCGATCTTCTTCGCTCCTGTCGGAAGAATGAACGCCTACTATCCCGACGGCGCCGTCGTCGTGGCACAGGCGGCCAAAGCGACGCGCACGCTGCAAGTGCTGGCGGGATCGGCTGCGGTCATCATTGATCCCCGTGGGGTTGAAAGAGTGGTCGAGGCGCGCGGCGAGCCGATGTGGATCGCGGGACTCGGAAGCAGCATGGACGAAAAAATGCTCCGCCGCTTCGAGGCGACCGGTTGCCCCGTGCTGGTCTGGACCATCGACGACGGCGGAGCCAACACGATCGGCGCAAAATCGGTGCAACGCGTTGGCGTCCGCGACCTCGACCGCGAAGCCGACGATCGCTGCGTTGGCTGCCATGCCAACCTTCCCAAAATCACGCGGATCACGAAGGACACGCCCATGGACGTGCTCGGCGCGATTGGAGCTCTCCAGGGTGAGACCAGCGTGAAGCTCAACTGGGACGATGTGAAGCGTGTCCGCGATATGACGAAAATGAAAATCATCCTCAAGGGCGTCGTGGCGGGCGAGGACGCGGCGCTGGCCGTGAAGCACGGTGTCGACGGCATCATCGTTTCCAATCACGGCGGCCACGAAGACGCAAGCGCCCGCGGAACGATTGAATGCCTGCCGGAAGTTTTGTCGGGCGCCGCGGGAAAAATTCCGGTGCTCATCGACAGCGGATTCCGCGGCGGCGCGGACGCCTTCAAAGCGCTGGCGCTCGGCGCCACCGCCGTTGGGATCGGGCGTCCGCATATTTGGGCGCTTTCTTCGTTCGGGCAGGAAGGCGTCGAAACGGTGGTCGCAATTTTGCGCCGCGAATTGCAAGCCATCATGGCGCAGACGGGCGCGGCTTCAATCGCGCAGATTCGGCGCGACTCGCTCGTTCCGCGCGGTTGAGTAGCACAGCCACTCTTGTCTGTGAGCCTTTGTTGAGTTCCGCAAAAACCGCACAGCCAAGATTGGCTGTGCTACTCGATCCGCGAACAATTTGCGAATGGGTTTTGCAGAGGAGCGTAAGAGCATGACCAAGAATGATCCCAAAAATGCGGCCCTGCCGCGCAGAGGATTTATTCAAAAGGCCGCCGCGGGCCTCGGCGCCGCTGCCCTCGGCAGCATTGGCGCGAAAGAGACGCATGCCGCGAAGCTCGAAAGGCATTGGGACCTCGCCGCCGACGTCGTCGTGGTCGGTTCCGGCGCCGCCGGACTTCCGGCCTCAATTTCCGCCGCCGAGCAGGGAGCCTCCGTCATTGTGGTCGAGCAGAACTACGACATTGGCGGGCATGGAATCGAGAGCGGTGGCAACATTGCTCTCGGCGGTGGCACGAGCCTGCAAAAAAAATACGGCATTGAAGATTCACCCGACCGCATGTTCGAGGATCTCGTCAACTGGCACGATTACCGCTTCAGCGACAGGGAAATTGTGCGCGCGTTCTGCGACGAAAGTGTGGCGACTTTTGATTTTTTGCTGGCGCACGGCGTTCAATTCCCCGATCGATCTCCCGGCGGAGCCGACGGCGGCCCGCAAAACGTGAAGCGCGCGCAAACCGTGACCTGGACGGGAGAGGTGAGCGCGTATTCTCCGACCGGAGGGAACGGCACCGCGCTCATTCGTCCGCTCGAAGCGAGCGCAAAAAAGCTCGGAGTGCAAATACTTTTGCGGCACAGCATGACGGGCCTTGTAAGGGAGGAGCAATTCTCGGGCAGAGTTCTCGGAATCACCGCGACGCACGAAGGCAAGACGTTGAACATTCAGGGAAAAAGGGGCGTAGTCCTCAGCACGGGCGGGCACACCAGCAACGTGAACTTCCGCAGAATGTTCGATCCGCGCCTCACCGAGGAATATCAAGTGGTCGGAGAGCCCTATTCGCGGCAATCGGGCGATGGAGAAATTGCAGCGATGCAGGTTGGCGCGTCACTCTGGGGAGCGGCGTGCCAAACGGTCGAGACGCAAGCGCGCTCGCACATTTTTGAGAAGCCATACGTGATCGGCAATCAATACGGCTACCCGCAGGGCGGTGGAAAACGGAATGAGAACATAAGAAACAGTCCCGTCAAGGGCATCGCACGCGCCATCGGCTTGCAGGTGGCGGACTATCAGAATCTCATCCAGGTCAATCAAGTGGGCCGGCGATTTGTGAATGAGTTTGCGACGGGATTTGACTGGTGGAATCCGTGCCTGGAAATGAACGGCGCGAAAGGCGAAGGAGGCGGTCCGATCTGGGCCATCTTTGACGCGGACGGGGCGAAGCGGGAGGGCTGGACTTTAGCGCCGCCTTTCGTGGATCCCGACGGCTGGTTTTTTACCGCAAACACGCTGCGTGAACTCGCCGGCAAAATTGTCAGCAAATACCAGAAGGAGCCCATGCCCGCCGCCGCTCTTGAGGCAACGGTCGCCCGGTACAATTCTTTCGTGGACAAGGGAAGAGACGAAGACTTCGGAAAGCCCGTACCGATGCACAAGATTCAAACGGCGCCGTTTTATGCCGCGTGGTCCACGCCATGCATTCACGATTGTCTTTCCGGCTTGCGCATCAATGCGAAGGCTCAGGTTATCGATTTGTGGGGGAAGGCCGTTCCAGGTCTCTACTGCGCAGGAGAAACGTCGGGCGGATTTAACCAGCATGGCCTGGCGAAATCCCTAACCTTCGGACGCATCGCGGGCCGCGAAGCGTCGAAATCCGCAACGCATTCGTAGGATAGGCTTCACAGGCTGTCCTACTTTGCCTGCTGCTGCCAATTCTTGACCGGCAATTCCGGAATGGCCGCGCCATCTTTCCGCGGGTCGGACGCTCCGTAATTCACGCCGGTTGCATAATCGCGCATCACAGCCTGCCCGCCGCCGAACGCATCCGAAAAACCGTTGTGCATCGAGAGTTTGTGGCCCTTGGCTTCTAGTTCGGCCTTTACATTGCCGGGCACGCGATTTTCGAGCAGCACGTCGCATCCTGTAAAAGTGGGCTTCGTGAATCGCGTCGTCTCGAGAGCCGCCTGAATGTTCTGGTTGAAATCCACGACGTGCGAGACGAATTGCGCGTGCGCCTGCGCCTGGTTCCATCCGGCCATGATGCCGAACGCGATCCGGATCTGGTCCTTCTCCATGAACGCCGGAATAATCGTGTGCAGCGGCCGCTTATGTCCCGCAATCGCATTTGGCGACGCGGGATCGAGGCTGAAGAGCGCCCCGCGATCGTGCAGAACAAATCCGGTGCCGTCGGCGACGAGTCCCGAGCCGAATTCCGCATAGTTGGATTCGATGAACGAAACCATGTTGCCTTCGCGATCCACAACGCTCAGATAAATCGTATCGCCCCCGCTGGGAACGGGCGTGCCCGGCCCCGCCTCGCAGTTCGCGTGGTCCATGTCGATCAACTTGGCGCGCTCGGCGGCGTACGGTTTGGAAAGCATTCCACTCACCGGAGGCTTCGAAGCTTTGGGGTCGCCGATGTAGCGGAGCAAATCGGCGTAGGCCAGTTTCTTCGCTTCGATCTGAACGTGCAAGGCGCGCGTTGAATTGAGCCCGTACGAGTGCAGGTCAAACTGCTCCATGAGATTGAGCATTTCAAGCGCGGCGATGCCTTGCGAGTTGGGCGGCATCTCGTAGACCGTCCAGCCTCGGTACGTCGTCGAGATCGGCTCGACCCACTCGCTCGAGTAATCGAAGAAATCTTTCGCCGTGAGCGCGCCGCCGTGCCGCGCCGATAGCGCCAGAATGCGCTTGGTAATTTCTCCGCGATAGAAAGCGTCGCGCCCGCCCTG
>DATNIO010000286.1:0-4738 GCA_035604385.1 Verrucomicrobiia bacterium | reverse complement strand
CGCAGGATCTCCCAGGTGCTGAGCAGCGCCTCCGAGATTTCCTGATCGGCCGGTTCGGAGGGCCGCAGACTTACATCGAACAAAGAGGCCATCCCCGTCTCCGCGCGCGGCATTCTCCGTTCCATATAAATCAGGCTGCTCGCGACCGATGGATGCGCTTGATGAATAGTGCTGTTGGGGAAGCTGCGCTACCGGCAGAGGCCGAGCAAGTCCTTCGGAAATTCTTCGACGGAATGTCGAGCTTTATGATCAATCGGGTAGAGCCTTGAGTCCGCTAGCGCAAGGCGACGCGCCCGGTTGCAAGGGCGTGAGTTTCACCCGCTGAAGTCCAGCGCCTTTCACGGCGCACTGTCACCAACAATTAATCGGTCGTCACAACCAAGAGAACCTTCCACTGCCCGTGCCGTTTCCGTGCCGTTAGCGCTGCATTGCACCGAACTAGCCGCGTTAGATGCCATCTGCCGCGGTCTAACTACATGAAACTACGTTGAACGATGGTTTCGAATCCCACTCTCTCCGCCAGACTTTTTGTTTTGAATAGCTTAGCTGCTTTGGTGTCTGTTCTGGTGTCTGTAATCCGTGGGATTTGACCGAAAGGCGATCTCAGGAGACAACAGCATCCATGAAACGGCACGCCTCGAACACGCAAACCCCTCGCGTCAACATTCTCAAAAAAATCAAGGTCGATGGAGCCTGGAAGCTCATGCCCGCCGTTCTAGAGCCGAACGGCAGATTGAAAGACAAGGTCAGAATTGGCGGCTCTATCGAGATCCATTCCGAGGGCACCTATTACATAGAGTGGTGGGAGGGACCCAAGCGCAAACGTGAAGCCATCCCCGACCGCGCGCGCGTTCCGGATCTTGCCAACAGAAAGGCTCTTGCACTGGCGGCTGCAAGAGCAGGACTTGAGGTTGGATCAGATGCCCTAAATCGCGGCGAAAAGCTAACTCAGGGAATTCCGCTTGATTTGGCGATTCAGAACTATCTGGACGACATCAAGCCACCGCAACGCGAGCCCAAAACGTATACGGCCTACAAGTATGCCCTGAATGCTTTTCGAAAAGGTTGCGCGAAGTCATCCATCGAGCACATCGTGCGCGCGGACCTGCTCCAGTTTATCCGTGGCCAATACGAATCGGGCTGCAGTGCACGTACTGCCTACAATCGTGCCAACATCGTGGTTCAGTTCCTGAAGCTCAGTGGGGTCAAGGGCCTTTTGCACAAGCGTGACTGGCCGGAATATGTCGATGCCATTCGAAAAATATACGAGGCTGACGAACTCAAGATTTTGTTTGCGGCCTGCCTTGAGCATGAGAGGGCACGTTACCTGTTTTTCTTGTTGACCGGTGAACGCGACAAAGAAGTTCGCTTCACAGCCTGGAGAGACATCGATTTCCGGCGAGGCACGGTTCGTGTCACGGCCAAGCCGCAGCTAGGGTTCAAGCCAAAGAACAAGGAGGAGAGAGAGATCCCAGTGCCATCTGCATTGCTGGAAGGTTTGAAAGGCTACAAGAACCGCCAGCAGGGACCGAACCCTTACAATCTGGTGTTTCCCACCGAGGCAGGGCGCCCGGACAAGAATTTCGAAAGCAAGCTGAAAAACATCGCCAAGCGGGCCGGCCTAAACTGCGGAACCTGTGCATCGCGGCACGGCAACCGCTGCTCCGAGGGGCCTTATTGCAGCAACTGGTTCCTGCACAAGTTTCGGCACACATTTGCGACCGTCAACCTGGAAGGCAATGTCTGCAGTATTCGTAAACTGCAGGAATGGCTCGGCCACAAGGACCTCGCGTCCACCATGGTGTATTTGAAATACGTTCGTGGCAAGGACGTTCAAGAGCGACTCGACAATAGCGAACTCGCAGGTTTCGCAATTCCGCAGGCGCTCAAACAGAGCTCGCAGGAAATCGATCGGCCGAGCCGCGCTTGAATTGTTTTGCCATTTTGCCACGCACATGGCGCAAAAGAATGGCCAGCTGAGAGAGGGGTATCAGCTGGCTTTCGCAAACCGTGGAAGTGTCCCATTCCGGCGCATTCCATGAAGAGCGAAATTCGGTCGTCGCCCAAAATCCTTATCGCGCTTCACAGCACGGACGGATACCGTCTGAAAAATCAGGGCGCTGGAAATTGGGCGTCAGGCAATTCTGAAATACTGCCGAATGGCCCCGATCAGGTCCGCACTCTTCAACTTGCTATTTCCAAAGGTTGTTTTCAACGAACCTAGAATCGAAGGCCACTCGGAACTTTCTTCAGGAAATGCCGCCAGAAACGTCTTCAGATCTTGCTCGATTCTTTGCGCCAGATGACCGCCGGATTCTCCGGATAGTGTCGCACCCAGTCGGAAGACGTCGGTTCGATGTTTTTGAATGTCCTTGGAGTCGATCTTTTCACCTTTTCTTTGGCGTTCTGTCATATCGATCCAGGCGCGAGCCTTGAGCGGAATCAAAGCCTCGGGCGTGACAAACGGCAAGCCGTCATCTTCGCGACGGTGTTCGAGAATCAAAGCATAGTAGTCGTCGTCGAGAAGAATGGCGGAAAGGTTGGCGGAGTTTTCGTCGATCTCGACGGGTATCACACGTTGTTCCGAGGAAAGCTCGATCTTTCCCGGTTGTCTGCTGAATAGCTCAAGCATGGCAGGATACGTGTCATCCTTGGGCTTCGAGAAGCGATAAAGTTCTCTCTTCCCTGTAGCCCGCTCTCTGATTTCGTACTGCCCCGCGTCGACGAATTCCAAAAATCGGGCGACAAATCCTTGGTCGAGAGCTTCGACAATCAGCACAATGTCGATATCTCTGGTAGCACGAAATTCCAGACCCTGAGTCGCAAGCCACTCATGACAAGCAACGCCGCCGATCAAGACGAAAGATTTTGTGTGCTGGGCAAAATGTGCTTTGAATTTGTCTAAACCTTTTATCATGGCAGTGTCTGGCGGATGAGTTTCTCGATTTCCTTTTGCACCCGTTCATCGGCTGAATGCCGGAGACTGAGGTACAGAGACAAGGGATCAGCGATTCCGGAACGGGCAAGGATCGAAGGATCATATTTCCAGGTTTCCATCCGTGCCTCCGCGTCTTCGCGGCCACCACAGCCATAGACCTCGCCTTTTTGTAACGCAGCGACGAAATCCTTGTCCCGCATTGCGTACGTGGGGAGGGGATCGTCTTCCAGCATTGAATATTTGCTGAGAGCTGTCATTCCTGCAGTCACGGCAGGCACATTTTGTTTTCCCCAACGGAACCACAGTGTCCGCTTCACAGGAGTCGACAATAGAGGTGCGGCTTTTTGCCAAAGATCTTTTCCCCTCAAACCGAAGTGCAAGGAAAGCGTCCGGCCCGAGCGATGAACTTCGCACAGGTCAGCATTCTGCAGTTCGTCTTGAGCCTTGCTGATCGCCATTGGCGAATATCGAAGACGCGAGGCGATCTGTCCTAAAGGCGTCTCGCTGAGCGATTCCCGCGAGAGGTGATAGAGAATTACGAGCTGCGAAACGGCGGACAAATCGTCTTGGGACTTGGTTTTTGATTTTGGGAAATGCTCTCGCAGGTCGATCATCAACATCGGCAAAAACATCTGCGTGCCGGGTACGATGAATGGCACCTTTTGATGTACCAAGCGGTTTCTGACATAGGCAGGAATATTCGATAAGACGAGGATGACGTCTGCGGTAAGCCGTTCTTTGATCGTGCGAGCATCGCGGGCGTACTCCGTCGGGGACGGGTCACCTTCTCGTGGCTCTTCAATCGCGAGTAGGTATTTTCGCCCAAACAGATCGGCGCGAGAAATCCGATATCGCTGTTTCAAGAATGGAGGGAGTTTCGAAGCGAACTCCGGTAGGGCCTCAATCCACGGCAAGTCTCCGCCGATTGTGCTGAGATAATTGACTAAGAGCGTGTCGCTGGATTCCCTCATCGCTAAACTAGAATAGCACAATAAACGAATCTTGTTTAGCGAGCACATTTAGTTTATTAAACTTTGCAAACAACTGTATATAAAAGGCTTACAAGTTAGGATTCAGCGGCAACGCGTTTTATAGTGCTTTTATTCGGGATTCGGCCTCGGATTTCCGCAATTCCGAAAGCAACTCCGATGCTGATTGCCGCCCGTTCCAATGCATTTTCCAAGCCGCCATCTATTCACCCACTTCATCTTGCGTCTCGGACTACAGCGCCAATTAGGGGCGACGAGAGATCCTTTCCTACCTGGTTCTCTTCTGTTTTCCGAGGCTTGCGGCCACGTCAGGCATGAGCTCTCTTTTCAACCACTCTGCCAGGATTTGTGGGTCAAATCTAAGTGCGCGATTTACCCGAAATGCACCCGGAATCCGTCCCGCAGCCCGTGTCTTGTAGATGTGCTTCGGGGTCACGCTCAAGAGCCTTGCGAGTTCAGAAACCTTAACAGCGTCTTTGCGATTCTCTAGCGTTTCTATGATTTGCATGTCCTTTTATCCCATGCGGCCACCGGCGGGCCCGTCTGAACATTCTCGCAACCCGGGTCTGATTCGTACATTTCTTATCCTTGACTCGTGAACAAAACCGAGTGCCTGCTTTCGTTCTTTTAGACCAACCCTGTTTTTCGGTCAAAAGGCGTAATGCGAGTCGGACAAGTACCGCCGCTAGTCTTCACTGTTGCCGCAGATTTGACCGAAATTTCATTTGGGCTTAGCTTCTTCACGGTCAGGACCGCAATTGGCATGGTCCTAGGCGGAGGAGGAGCGAGTGTTTTCGTCTCTTCAAGAACT
>DATNIO010000285.1:0-6380 GCA_035604385.1 Verrucomicrobiia bacterium | reverse complement strand
TGGCCACGATGGCGCGTTCGCCGAATACCTCGCCCTGCCCATCGTGAACCTGCATCGCGTGCCCGCAGGTATTCCCGATGAAGCAGCCGTCTTCACCGAGCCGCTCGCCGCCGCGTGCGAAATCCTGGAACAGGTAAACATTCGCGCGCACCGCGAAGCAGCCGTGATCGGCGACGGCAAACTCGCGCAGTTGATCGCCCGCGTGCTGCGCGTGTCAGGCTTGCGCGTCGCAATGATCGGCAAACACGCGAGCAAGCTCCGCCTGGCACGCGTTGCGGATATCGCGACCGTAAAGGTCACATCGCCTCGCGCGCAGCGTTCGAACCAGTTTTCACTGACCGTTGAGGCGACAGGCTCGCCTTCGGGCCTGGCGCTGGCGCAGCACATCACTGTTCCACGTGGAACAGTCGTCCTAAAATCCACATTTCACGGCGCCGCCGATGTCGAGACATGGCCAATCGTCGTGAAGGAGCTGACTGTCATCGGCTCGCGCTGCGGCCCTTTTCCGCGAGCGCTTGCGCTCCTGCGTTCAGTGCGCGTGGACCCGCAGCCCTTGATTTCGCGCGTCTTCCCATTGCAGGATGCAGCCAAAGCGATTCGCTACGCCCAGCAACCTGGTGTAATGAAGGTGCTTCTCTGCGTTTCTTGACTTTCGAGCGAGCCGCTGTCTAGACTTGCTCTTCCCGCGCAAACCATGACCCAGGCGGAACACAAGACGATCATTGTAGGTGTCACCGGAGCTTCGGGGGCGGTGCTGGCGCAGGCTGCGCTGCGGATGCTCGAAGCCGATGCGCGCGTAGCGCGAATCCACCTCGTGGTCACGGACACGGGCGCGCGTCTGCTTGCTCACGAATTGAACATCGCCACGACCGACCCGAAGAAACTGCCGTCTCTGCTCATCGGCGGCCGCTCGGCGAAAACGGAAGTGCTGCCGAACAAGGACGTGGGCGCATCGATCGCCTCGGGCAGCTACCAAGTAGATGCGATGGTGGTGATTCCGTGCTCGATGGGTACGCTGGCGACGATTGCCGCGGGGACGAGCGACGATTTGATCGCGCGCGCCGCGGACGTCTGCCTCAAGGAAGGACGACGTCTGGTGCTTTGCGTGCGCGACACGCCGTTCAGCCGCATTCATCTCGAAAACATGCTGCGCGCGCAGCAGGCGGGCGCCGTGATCATGCCGGCAATCGTGTCTTTCTATCATCAGCCGAAAACGATCGACGATCTCGTCGCGCAATATGTGTATCGCGTCCTCGCGCAAATGGGTTTGCCGCAGGACGAGATGTACCGCTGGGAGGGCCAGGCGAAAGGCAAAGCCCGCGAGGCTTGAGATCACGCTTACTTGCGCCGTAGCCTTTCGACGGGAACGGAAAAGGCTTTAACACAGAGGACACGGAGAAAAACGAGGACGCGGAGAATTGGCAGACGATCCTTCCCCCGCGATAGGAATTATGACCACGACACGAATTTCTCCAGCTTTTCTCAGTGTTCTCTGTGTTAAGCCTTTGAGGTTTCCCCGGTGAGCCGCATCCGCACGATCCTCGAGATGATCAAGTTCGAGCACTCCGTGTTCGCGCTGCCCTTTGCGCTGACAGGAGCCCTGCTCGCGGCGCGCTATGCGCCGATTGCGGCGTCGGCGTCGGCTGGGCCTTCGTGGCGGCAAATTGCGTGGATTATCGTCGCCATGGTGGGAGCGCGCTCCGCCGCGATGACGATGAACCGGATCATCGACTTGCGCTACGACCGCGAAAATCCGCGCACCCGCACGCGCGCACTAGCAACCGGCGCGCTCACCGTAAGCTTCGCGTGGACATTCGCCGCCGCGGCTGCGGCCGTGCTGGTGATCGCGGCATGGCAGTTGAATCCGCTGGCGTTCAAACTTTCGCCGGTCGCGCTCGCCGTCCTGTTTTTCTATTCCTACACCAAGCGGTTCACGTCCTGGTCGCATCTAGTGCTGGGTTTCTGCCTGGGGATGTCGCCCGCGGCGGCGTGGATCGCCATCGCCGGCTCGCTCGATGCGCGCATGCTGATTCTCTGCGCGGCGGTGACCCTGTGGGTCGGCGGCTTCGACGTGCTCTACGCCTGTCAGGATCTCGAGTTCGACAAGTCGGTGAATCTTTTTTCCGTGCCCAAACGTTTCGGCGTCGCAAAGGCGCTGGCCATCGCCCGCGCGATGCATATCCTGATGATCGCGCTCCTGGCGTGGCTCGCGTGGAGCTTCCATCTGCCTTGGCCCGCATGGGCGGGAATCGTGGTCGTCGCCGCGCTCCTCGCCTACGGGCACTCGCTCGTTTCCGCAAATGATTTGAGCCGGATGAATGCTGCGTTTTTCACCGTGAACGGTTATATTAGTCTCTTGTTCCTGCTGTTCTGGGGCGCGGCGGTAGCGCTGAAGTAGCACAGACTTCAGTCTGTGGGTTTTCGTCAGTTCGCCCGGGCCGCGCGATAGCCAAGATCAAATGGAACCCCACAGACTGAAGTCTGTGCTACAAGAAGCCGTGCTACATAGAGAATGAGTGACCTCCACATCAACGACGCGCAGTTGAAGCCGATTGCGGACAAAATCTTCGCCGGCGAGCGCTTGACCGCCGAAGATGGCGTCGCCTTATACCGTTCGCCCGACCTGCTAGCCATCGGCTGGCTCGCCAATTACGTGCGCGAGAAGCGCCACGGCAACACCTGCTTCTTCAACGTGAATCGCCACATCAATCCCACGAATGTCTGCGTCGCCCACTGCAAGCTGTGCGCCTTCGGCCGCGATCCCAACGCCCCCGGCGCGTACACATTCGCGCTCGAGGAAATCTACCAGCGCGCGGAGCAGGGCATGCGCGAGGGCGCGACCGAATTCCACATGGTCGGCGGCCTGCATCCCGATTTGCCGTTTGAATATTTTCTCGACCTGATGCGCGGTCTGAAAAAACGCTGCCCGACGGTGCACCTCAAGGCCTTCACGATGGTCGAGGTGGGATACTTCTCGCGCATCTCGAAGCTTTCGATTCGCGACACGCTCGTCGCGCTGAAGGAAGCGGGCGTGGACTCGCTGCCCGGCGGCGGCGCGGAAATTTTCAACCCGCGCGTGCGGAAAATTATCTGCGACCACAAAGTCAGCGGCAGGCAGTGGCTCAACATCGCTCGCACGGCGCACGAAATCGGCCTGCGCTCGAACGCCACGATGCTCTACGGCCACGTGGAATCCGAAGAGGAACGCGTCGAGCACATGCTGCTGCTGCGCGAATTGCAGGATGAGACGCATGGTTTCTCGGCGTTCATTCCGCTGGCGTTTCATCCGGACAACACCGGTCTCGCGCACCTGCCGCCGCCCACGGGCTACCACGATCTAAAATCCATCGCGATCTCGCGCCTGCTCCTCGACAATTTTGACCACATCAAAGCCTATTGGGTAATGCTCACGCCGAGCATCGCGCAGATCGCGCTGCGTTTCGGCGCGGACGACCTCGACGGCACCGTCGTCGAGGAAAAAATCTACCACGACGCAGGCGCCAAGACCGCCGAGTTCACCCCCCGCGCCGAACTCGAACGCCTGATCCGCGAAGCAGGCCGAGTCCCCGTAGAGCGCGACACGCTGTATCGCCCCGTGGACCGCTCGAAGATGCCTCCGCCGCCCGGCCCTCGCCCTGACGTCACGCTGTCCATCAATCTCTAGGTAGTGATCACGACGACGAGGCTGGCTGCTTCAACACCATTCATGAATGGTGTTGAATGTCAGGACGAAACGTAGTAGCTTATCCTTGAGGCCAACGATGCGACATCAATTCGTTCTGGACAAGAAATCAAACCGGCTTCTCAATGAATTGGCGGAAGACCGTGGAGGGAATCGCAGCCGGGTCGTGCGCGAAGCCATTGCCGTTTACGCCGACCAAGAGGCGTATCTCGAGAAGATAGAGTCCGATCCAAAGTTTATCGAAATGATGGAGAAGTCGGCGGCTGACATTCGGGCAGGGCGCGTCTACTCGCATGAGGAAGCCAAGCGATATGTGGCAGCCAAGAGAAAGCGAAAATAGTGGCCAAACTCGTCTGGTCAAAACATGTCCTTGACCTGATGGCTGAGCTTCCGCCAAACGAATCCGCACTCATCTTCGATAAAGCCGATGTTCTCCGGCGATTCCCTAGATTGTATCCCATGAGGTCGACGAGAAGGTTTCGGCGATATCGGCGACTGTTAGCAGGGCAGTGGATGCTCTACTACCGAGTGGTTGAAGATACGGTGTACATTCGAGCGTTGTGGCCTGCCAAGATTCCCTAGGATTCCAATCTCCGGTCTTCTTTTTTGCTCATGGCGATATCCAACATTTCCTTCTTTCTATTGCCCAAATATTCCCACCCAAGCAAGATATAAAACGGCCCGTAGCAGAGCCACTGGAAGAACGGATCGAAGTGCCACACGCCAAGCGCGCGATAGTTGAGGAAAATTTTGTACGAGAGAAATTCCAGAATCGTCAGCAGCAGCCACGCCGGGCTTGGATAAAAGCACAAAAGAGGCACGATCCAGGTGAAATACCACGGATAGCCGTTCGGCGCGAAGAGCAGAACCGTCCCGATCAGCAGAAATGCCGCGCGAGTCGGGTCGGCACGACGCACCGCTAGCCACAGAGCCAGTCCAATCACGACGCCCTCGCCCACTCCGGCGGCAATTTCATGCGAACCAGTAAGCCACAACAGGGCCGGATAAATACTGGAATGGTAGTTCCGGAAAATCAGCTGGTAATACTTGAGCATACCGAGAAACTTGCGCCAGCCATGACGGTACGGCCAGACGCACACCGCAGCCAGCGCGGCGCATCCGCCGGCCGCCAGCCACCCGCGCAACTTCCCAGGCCAACCCGCGCGCCAAAGCGCCAGCGGCAGCAGCACGGCGGGGAACGCTTTGGCCAGCGCCCCGGCCGTAAGCGTAAACGTTGACATTGCCGGAGCGCGCCTTATAATCATGAGCGTAGCGACTACGCCGGCGATGGCGAGTGCGTCGTTGTGGCCGCTGGAAGCGAATTCGACCACAACAAGCGGATTCCAGGCGTAAATGGCTACCTGGTAGTTCCGTCCCCCAGTCGAAGGGATCCACCCGGCGAGCAGCGCCGCGACGGCTAGATCGGCGAGCAGAAACGGCAGCTTGAACCCAATTATAGGCGGGCTCCAAGTAGAGCCCGCTCCGGCCGTGTCTGGAAACAAGCGCCACGTCGCGCGAAACACCAGCTGAGCGAGCGGCGGGTACATCGTGGGAATTTCCGGCACAGGCATGACGTACCAGCCCGGATCGCGCAGAGGCGCAAGCCGCGGGTCCGTAGGAGCTACCGCATAGGGGTTCCAGCCCTCGTTCTGGACGTGGCCGTCCCAGCGGTAGCGGTGCAGGTCGGTCGAGAGCGACGGCGGCTGCGGGAACAGAGTCAGGCGAAAGGCCAGCGCGCCCAGCAGGACGAGCCACAGCACGGCCCGGTTGTCGCGCGTGTGTTCGAGGGCATACAGGGCGATGAAGTACAGAACGCCGCCGCCCAGCGCCAGGGCCATGAATTCGGGGATGTGAACGGAAAGGTCCCCGAGCCGCGCCATCGCGGCAAAGACCGCTTCGAGCGCCACGATGGCGACGAGCGCGATCAGGACTTGCGGTTCGAGCCGACGAAGCGAAGCGCTCAACGTTTACACTCTCGGGCTTTTATTTTTCGCGAATTGATTTTTTGCAAGGGGGGCTTTCCGTTTTGATTTTTGCGCAACATGCAATCAATTTGCTGGCGATGGCGGCGCAAAGCCCGTTCTCGAATTATTGGACTAAGCTCACCGACCCGGGTCGCAATCCCTTCCGCGGCCTCTACCAGCTCAACGCGTTTGACCTGGCCATCATGATCCCGTATTTCGTCGTCCTGGTGATCCTGGCCGCGTACGGGTTGCACCGCTATTTCCTGGTGTACGAGTATTTCAAGAATCGCCACAACGTCCCCGGCCCGCCTCCCGCCGTCACCGAGTGGCCCAAGGTTACCATACAGCTTCCGATCTACAACGAGCGCTACGTAATCGAGCGCCTCGTCGACGCCGTCGCGCGCTTCGATTATCCGCGCGAACAGCTCGACATCCAGGTGCTCGACGATTCCACGGATGAGACGCGGGAAGTCGCGCGCGCCTGCGTCGAGCGCTACCAGGCGCTCGGTTTGCCGATTCACTACCTGCATCGCACCGACCGCACCGGCTACAAGGCCGGCGCGCTGGCCGAGGGACTCAAATCCGCGACGGGAGAATTCGTCGCCATCTTCGACGCCGATTTCCTGCCCTCGCCGGATTTTCTGCGCCGCACGCTGCCGTACTTCACCGATCCCAAAATCGGCATGGTGCAGGGACGCTGGACCTACCTGAACCGCCATTACTCCACGCTGACT
>DATNIO010000284.1:0-30824 GCA_035604385.1 Verrucomicrobiia bacterium | reverse complement strand
CAGGCCTGTGGGATTCACGAGTTCCGTGACGAAAGGTTTTACCGCATAGTTGGGCGTGATTTTGTAGAGCGAGACGGCCACCTTCTGTCCGCGGTGGCCGCTATAGGTGACGTAGATGTTTCCTTCGACATCCACCGCTGGATTTGCCACGGGGTGAAGATTGTCGGCGATCTGCACGCCGAGGTGAAACGCGAACGGCTGGCTGGCCGCCCGCGAAGTTTCCACGCTCACGATGCTGCCCGCCGCGCCTTCCGGCACGCGCGCGATCAGATAATTCTGCGTGGAGATCAGAAGGCTCGCTTCGGTTTCGCCGAAGCGCACGTGCGGCCGCGTGTTGGGCCGGGGAACGAAGCCCGCGCCGTAAATCGTGACGTCGCCGCCGGGTATGCCTGCTCCCGGCTGGATGCGGTCAATGCGCGGTATGCCGTTGGTTTCCAAATTTATTCTCAAATCGTCTGCTAAACCGCGAAAAAAAAGTTTGACCTGACAAACATAGGACCTTCGATCTTCTTGTAGCGCCCGCCTTCAGGCGGGCATTTATGCACAGGCACATGCTCGCCTGAAGGCGAGCGCTACAAAAATGCCTAAAGCCCGAGCGCACGAGCAACCCACAATCCGAGCGCCGCGTAAATTCCCGCGATCCAATCATCCGCCATGATTCCCAAGCCGCCGGGGAGCGATTCGGCTTGCCGCGCGGGGAACGGCTTCCAAATATCGAAGACACGAAAAAGTATAAAGCCCAGCAAGAAACTTTTCCAGTTCAACAGCGTGAACGGCGAGAAGTAGGCGATCATCTGGCCGGAGACTTCATCAATTACGATGAACTGGGGGTCTTTCTTTCCCGCGTACTTTGCGGTGCGGTCCGCGACAAAAATGCCAATGATTCCAATTAATATGACGATTCCATAGTCAAGATAGGAAGGACCCATTCCAACTGTCCAAAAGTTGACATCTCTTTCTATTCGCATTGCTGCGAGGGCATTGCGGGAGCCTAACCACAACAATCCTAGAGAGAGTGCGACACCACCTAGCGAGCCGAATGTTCCCGGTGCCTTTGGAAGGTAGCCGAGGCCAAACGCAGTCGCAATCGCTAGCGAGACGCGCGGCTTGCGCCGATCGGACCCGGGCGAGGGCGCGGCGCTACTCGTCGTCGTTGTCGGAAGATTCGGGCTGGGCTCGCTCATTCGTTTCGGTTTCTTCTGGTTCCGATTCGTCCATCATGGGGACGGCTATTTTGTATTTTCCCATCGCCCAGTTGCCCAGGTCGCGCTCGCGGCAGCGCGCACTGCAGAATGGGAATTCCGCGGTCGTGTCGGAATCAACGGGCTCTTTGCAAATGGGGCACTTTAGTTTCACGGTGGAATCCCAAGTTTGAGTGGAACAGGCTTCAAGCCTGTGGGTGTTTATACTAGCAGGGGCCAAAACCCACAGGCTGAAGCCTGTTCCACTTAAGCCAAAATTCTCAAGGCTGCACCTGTTGCTACACGCTGCACGGGCGCCGTCACCGCGATGTGCGCAGCCGCAGGGCGCGGGACATCCAGGATTTCCACTACGCGGCCGACCAGGTCGTACTCGTGCGTCTCGGTGATTTCCGCGATGACTACGTCGCCGGGACGGCCTGATATCGTGGTCCCTTCCACTTGGATATCGTTCAAGTACAGCTTGCCGTCGATTTCGGGCGCCATGCCTTCCAGGCGCGCTTCCCAGACGAGCGGCGTGTCCTTGGATGGGCCTTCGACGAGAGCGGTCACGCGGTGGCCGCGAAATTTCCGCAGCTTCCGCGCGGAAATTTTTTGCTGAATTTCCATCAGGCGGCTCTGGCGCTGCTTGATCGTGTCCTCGTCCACTTTTTCGTCGAGCGCGAAGCTCGATGCATTGTCGACGTCGGAATACGGGAAGACGCCCATCCAGTCGAATTCGGCGGCCTTCACGAAATCGCACAATTCGCGGAAGTCCGCATCGGTTTCACCGGGGAAGCCGACGATGAACGAAGTCCGCAGCGCCACGCCGGGAATCGTCGCGCGGATGCGGGCGAGCAATTGCAGAAACACGTCGCCATTCGATCCGCGCTTCATGCGCGCGAGGACTTTGCGGCTCGCGTGCTGCAGCGGCATGTCCATGTAGCTGGCGATGCGCGGGTGCGCGGCAATGGTGTCGAGCAGTCGCTGCGTCACGCGATTGGGATAGCAATACAGGGAGCGCACCCATTGCAGGCCTTCGACGCCCGCGAGGCGTTCGAGCAGGAGCGCGAGGCCGTCGCGCAAGCCGAGGTCTTCGCCGTAGGAAGTGGTGTCCTGTCCGATGAGCGTCACTTCGCGGACGCCGGCGGCGGCGAGATTTTCCGCCTCGCGCACCACGGATTCAAACCGCCGGCTACGGAATTTCCCGCGCAACTGAGGGATGATGCAGAACGTGCAGGGATGGTCGCAGCCTTCGGCAATCTTGATGTAGGCGGCGTGTTTCGGCGTCGAGAGAATCCGCGGCGTGAGATCGTGATACAGATATGTCGGAAGCGCCGCCGCACTCGCCGCATCGGATCGCAACTCGCCCTCGACGGCGGCCAAAATATTTTCGAGTTCGCCGGTCCCCACTAACGCATCGACTTCAGGAATCTGCGCGAGGATTTGGTCGCGGTAGCGCTCGACCAGGCATCCGGCCACGATCAATTTTTTGGCCACGCCGAATTTCTTGTACTCGGCCATCTCCAGAATCGTGTCGATCGATTCTTTTTGCGCCGGAGCGATGAAGCTGCACGTATTGACGACGAGGACGTCGGCTTCTTCCGCACGCGGCGTAAATTCGTAGCCGTTGCGCGCGAGGACGCCCATCATCACCTCGCTGTCCACAAGGTTTTTCGGGCAACCCAGGCTGATGAATCCTGCTTTTGGCATAAAAATGCGTCTCGCAAAGGCGGGACGGTCCGATCATTCTAACATGGCGGGAGCAGTGGCGCGGGCCCCGATCGGGTCGGGATCTTCGACTTCAGCCTGCGGGGATTCGACCCTGCAAGGACTAAACCCCACAAGCTGAATCCTGTGCCACTTAACGCGAGTGAAGGAAGGCGTGGATGCGATCGATCAGCGAAGAAGCGTGTTGCGGGTCTGCGGGCTTGCCGCCGTAGCGGGCGGCCTGATAGATCGAGGTCAGCTCGAACACCGGCGCGGCCAGTTTTCCGTCCGGGAGAGACGTAGCGAATTCCATGGGCGTCTGGGCGTCTGTCTTGCGAATTCCACCGCCCGCAAGAACACGCAACATTTCCAGGTACTGTAGCGTCGCCAGGTGCGGCGTCATCTTGCGGGCGGGCAACACCCGTGTGCGCCACATCAGCAGGAGTCTGCGGCGGACCTCCGGACGCAAAATGAGAATGCCAACAACAAATACGCCAAAAATCAGGAAGACTTCCGTCCGGCCGGCTGGACTGCGAGATACCCGGTATTGCCAGAGTTCCAACTGTCTGGTCGCGCGGCGGCGAATACTGGAAAATTCAGCTCGAATCCGCTCCGTCCAGTCGCGCGAGAAGCGGCCCAGGTTTTGCGCCGCGGTAACCTGGTGCCCGAAATCGTAGTTGATGACCCACTCGCTCCACTGCAGCTCGAACCAATCCCAGTAATGCGAGATCCGCGCGAACAATCCGGGGGGCGGTTCATTCGATGGCGGCGTGGGGTCAAACGTGAGCCAGCCGAAGCCCGGAAAATAGGCTTCCACCCAGCTATGCGCGTCGCTGGCGCGCACGACAAGATCGCCTGCGACGTCGTTGTATTCGCCGGTCTGAAATCCGTTGATGTAACGCGACGGGATGTCCAGCGTGCGGAGCATGACCGTCATGGCGGCGGCGAAATATTCGCAATGCCCCGCGCGTTTTTGGAACAGGAAGTAGGCCAGCGGATCGGCCTGCGGAGTCCCGCTGAGGTCCAGCGTGTAGCCGTAGTGCGAGCGCAGATAGCCCTCAATGGAGCGCGCTTTGTCATAGGGAGTATTGTCGCGCGCGGTGATTTGGGCGGCCAAGTCCGGGATGCGGGAATCAAGCGTTGGCAATTGCAAGTACGTGTCGCGAATCGCCGCCGGATAATCCGAGCCGGCCTCGCGGACGGCGGCGGGCGGCGGCGCCGGCACGAGCGACTTCGCTTCGTACTCCATGCGCGTATAGCTGTGGTACGGATTGAAGATGGAACCGGTGAAGTCCTGCAAAAGGTATGTGCGCCGCGAGCCAAACGGCACCCTGCCGGCATCGTCAATGAAATGCCCGCGCACGCTTTCCGCTTCGTTTGCAAAGAACAGGGCTGTGCTGCCGATGGGCTCCAGGAGCACGGTGTAATGGATCCGCCTGCCGGTCATTGGCGCGTGAATGTCTTCGGAGTTGAGGCGAAACCAGCCTCCCTCCGCGGGAGAGGTGAGCGTCGTCGGTTCATGCGCGTCGTTGTACCAGCGCTTGCCGTCGAACTTGGTGAGAGCCACGCCGCGCCAGTGCACGCCTTGCGCCGCGGCGATGCCGCCGTCGACCGTGACGCGCATGACCACCATGCTGCTCTTCTTGATTTCCCCGATTTCGCCGAGTTCCACGTCGTCGCTGAATCCGGTAATCATCGTCGACTGCATGTTGAGCGCGGACATGTAGCCGCCGCTGAAGCGCGGCAGGATTAGAAAAATGATTGCTCCCACCGCGAGAGATCCGAACGCGATTCCGACGGAGGTGATGGCCAGCGCGTTGTGCAATTCAGTTGCGGCGACCGTGCCGGTCTCCATGGGCCGCGTTACCGTTCCCTGCGCGCTCCGCCACATTTCCAGAGCCACGAAGGTCGAAACCGCAAGACCCAGAAAAATAAAGAAGAAGACAAGAAAGACCGTATCGACGGTGAGGATCGCGGAGGCCAGCATGGCCGAGAAACCCATCATGGTCAGGAAAAGATAGTCCCGAGTGGTCGTGGCGCTGTACAGCCGCACAATGGTGGCGAACAACATCAGGTGAATGGTCGCCAGCAGGCCCGCGTAGAGGCTCGGATTCTGAGCGTTGGCCGCCAGCATGCGGGAAATGATCCAAAGATCGAACGGGAAGAAAATAAAATAGGCAATCGTCAGCCAGGTGCCGACTCGGTTGGAAAGTTCCGGCCCCTTGCTGTGCCACCATCGGTAGCCTTTAAACAGCATGGCGGCCGGAAGCACCAGAATCGTCACCAGATCCAGCTTCCCGGTGGAGACCAGCGTCAGCACGCCGGTAAGGAGCAGGAAATATAGGGAAATCTCAAAATGGCGCCGGACGGCGGAGAGATGCACCGGTAGAACTTCGGCGGAAATTTGGCCTGCGGGGTCCATGGTGCGAACTTCCAGTTTACCATCCCGCGGGCCGCGTCGGATTGCGTGCGGCGTATTGGGTAATGGCACGAGCGAACCGGTAGGACAGGCTTCCAGCCTGTCTGCTTTTGCGAGCGGACGAAAGTTAAAACCAGACAGGCTGGAAGCCTGTCCTACTTAAGGTCGGCAATCGCCGCGTCCGCGATTTTTTGCGTGGCGTTGGAGATGGGCAGGCGGCGAATTTGCGTGAGGGCGACGACGCGCGCTCCCGTGACGCGCGGCAAACGAGCGACGTGAATCAGAAACGGTTCCAGACGGATATTGCGGAACGTTACTGCGTGGCGAGCGGTTGCCAGTGGCGTAAAGGCGCCATTCATGGCCACGCCCAATTTTTCGCTGAAATGCCCGGCGAGGGCCGCTGGCGCGCCCGTTCCCGTGGTTTCGATAGCGGGGAACTGCCACATGCGGGAGAACAGCGCGCCATCGCCGTCCAGTTGGCGCACGAGCAGGGTACGCCCGCGCGGATCGAGCAGCACGGCCGCTGCGAGAGTTACTTCAATCGTTGCGCGCTTCTTGCGCGCGGACGGCAACTTTTCCGCGATGCCGAGCTTGCGGGCGCGGCACCATTTTTTGACCGGGCAATCTCCGCACCGCGGCGATTTGGGAGTGCAAACGGTCGCGCCAAGTTCCATCATGGCCTGATTCCAGTCGCCGGGAGCGTTTGCAGCGAGCAAATCCTGCGCCGTGGACTCGAGTTTCCGCCACAGGGAGGGCGCACGCAAATCGCCGCGCAATGCGCCGATCCGCGCGAGCACGCGCGCGACGTTTCCATCCAGCACGGCGCGCGGCGCGGCATAGGCAATGCTCAATACCGCCGCCGCCGTGTAGCGTCCGATGCCCGGAAGCGCCAGCGCGGCTTCGTATTCGCGCGGAAAATTGCCCGCATGGCGCGAGACCATTTCCTTTGCCGCGCGTTGCAAATTTCTCGCGCGGCTGTAATAGCCGAGGCCCGCCCAGTTCGCCAGCACGCGATCGGTTCTCGCGCGCGCCAGCGCTTGCATATTCGGGAAGGCCGAGAGGAATCGTTCGTAGTAGGGAATCACGGCTGCGACGCGAGTCTGCTGCAACATGATTTCCGAAAGCCAGATACGGTAAGGGTCCCGAGTGCGGCGCCAGGGAAGGTCGCGCTTGCGTTCAGCGAACCAGGAAAGCATGCGCCGCCTGAATTTCGGAATTTCCGCCGCGGGAATCTTCAGCAGGCTCACCGGCGCGATTTTCGCACATCGGCGGATCGAACGGAAATGCGGGTGGCGCAGGCTTCAGCCAGTGGAGGTTAGTTCTTGCAAGGACCAAAACCCACAGGCTTGAAGCCTGCGCCACCTGAGATTTGAGTGCTAGAGGGACGACACAAACAGGAAATACGCGGTGTTCCAAAGGTGCGAGGGAATCGTGCCCCGCGGATGGCTGGTCAGAACGATTTTGAAAATTTCCGGCGAATCGCCCAATGTATCGAGGAAGTTTTTCCCGGGCTGTGGTTTCAGCGGCGTAACGCTTGCCAGGTAGCGCAAAATGTCGTAAATAATTTCGCCGGCGCTCATGCGCGGCGTGGCGAACCCCGCGGAACGAAATTCGATCACGGAATTGATTTCATAAAAGTGCCAGGCCAGTCCGGCGCAAAGTGTTACGGCGCGCTCGAACTTCTCCGCGGCATCGGCTTCCGCTCCCTGCGGGCCGACGTAGGGATCGAAGACCAGCATCACGCGCCGCTCGTCTTCCCGCGCGAATTCCTTCACCTGGAGGGCGCCGGTTCTGGCGGAAGCTTTCCAGTCGACGTGGCGGGCGCTGTCGTTGAATTGGTAGTCGCGGATCGCGTAGAGGTCATTCCCGCGCCCGCGCTGATAACTTTCCAGTTCGCCGCTCACGAGCGGAAGAACCTCGTAAAACTCTTCCGTGGGCTGAATCCGGGGGTAGACCACCGCTTCCATTGCGGAATCCAGCCGCCGGGTTTTTTGCAGGAAGCCAAATGGAAATTTCGTGCGCAGCCCAAGCGCGTCTTGACGATAAACGCCGCGCCGCGGAAACGTCAACTCGACATTTTGCCGCACCGTCTGCTGATGGGGAATATATGGAAAATAGACGGGGCGATCCAGAATCCGCGGCGCGGGATGGGCGGGCGCATTTTTCTTGGCGTTCGGCGCGGCCTCGCTCACGAGCGAAACGGAAAAGGACGGTGTCCACTGCTTCGCATTGTGGAGTTCGGCGATGGCCTGAGTCGTGCGCTGGGCAAAAATGTGCTCGGGTAGTTCGAGCCGCACCTCGATGCCGCCGAGCACCACGCGCGAAAGCAGCCCCGAAATCAGTATACCGGCGAGCAAGCAGGCCAGAACCATAAACAATAAATTGTTTCCCGTGTTGAGAGCGGCGAGGGCGACCACGAAAATCCCGGCGATGTAGACCACGCCCTCGCGCGTCAGTTTGTAATCGATCTGGTAGGAGAGCCAGCCGAGCGGCGTGCGCCGGGCCAGCGCCGGCACGACGGTCAGCGCGACCCATCCGGCCAGCGCCAGGGCCGACAGCGCCGACATTCCCGCGACCAGCAGATGACCTTGTTCGGCTGCCGCGCCGGAATAGAGCGCCAGGAAAAGCGCCATCGCCAGAGCGCCCATGGCGATGCCAAAGCTCCGCCAGCTGGGAGTGTCCAGAGTCTGGCGCAACCGTTTCCACTGGGCCGCGCGCGAAATTCCCACCGCTTTGCGTAAGAGCGGAGGGCCAACGCGGCGTTCGACAAATTCGGGATTCATCAGAGGGGGACGGGAGTGGTTTCCATGATTTCGCGAAGAACCATTTCCGCTTGCGTCGATTTTTTCTGCGTTGCCGCGTAGCGCGTGTTGACCACCATGCGATGCGCGAAGACCGGCAGGATGAGCTGCTTGAAATCGTCCGGCGTGCAGTAGTCGCGCGCTTCGAGAAACGCCCGCGCCTGCGCCGCGCGCTGCAGCATCAGCAAACCGCGCGGGCTCACGCCGAGCGTGAGCTGCTCGGAATTTCGGGTCCGTTCGACGATGTCGAGGGCATAGTTGCGCAGGCTGTCGTCCACGCGCACCTTCTCGACGGCGCGCTGCATTACTTCGACTTCATCCGCTTCCATAACCGGGGTGACTTCGGCTGCCGCGTTGCGCCCGCTGGCATGCTGCTGCATGATCTCGCGCTCGAAGTCGCGCGAGGGATATCCCATGCCGATGCGCAGCAGGAACCGGTCCAACTGCGATTCCGGAAGAGGATAGGTCCCGTGGTGTTCGACGGGGTTCTGCGTGGCCAGCACCATGAACGGCTGCGGGAGCTTGTAGGTGTGGTTGTCCACCGTCACTTGCGCTTCGTTCATGGCTTCCAGCAGCGCCGACTGCGTCTTCGGCGTGGTGCGGTTGATTTCGTCCGCCAGGATAATGTTGGCAAAGATCGGGCCGGGCTTGAAATCAAAGCGCTGCTCGATCTGGTTGAACACGCTGGTACCCACCACGTCCGAGGGAAGCAAGTCCGAGGTGAACTGGATGCGTTGGAAGGAACAATGGAAGGAGTTCGCGAGCGCCTGCGCGAGGGTCGTCTTGCCCACTCCGGGGACGTCCTCGATCAGCAAATGGCCTTTGGCCAGCAGGGCCACAAGAGAGAGGCGGATCACTTCGTCCTTGCCGCGAATTACGCGGGCAATCGAAGCCTGTAACTGCGCAATCTGGTTCGCCGTCGCCGTGGTCATTGGGTTGAAAATACCTATCGCTTCTGCTACAAACGAAGCGTGCCTTGTGGGCGATTAGCTCAGTGGTTAGAGCGCTCCCCTCACACGGGAGAGGTCCAAGGTTCAAGTCCTTGATCGCCCACCACTACCCACGCACTTCTATGTTGCCATCAATTCCACGAATGTCTTAGTACTTGCCAGCGGGGCTGTGCTCAAAAAGTTTTGCAGGAGCGGTTGGAATCCTACGTTCTGGCCGTGGCGAGTTACTTATCCGTTTCCCAAAATCGAATAGCCGATCCATTTTCCACGGGAATGGAAGCCTTCCGGGAGCATTGATTCGTGCAATCCTCACCGGATCAATCCGTACTCCCTGCCGCGGCAACTTCGCGCTCCAAAACTTGTCCGCTTTCGAGCGGAATCGTCACCAGCAACTCGGTCCCGGTTTCGCTCGAGCGGATTTCAAATTGTCCGCGATGCTCGCGCACGCGTTCGCGCATTCCCGTCAGCCCCACGCCCACATGCGTGCCGTTGGACCGGAAATGGTTCAATTTTTCGGCGGGGATTCCGATTCCGTAGTCGCGGACTTGAAGCACGGCATTGCCATCCGCCACGTACAGCGATACGTCCGCCTTCGGACTCTTCGCGTGACGATGCACGTTGGTGAGCGATTCCTGGAGCACTCGGAACAGGACCAGCTCCACGGGGCGGGGCAGGCGGGCGATGTCGGTCGCGATTTTCGTGGAAATCCGCACGCCGCTGCGCTGCGAAAATCCTTCCACGTACCAGTTCGCCGCCGACGCGATTCCGAGCTCATCGAGCAGGGGCGGGTGCAGCAAATAGGAAATGGTTCGCGTCTCCTGGATGGACCGTTCGAGGAGATCGATCAACTCCGGCACGGTTCCGCCGTCCGGATGTTTGTCCGATATGTTTGACGCGATCATTTTCGCGACGACCAAGTTTTGTCCCAGGCCGTCATGCAGTTCCCTGGAAAATTTCCTGCGCTCCTCGTCTTGAAGCTCCAGTACGTGAACGCTCAGCCGCCGCGCCCCGTTTTCGGCGTTTTCGCGTTTGCCCAGCTCATCGTTCAGAAAACGATAGTGAATCCAGAGCAGCACGATAGCGCTGGCCAGCATCGCGCCAAAAATCGAGAGCGTGGCGGCGAAAAGCCTGGACGACGCTTTCTTGCGCGCCGCGAGAAGCACATCCTCTTGATTTTGCATTTCCATGATTGCGCCAGCCACGTCGCTAGCCAGTTTGGTATTTTCCATGCTGACCGAGTTTTGCAGATCCGTGTCCGGCTGGCCGAAGGCTCGCGTATCGAGGGAAGTCTGCATGAGCGCGATGCGTTGATTTGCCAGCTTCTGGAGGCGATCGAATTTGTCCTGCTGGAGCGGGTTATCGATGGTCAGTTGCCTGACGCTCAAGAGATCACTCGAAACTTCTTTTTTTGCCGCTTCATACCGTCGCAGGTAGCTCGGGTCCCCGGCGGTGATGTAGCTTAAACGGTCGCGGGCCGCTTCCGAAAGGGTCGATTCAACTCTTCCAGTGGCCACTTTTACTTCGTAGGTATGGTCCACCCAATTCGCGCTGTTCGCATAACGCGAAATAGCAATCATTGCGGCGACGCCGCAAAGCAGAAGGAGAACGACTGCGGAGGCGAAGGCTACTTTTGCGCTTTTGCGGGACGACATGTGGCGCTCTCTCAACGACAGCCCGGGAAGTACCAACAGCGTTATAACACAATGGAGCCCTGGCACACAGACGAGAGGAAACACCCCTTTTCAATCCGGGGGTACGCCCCTTATTCCCTCCTTGGGATGCTTGTGCGCGGCTGAGCGCTGTCCGCGATATTTGCACTGCCGGCGGATTGCAAAAGCGAGGAGAAAAGCTGTGGTACTCTGACCAGCGCATAGGAAAACCTGGGATTGCAATGCCTTAGAGGCAAGCGGTCCTTTCGAGGCGTCAGAAAAGGACCCAAAGTGGCGGCGACACTGCGATTTCTTCAGTTTCTTTCATTGGGCTGCTGGCTGGGCAGCATCATCTTCTTCATTATATTTACGCAAGGTATTTTCTCCGTGATGCCAACCAAGGACTTGGCTGGGGTGGTGGTGGGTTATTCACTGGCCCGGCTGCACATTCTGGGGATCGTGGCCGGCTGCGTCTATTTGATTGCAACGGCGGCGCTGGAAAAATCCGTCGCAGTGCTTACGCGTCCCGCAGCGCTGCTCGTCTTCATCATGATTCTCTGCACGATGGCC
Organism: Verrucomicrobiia bacterium; assembly: GCA_035604385.1. Classification (GTDB taxonomy): domain Bacteria; phylum Acidobacteriota; class Terriglobia; order Acidiferrales; family UBA7541; genus Palsa-360. The sequence goes on along the minus strand of DATNIO010000284.1, from coordinate 19,547 downwards.
TCGCAATACGGTGTCATCGCCCGGATGGATGCGCTTCGCGCACAGATGGGTTCCGTCGATGCGGCTCCGGCCGGGAATCCACTGCGAGTGGCGTTCGATCAGTTGCACCAGTATTCGGTGTGGCTGGAGAGCGCCGTGCTTTTCTCCGGACTCGCCGCCTTGTTTCTCACGGCGCGACAGAAATCTTTTTGAGCGCCGTCATGAAATGGTTTTTGCCGCGATCGCCCTGTGGACGGCCCTCGACGGAATCGAGCGCGACCGCCCGAATCGCAAAGCCTGCGGTTGCTCCGCGACGATGAATCAGTATTGAAAAGCGGATCCCCGGCGAAGGAGCGGATACTCAATATCTCTCCAGGATATTCGGGCTACGGCGTAGACTGCGATCAGCGCCGCGCAGCTGGCGGCAGTGTAGTGCCACTCCGGCGGGCGCCCCTCCACCAGGAAGACACATAGATGGAACACCCACCACGTCGCAAAATGAATCAGATAGATGCAGTACGACAATCGGCCTATTTCTCGTAGCCATTTGGCCCGCATGAGCCATGCCAACAGTCCCTGCGGCTTTTCTAATACCAGAATCAGCACGAGGCCGTAGAACAGCGCGATCCATGTGTAACCCACCGACTGCATGGAAAAGGAAGAAAGATCCGGCGACCGTCCGAGTAACACCATCCCCGCGAAAAATGCGCCTGTCAGCCCATATAAGAGCCAGGCCCGGTTGGATAGCCACGCTCGAAGCGATGGTGTCCTCCAGAAAAGAGCCGCGAGCACCCCGATCGCCAGCGTATCGGCACGGCAAGGCATCAGGATGTAGGCAAGATCCCAATTCGCCCCCATTATTGGAAAATGCGAACGAACCCACAACCGCAGCAAAGGAGCAATGAAGATCGTTGCCCCGAGAACAAGGGCCAGCGCCTGCCTCGATAGCCGCCGGATCAGAAGCGGCGCGACCATGTAGAACTGCTCCTCGACGGCCAGCGACCAGGTCGGCACAAGCCACACCCATCCGAGCGTCATGTACCGGTCAAACGAAACATTTTGAACGAATGCAAAGAGCCAGAGAACGCCACCCTTCAAAGAGGGAATGAACGGATCTGAGTAGTAGGTACTGTACAGGTCGCGCAGGGAAAGGAGCAGGAGGATGTAGCCCAGGAGCCACAAATAATATATGGGCACAATGCGGTAAAACCGGCGAATGTAGAACGTCTTGTAATAGGATGGCGAATCCTTGACGTCCAGGAGTATTCCCCCGATGAGGAACCCGGACAAGACGAAAAACAGGTCGACCCCGGTCCAGCCCATGGCGGCGCCCATCCGAAACCATGTGTACAGGTGATCGATCAAGGTCGCGGGTTGCTTAATCCCCAACGTCGTCTGATAGCAGTAGTGTAGAAGGATCACCAGGATGATGGCGATTCCGCGCAATCCATCCAATTCGGGAATCCGCGAAGTTGAAGTTGAAGTCGAGGGCGTGGCCGAAGTTGACACATCCCATTTTAGCCCAGCCAGCGCAAACGCCTGTGCAAAGGTCGTCTCTCCTACCACTAGTAGTTAACCAGCCTGCCGGGCGGCCCGTGCGAGAGGAACGGCCAATGGGGCGGTCAGGTAGAAGAGACCGATGAATTTCCGCACTATTTTCTAGGAGGTCAGGAATTAGGGTTACGGAATCGGAGAGAGCGGGTTTTCAACGCGCGGTGACGCACACCCGACTGCCCAGCATGCGATTCCCGCAGCAATCGCATGTGATCGTTCAAGTCTTCGCGCGTTTCTTCGCCGCGGATTTTTTGGCGTTTTTCTGATCTATCGCGCGCCACAAATACCAGCTCGCAATCGAGCGGTAGGGGCGCCAGCGTTCGCCGTGCTCCAGGATCGCTTGCGGTTTCGGTGTGTCCTCGAGCTTGTAGACATGCTGAAAACCTTTGCGAATTCCGTAATCCTGAATGGGCAGCACGTCGGGCCGGCCGAGCTGGAACATCAGGAACATATGCACGGACCACTCGCCGATCCCTCGCACCTGCGTGAGCCTTTCATGTATTTCTTCCTCGCTCATCCGTCGAATCATCGCTAGCGGAGGAACCGTCCCGTCGATGGTTTTTTTGGCCAGATCCTTCACAGCCGCGATCTTCTGCCGCGACAACCCGGCGCGGCGCAATTTCGCTTTTGTGGCTCGAAGAATTTCTTCAGGTGAAGGGCAGTTGCCATCCGAACCGAGCGCTTTCACCCGCCCGAAAATCGTTGCGGCCGCCGCACCCGCGAGTTGCTGATAAACAATGGCGCGAAGCAGGCTCTCAAACGGGGCTTGAGGTTTCTGCTTCTTCGTGGGAAATGAGCCGACCTTGCGGATCACGCGCGCCAGGCGCCGGTCCACGCGCGAAAGTTCCCGCATCACGTGCTCGGAATCGACCGGGTAGTGCGTCTTGGCCATGATGCACGACGAAGCATACGAGCGTGGCGAGGTGACGTCAAGAGCGGGCCGGAAGGCCAAATTCCGGGAATCCCGTTTGTCGGAGCTCCCAAGCCAAACCCAATTCAACGCGTGCGGATTGCGGCAATATAGCTATAATCGGCCTGCCAATTTAGGAGGGCCGATGCGTGTCGTAACTGCCTTGCTGATCTGCCTCGGAACGACTGTTTGCGGTCTCGTTTCTCTTGCTCAGACTTCCACGACCATGCCCAGCGCGCCCGCTTCGAGGGCAGAGAGTGCCGTGGAGACACCGCGCGCTCCTGCTTTCGAGTACCTTGGCAGGCTGCGAGCCGATATCGGGACGCGCACCGTTGTCGAAAACGGCCCGCAGGGAACGCGCACAATCGTCCAGATCGTCGGCGGCCGTTTCGAGGGCCCGCGTTTGAAGGCGTCGGTACAGACGCCGGCCGGGGACTGGATCACGAACCGGGCCGACGGTAGCTACCGGCTCGATGTTCGCCTCACACTGAAAACGGATGACGGGGCACTAATCCTGGTGACGTACAATGGCATCGGCCAGACGACACCGGCGGGCGCATCGCTGCGTGCCGCACCCCTCTTTGAGACCGGCGATTCGCGCTACTCGTGGCTCACCCGACTGCAGGCGGTCGGGGTGGGCGAGCGTGCCGGCAGCACGGTCTCATATGACGTCTACGCGCTAAAGTAGCGCCCGGCGCAGGCTCCGCGCGGGAGCAGATCGTGCCCTGTCGTTGGCGGATTCGCTGGCCAGCGAGCTGCGATTTGCTGGGCCTCAATCAGACGCGTGCAGCGCGTTTGCCTCTTATTCCCCGTGCAATTCTGCCCATACTTGCCCCTTCGTACAGTTTCCGCGGAAGAACCGGCTGTACCGGTCTGAAATTGACGGAATAGCACCATTCCCTTACCGTGGATTTGCAGGCAAATATCCGAAGGTTCGCAGAAACTTGCGCCGCAAGTATCTGCGATACGGGGCACCCATTGAATGTCGCCCCGAAAAATTCAAAACAAATCTGTTGAATGGAGGATTCATGAGGAAATTCATATGGGTGGCGTTCGCTCTCTCGGTTCTTGCCGTGTCGTCTCAGGCGCAACAAATTCCCGCTGCCGACGTCTCGGCCGGATACTCTTATTTCCGCGTCGGAGGCTCCGGCGGCGCGAATCTGAACGGCTTCAGCACATCGGCCGCCTACAATGCCAACGACTGGTTCGGGGTAGTTGGCGATCTGGGGGTGTATCACGGATCGCCCAGTGGAGTGGGCATAACCGCCTTGACGTACACGTTCGGTCCGCGCTTTTCTATCCGCAAGTCAGAAAAAGTTGTGCCCTTCGCGGAAGCGCTTTTCGGCGCGTCGCACCTTTCAGCGTCGTTCGGGGGGGTTAGCGGGTCGTCCAATCCGTTTACCTACAGCTTCGGCGGCGGCGCAGAAGTGCCCCTCGGCAGCAGCCACAAAGTCGCTCTGCGGCCTGAAGTCGAATACTTCGGATTGAGAGCGAACGGTTCGACGGGAAACTGCGTGCGCATCTCGGTCGGAATCGTCTACCGCATCGGAGAAAGAAAGTAACTCGCCTTCCGACTTGCGTCAGGCCGCGGTGATCATTCACGCGGCCTGACGCGAGTTACCCCACACCCGGGCCCGTCTATCGCCGGTAGAATTTCCGATGCTTCCATTATTGCTATCCCCGCGGAACGGGGCGATTCTGGCGCACGATTGCTCCTTCGCAATGCCGAAGACACATCACCCAGTTTCTCTTTGCGGTGAGGGCCACATTCCGAGAATCCCGTTTTCCAGGCGTTGACTTAGCAGAGTCACGGAGGCGAATGAGTTCGCCTCTCAAATTCGCAACTTGGGATAATGGTTGTTCGTGGGCTGCGCAGAGGGCCTAGTGCGGATGAAAAACGCCTGCTTCGCTGTTTCACTATTTCTGACCTTCTGTTTTGCCTCCCTTTTGGTGGGCTGTTGGCCGCAATCTTGGCATCTGGCTGCGAGTAAAAGCGGTGATACCGTCCAGATTTGTCTCTCAAACGAATCGACGTGCCCGCAACCGGGCGGAGTGAGCCCTAACAGTATTTCCGTTTATCGCTGGGATTCGATGCATGACAACGAACTTGTTTGGGACGCAGAGCCGGATAATCCTGAAACCAGTGGCAGAATTAGTGGATTACTTACATATGGGGTCCCACCTAGTGGCTGGACCAATAAGACGGTCCCGCCGCCATTGGTCTGCGGGAAGGCTTACCAGGTGAACCCCGCCGCAGATAGATTATTCGGGCTTAAATGCGACGGGTCCATCGTCGTTATGGATTTTCAGCACCTGGAATATTTTTTCCGAAACCTGGATCCTCCGGATGGATGGGAAAAACGTTGAGGCAATTAATTCTCATAGGCTGAGTCAAATTATCAAAAATTCGGGTCAAGTCCTGCAATACCGCATAATGGAGACTCGGTTCACTACCGAGGCCTGTTAAGTCGGAATACCGGAAACTGGCAATCGCTGACGATCGCTACCGATAATCCCGCTGGTCGATCGGCGGTGCCAGGTAGCCCATGTCTGGGCTGACTGTTGTATTCGTCGTCGGCTGCTGATAGGGATTGGGGCCGAATCGATTTTGTCCAGGGTCACTCCTCGTCACGGTCATGCTGAACAAGATGAGCGGGCCGATCAGCGGAACCGCGCTGATGAAAAACCACCAGCCGCTGTGGTTGGTGTCATGGAGTCGCCGGACCAAGCTCGCAAGTGATGGAACTGTCGTCGCGGCAATGTACAGAAACAGCAAGTCCACAAAATACTGGTAGCCCACCCTGGCAAGCATGACGACTGCCACGAAGAGTGCCAGTTCGATAGCGGCGTTCGTCAGCTCGAAGGTCCAATGTTCCCGGCGACTCGCCCGCCCCTTGAACACTGCATACTTGCGCAGACTGTATACGTACCATTTCACGGTTCGGTGACTTTACACCTGCTACCCCGAAATTGTCACGATCAGTTATCATCTACGTTATTTTATGCCCGATAGATTCCGTTCACGGCAGATGAACTCTTCGGATCGTGCCCGTGAAGTCCGCTTCTCGGAAACTGGCTTTTTGCTCCCGATGGGGCTGATTCTCACATTCAGATAATCCTGATTCCTGGGAGGAATCCGGTTCCGGGAGGAAGAGAGATCCTTCCGAGTCACTCGTGATACAGGCACGACCCGCTTTGCTATTGGCTAAACTCAACTGAATCCTAGAAATGCCGTTTTCCCTTCGGTTCGCGTGGCGGCACTGGTATGCTTCGGCCCGTCGCAACCGCGCCACGCGCTTGCGCCGATGGAACGCTGCACACACCAAAGCAACGGAGGTTCTCATGTCGTTTCGATTTGCTAGCGCAGTCACGTTTGCCCTGCTCCTTATGTCACCTTCCTCTGGAAGGACCCAGGTGTTGACGGAGCGCGACGTTTCGCTTCGCATGGCCTTGACGATAGCTGAAACGGCCCTGGAACAATGCGGCGTCAAAACATCGGTTGCTGTCGTCGATCGCGCGGGCCGGCTCCGTGTTTTCCTCCAAGGCGATGGCGCGTCACCGCACAATCTCGAACTGGCTCGCCGCAAGGCCTATACGGCTTTGACCTTTCGACAGACGTCGGCCGAGTGGGCTACGCGCACCGAAACAACACTTTCCGGACAGCGAATGCTTGCCGACGTCATTCCGCTGGCCGGCGGCGTTCCGATCAAAGTCGGCGAGGAGACAATCGGCGGCGTCGGCCTGAGCGGAGCCCCGATGGGAGGAGCGCAGGAGGAGGCCTGTGGCAAGGCCGGCATCGCCAAAGTAGCGGATCAACTTCGGTGAGGCTGGCGGCAATGTGCGTGGCCGCTTAGAATTTTGATTTGTAATCTGCCCGATAGCTCCCGAGCGGCGGGCCGCACGGCAGTTATTCGATCGGCTCGGCGCCCCGCAATCTGGCCGTGCGGATTTCTCAATTGCTCGATTGTGCGCGAGAAGTCCTCTTTTCGGAATGCGCCCGTTATGTGTCTTTCTAAAAAAAGCACTCAATCCAGATTCCCACATGCTTTTGAACAAGCGCGGCACAAAAGGGCGGCCTTCTTGTCGCAAAGAATGCGATTTTGAAACATCATGTCGCGCTGAGACTTGTATTCGGGATTGTCGAATCGGATAAACTCTCTTATTCCATCCGTGAGATCGAGGCCGAATCACACTATAATCAGTTCCATTCGACATTCCAGTTGAAGGAAGAGGCGTATGGAACATCAAGAGCGACGCCGCTCGCAGCGGTTTAATTTCGGGATGCCGGTCACCGTTCATTGGACGAACGGTTCTGAAAAACGCCAGGCCACCGCTGTCACGCAAGATGTGAGTTCAGGCGGGTTGTATTTCTTATTGCCGGAGGCGATCCCCGACGGCACGCCTGTTGAAATCGAGATGACCCTTCCGGCACAGATCACTCTCGGGACGCCGGTGAAAGTGCGCTGCCAGGGCCGCATCCAGCGTTGCGTCATGAAGCCGGGCGAATCCTCCGGCATGGCGACGATGATTGAGAAGTACGAGTTCCTCTCCAGCAGCGAGGTTGTGGCGTAGAACCTCGTTCAACCGATCCACGGTCAAATCACGAGAAGTTCTCTGATCGATCGTTGGGCTGCCCCGTAAGGCGCGGCGTGCATGGGTATGCTACGATTCCAAACCTATGCAAACAGGGATCATTGGGCTCCCGCAGGTTGGCAAGACGACTCTGTTCAAAATTCTGACGCGCGCGCGACTGGACGAGAAGGCGGCGCGCGCGGCCACCCACGTGGGCGTGGCGCGCGTGCCGGAACCCCGCCTCGAACAGTTAGCCAAGCTTTACAATCCGAAAAAGATCACGTACGCCACCGTCGAATATGTTGACGTCGGCGGGATGGTGAAGGACCGCGCGAAGGATTCCGCCGTGCTTGCGCCACTGCGGGAAGTGGACGCTCTGGCGCACGTGTTGCGCGTCTTCGACGATCCCGCCGTGGCTCATTCCGCGGGTTCAATCGATCCGTTGCGCGATGCTGAGGTGCTGGATCTCGAGCTGATGCTCTCCGACCTCGATCAGATCGAGCGGCGCATCGAACGCGTGGAAAAAGATCTGAAGAAAAAGAAGGAACCGATTCTCGAACAGGAGCTGGTCTTGCTGAACCGCTGCAAGGCGGCGATCGAATCGGAGAAGCCGCTGCGCGAGCTGGAATTCAATACGGAGGAACGGAAGACGATCAACGGCTACAAATTCCTGTCGCAGCGGCCCATGCTGTACGTTTTGAATCTCGGTGACAGCGAAGTCGCCGACTTGGATACGGCCGTTGAACGCCACAAGTTATCAAAACTTGTGGGCCGCCCCAATACCGTCGTGCTTTCCATTTGCGGGCGCATCGAGGCAGAACTTGCCGAACTCGAGCCGGCCGAAGGCGCCGAAATGCTCGCGGCGTACGGACTCAAATCCTCGGGGCTCGACCGCATCATTCAGGCGACGTACCAACTCCTGGGCCTGACTTCGTTTTTCACCGCGGGCGAACCCGAAGTGCGCGCCTGGACGATCAAGCGCGGCATGAACGCGCAAAAGGCGGCGGGCGCGATTCACTCCGACATCGAGCGCGGCTTCATTCGCGCGGAAGTTGTGCGCTGCGAAGATTTGCTGGCCGCTGGAAGCCTTCCCGTGGCGCGTGAGCGCGCGCAGGTGCGCCTGGAAGGGAAGGAATACATCGTCCAGGAAGGCGACGTCATTCTGTTTCGCCACAGCGGATAAATGTGACCTCGGGATGTTGGCTTTGTGGGTCGCGGCTTCAGCCGCGACTTGAGAGGGCGCAGATGAAGGCCTTAGCCCCTGCCACCGCGTAGAAGTTTCGTCGAGGTTGCAAAGCCAGCGGCTAAAGCCGGGTTTTTTCAGCCGCTGATGTCACGGCTGAAGAGGCTGCGGAAAAAAGGCCTTGTTCTGTCATTCTGAGCGAAGCGAAGAATCCCTCTTCGATTTAAGTATAAGAAAAGAAACAAGGAGAGATTCTTCGCTTCGCTCAGAATGACAGAGTTTTGAGTTTTTCCGCGGCCTCTGAAGCCGTGACCCACAAAGATGCCTGTTTCTTGGGCGACTCTCGGAGCTCCATTACGTAGCAAATGCTTGCTGTCCCGCCCATCCCCGTGCCTGCTTCGCGAATGCTCCTGGCGCTGCTGCTGGGGCTGACAGCCGCAGCGGCCAACATTCTGGGCGGACTTTTTATCCTGCACCGCGAATGGTCGCGCCAATATCTGAAATATTTTCTCGCGCTCGGCGCGGGCTTCATGCTCGCCGCGGCGATTCTCGAGATTCTGCCCGAATCGGTGGCGTTGACGGGAAGCCTTGCGTATTTTCTCGTGCTGGTCGGATATTTCATCGTTCATTTTTTTGAGCACACGCTCGCGCCGCATTTTCATTTTGGAGAAGAAACGCACGTCGAGCATTTTGTGCCGAACCACGCCGGAATTTCCGCATTGCTCGGCCTGTCCATTCACACATTTTTTGACGGCGTGGCGATCGCTTCCGGGTTTCTGGTTTCCGGCTGGCTGGGCGGCGTGATTTTTCTGGCGATCGTTTTGCATAAAATCCCGGAAGGCTTCACCGTTGCGTCACTCATGCTCGCCAGCGGACAGAGCCGCCGCACGGCGTTCTTGGCCGCCATCTGGCTAGGCGTTGCAACGGTCGCCGGCGTCCTATTGATGGGCCTGCTGCATTCGCAAGTCGGCTACGCGCTGCCGATTTCAGCGGGAGTCACGCTGTACGTCGCCGCGACCGACTTGATCCCCGAAGTCAACCGCGAGCCTGACACACGGATGGCGCTGCTCGTTTTTCTTGGCGTCTCGCTGATGTTGTTGCTCGCCAAACTGTTCCACGCCTAAGTAGCACAGCCAATCCTGGCTGTGCGGTTTTTGCAATCGTAGGTAATTCGCTAGCTCAGGCACAATCTACAAACCCACACAGCCAGGAGTGGCTGTACTACTAAAAGCTACCGAACATTGAATTCTGCGCGTGTCGGATGTATGTTGCCAATCAGCCCTGAAATCAATCTCGCAATCGGAATGTGGGGGAACTTATGATCAATCTTCCTAGCCGCCGGACCGTGCTCAAGTATGGAACGGCCGCTGCTGCATCGGCGGCGTTCGGAAATCTTGCATTCAGCCAGAGCAAATCAAGTGCCCAACAACGCGTCGTGGTGATCATGTTTGACGGCTTCGATCCGCGTTACCTCGCCGAAAGCAAGATGCCTGTCCTCGGTCAATGGAAGCGCGACGGAATCTACAAGCAGGTGACCGGTGTAATGCCTTCGGTGACCAACGCGAATAACGCTTCGATTTGCTGCGGCGCCTGGCCGGAAACACACGGCATTGTTGCGAATTCCTACTTCGACGAAAAGAGCGGGGAAGAACTCTACGTGGAATCCGCCGACCTGGTGCTCGCTCCCACCTTGTTTGAACGCGCCGTCCGGAAAGGGGTTAAGTCGGCGCTGCTTTCCAGCAAGGCGAAAACGGCGACTCTTCTCTTGCGGGGCGCTGAAATTGTGCTGACGGCGGAGAACCCGACGCCCGATTGGGTCCAGAAGCTCGGCCCTGCTCCTGTCATCTATAGCGCTGAAATTAATTATTGGCTGATGGAAGCGGCCATCAACATCCTCAAGACTCGCCCGGACATTGGCGTCCTCTACGTTCACACCACGGACTATCCAATGCACATGTGGGCCCCAGAAGCGCCGGAATCGAAAGAGCACCTCGCGCGGATGGACGATCTTCTCGGCCAAGCCATGAAAGCGGCGCCCGACGCAGCATTCCTCGCCACCGCGGACCATGGGATGAATGCCAAGAGTTTGTGCTGGGACCTCGAGCAAGTCTGCGCCGGCAAAGGTGTCCCGATCCGGAAAGCCGTTTCAACAGGACGCGACCGCTACATGAAGCATCACCGAGGATGTAGCGGAGCAGTCTATATCCATCTCAAGAGTCCGCAGGATGCGGCGCGGGTTCGAGATGTTATTTCCGGAGTGAAAGGTGTCGAGAGGATTCTCACGCGCGAAGATGCTGCGAAAGAATTCAAGCTGATGGCATCCCGGATCGGCCACCTGATGGTGCTCGGTGATAAGGACACGGTGTTCGGCGAACTTGATGACGAGAAGGAAATTTTTCCTGGGCTCCGCTCGCATGGGTCCTTGCACGAAATAGATGTTCCCCTCTTCGTTTACAATGCAAAAAATGCGCCATCCAGCGATTACTTCAACCACAATCTCGATTTGGCGCGATGGCTCTATCCCAGTTGAAGTTGCGCCGACCGCGGTGATGTGCACCTAGGATTTTTGCGCAATCGTTCGGGAAATATGATCGAAAATAACGAGCAGTTGTTCGCCAGTATTCAGAAACTCGTGGAGGCTTGGTGCGATCGTCATTGTCTCGGAGCGCTAAGAAGAATCTTACCCGGCTATCCGCTTTCTTCGCCGCTCACGGATGGCTGGGGCGATCTTCTCATCGCCCTTCAGAACCTGAGGGCGTTCGCCAGGATTGAACTCACAGCCGACGAACTAGAAATGCTGGTAGAATGCATTCGAGCAGTCGATACCGTCGTTCACCGCCGTTTAATCTAAGAGAGATTCACATTCGATATTTGGATCATGCTGACAATAAAGGACTTGCTCATTCAAGGTTGGATTTAGGCACTTCCATTTTCCCGCAACTTTTTGACAACAAACGGGTTTGATAGGCTGTGGAGGTTATGGCTAGGACCGACGTCCAATTGATGCTGGACGTGAAAGCCGGGGACGAACTGTCCTTTGAGCTTTTACTCCGCAAGTACAGGAGTCCCCTGGTCAATTTCCTTTACCGGATGGTCCGCGATAGGGCCGTCGCGGAAGATCTGGCCCAGGAAGTTTTTCTCCGCGTCTACCGCGCTCGCCAGCAATACGCTCCCAGCGCGAAGTTCACCACCTGGATGTTCCGCATCGCTACGAATCTGGCGCTCAACTCCGTGCGCGACAACCGACATCGCCAGATGGAAATTTCCATGGACCAGACGGTGGATACGGGCGAGGACGAGCAGCGCGCGATGGAAGTTCCCGACCGCGCGCCGAGCGTGGAGCAGGAGCTCGTTGCGCGCAGCCGCGCGGAATTAATTATGAAAGCGATTCACGCGTTGCCGGAAAAACAGCGGGCGGCGGTGTTGTTGCACAAGTATCAGGAACTGGATTACGACGAGATCGCGCGCGTTCTCGAGTGTTCGGAGAGCGCGCTGAAATCGCTGTTGTTTAGAGCTTATGAAACGTTGCGCGTTGAACTGGCTCCCCTCGTGAGTCCTACGGTGAGGACGGATCGAGTGCCAGACCACCGCAGCGGACAGCCCGCCTGAAATTCGGCGGGGCTGTTTGTACCGCCCGCCTTGATGAAGAACGGTGAGGGAAGTGAGGGTCATATGTTTGGCAAAGATGGTAGTGAGAAACAATGTGCTGCAATCGAAAGCAAATTGATTGCTTATCTTGACGGGTGCGCTGCGCCTGCCGAGCGTCATGCCGTCGAGGAACACCTGTCCGGCTGCGCCTCCTGCCGCACGCGCGTAGAAGAGTTCCGCGCGCTCTCGAGCGTGCTTGACGATCTTCCGGAGATTTCGCCATCGCCCGCGTTTGATGCGTCCTTGCGCGCACGCATTGCCGCTGAACCGCCGCGCCGCAACTTCTGGAATTGGCTGCCGTCGCCGAGGCTTGCTTTTGCGGTTACTGCACTCGTTGTCATATCGGTCTGGCTGTCTTCAGGGCCGCGCGTTATAACGAGGCCGTCGGTGGTCAGCCAGGCGATCCATGAAAGCAAGGTTACGGCGGAATCGGATTTTGGCATGATCCGGGATTTGCCGGTCTTGGAGAATTTTGACGTAATCTCGAAATTCGATGCGCTTTCCGAGCTGCCAGTTTCTCCGGGCGTATCGACGGACGAAGTGAAAAAAGAAACCAGGTAATGAAGCTGCGATTCCAATTCGGGGCTTTCTTCGCCGCCTGGCTGGCGGTGGGACTCTTGTGCGGCTCCGCGTATGGGCAAAGATCTAACGCGGCCCCTCAGGAGGAGGGCACTCCACCGCGCCCTGCCCAGCGGCCGCCAGTGCGGCCCAGGCTGCCTAATGCTCTGCCGCCCGGCGGCAATCCAAATAATTTGCCCCCCAAGGCCATCGAGAGGCTTCAGGACATGCCTCCGCGCCGGCAGGAACAGTTCCTGCGGAACAACCAGCGTTTCTTGAGCCTGCCTCCGGAACGGCAGGCGGAGATTCGCCAGCGCCTGGAAGCCTGGAATCGCCTCACTCCCGAACAACAGCAGGAGTTGCGCGAACGGCAACGCGTTTGGGAGCAGATGACTCCCGAGCAACAGAGAAACGTCCGGCAGTCGCTGCTTCCTCGCTGGCAGCAAATGCCCCCGGTGCGGCGCCAAGCCATCCTGCAGCGCCTGCACTCGCTGCGCAACATGAGCGAGACGGACCGCCAGGCCAAGCTCAACGACCCCGCATTCGTTGAGGGTTTGAACCCCGAAGACCGGGAAATGCTGGGGCAACTGGCCCACCTGCACGTCGGCATGGCCCCTGACTCCCCGGGAATGCAGTCCAGACCAGCCAATCCATAGCAAAAATTCTTAAAAAATCTGAAATCAACAGGCGAGTGAGCACTGCGCCGGTGTCCCCCGTTACTCTTACGAAACATTTTCGCGGAAATATTTAAGAAAATGGCGTGCTAAATCTAGTCGGATTTCCGCTTGCTAGCACAATCTGTAGTGGTTTTTCAGAAACACCCTACTAGCCTACAGTTTTTCCACAATGAATTTTCCGATCCCTACTGTTTTCCCTTGACAAGTTTTCGATCCTGACTAGAATCGTGGCACAAAGTGGGAGAGAGTGGTAGTAAGTGAAAGACAGTGGCGAAGTCGAAGGGGTTGTGAAGCGCTAAAGGGGACTATCTGTGAGGAGCGAACGCTCGACACGTACTTTGGGCCGACGACTACATGCTAAGGGGAAACATTCCGGCAAGAGTGGACGAAAAGGGCCGTCTCAAAATACCCGCGGCCTTTCTGGAAGAGCTCAAGGGATTTGGCGGGCAGTTCTACGTCACGAGCGAAACCGGTGATTACGCCCGGATCTTCCCAATGAAAATCTGGGAGGAATTGGAGAGCAAGCTGGCGAGGCTCTCGTCGCACAACCGTACCAAGCAGAAGTTCCTGACCTGGACGAACTATTACGGCCAGGCGGTGGAAGTCGATAACCAGGGAAGGATCCTGATTCCGCCGGTGCTTCGGGAAGCGGCACAAATGAAAGGCGATGTGGACGTGATGGGGCACCTGACGTACCTGGAAGTCTGGAATCATGGCCGGTCGCTGGAGAACTTGAAGAAGAGCCCGATTACGGACGACGACCTAAAGATATTGGACGAACTGGGCATCTAGTTTGAACGTTGAGCACAAGCCAGTGCTCGTCAAGGAGACGATGGACTGGCTGGCAATCAAGCCCGGCGGGCTGTACGTCGATGCCACCGTTGGACTTGGGGGACACGCAATCGAAATTGTCCGGCGGCTCGGGGCCGGGGGACGGCTGGTCGGCCTGGATCGCGATACGCAGGCGCTGGAAATCGCGCGCAGCCGGCTGGCGGAGTTCGGAGACAAAGTGACATTAGTGCACGCTAATTTTTCACAAATCGGCGAGGTGTTCGCGGAGCGAAGTCTTCCTCCCGCCGATGGCGTGCTGGCGGATCTGGGCGTATCGAGCATGCAAATGGATTTGGGCGAGCGCGGTTTTTCGTTCCGCGCGCGCGGCCCGCTCGACATGCGCATGGACCGCGAGACCGAAGAGACGGCTTCAGACATTGTGAACACGGCGGAGGAGAAAGCACTCGCCGACCTGCTCTACCAATACGGGGAAGAGCGGGATTCACGCAGAATCGCCAGGACGATCGTTCGCGCGCGTCCCATACGGGACACCGAACACCTGGCAACGGTTGTGGCAGGGGCCCGAAACGCTAGGGGAAGGCAGAAGCTGCATCCCGCGACAAAAACGTTTCTGGCGCTGCGGATTGCGGTGAATCGAGAGATGGAGGAACTCGGGCAGTTTCTTTCTAGGGTTCCTGCCACACTATCTCAGGGCGGCCGGTGGGTGATGCTCAGCTATCACTCGCTGGAAGACCGCCAGGTCAAGCAGTGCTTTCAGCGGCTCGCGCACGAGGGAGCGCTGAAGATTCTCACCAAGAAAGTAATTCAAGCCTCGGACGCGGAGATCGCGGCGAATCCGCGGGCGCGCAGCGTGAAGATGCGCGCGGCCGAAAAGATCGATCCCAACCAGTCAGGGATGCCGCAAGAGGAAGAGTGGCTGCAATGACCGAGTTCTTCACCGTGAAACAGATTGATAACTCGCGGCTGGTGCGTTTCGTGGCTCCCCACCACTTGCGCGAATGCGCGCGCATCGTCTTGCTCGGCGGATTGATCGCCCTGGGCGCCTTTCTCTACGCGTGGCAGCACTTCGAGACGATCCAACTCCGCTACGAACTCGAATCATTGCGCAGCGAACGCGCGCAGGCTACCGAACTCAACCAGGAACTCAAATTGGAAATCGCCGGATTGCGCGCGCCGGAACGCATCGACATCATCGCGCGGCGGCAACTGGGCTTGACCGCTCCCGTGCCCGGACAGGTGGCTCCGATGGATCTCCCGCCGAATGCGGTTGTGGCGGAAGCGCGCCCGGCAAACTCGCAGGCAGCGCAGCAATAAAACTTCTTGTGGCGGCATAGCATCCCGCCGCCCCCGGCTTGAAACGATCGGAAAGGTAAACCGGAGCCGCCCGGCCAGACGGACGCGCCCGAGCCTCACGACTGTTCGGCCCGGAGTTCCCGGCGAAATTATGGATCTTCGCAGTCCCCGGACCCGGATCATGATTGTAGCTGCCCTCGCGGCGATATGGACCGGGGCGGTGTTCGGCCGGCTGGCCTACCTGCAACTATTCCGTTACAGCGAATATTATTCCCGCGCACAGCACCAGCAGCGGCTCATTGTGGACGTCGGCGCAAGCCGCGCCGAAATTTTTGACCGCAACATGAATCCGCTGGCGATGAGCGTGCCCGTGGAATCGGCCTTCGCCGTGCCCTCGGAAATTGCCGACCCCGATATGGTGGCGCGCTTGATCGGCAAAGTTCTGGACGTTCCCTCCGACGACATCGCCACACGACTTGCCAGCTCGCATTCGTTTGCGTGGATCGCGCGCAAACTTCCTCCCGAAAAAGCGAACCGCATCGCCGCGATGAATCTGCGCGGGATTTATTTTCAGCGGGAGGGCGGACGGTTCTATCCGAAACGCGAACTCGCCGCGCACGTGCTCGGCTACGTGGACATCGATGAGAAAGGGCTGGGAGGAATCGAGTACTCGCTCGACGACACCATTCGCAGCAAGCCGGAAAAAATGCTGATTCTGGCCGATGCGCACCGCCGCTGGTACGACTCGAACGACAAAGCACCGGACACGGGCACGAGCGTCGTGCTCACGCTCGACGAAAAGATCCAGTACATCGCCGAGAAAGAACTGGCGCAGGCGATTCAAGATACTCACGCGAAGTCCGGGACTGTCGTCGTTGAAAATCCGAATTCCGGCGAACTGCTGGCCGTTGCGAACTGGCCGACGTTCAATCCCAATGCGGCGAAGGACAGCCTACCCGATGCGCGCGTCGATCGCGCGGCTAGTTCGCTGTACGAGCCGGGCTCGGTCTTCAAAATTGTGACCCTTTCCGCCGCCATCGATCAAGGCGTTACGAATCCGGACGACGTCGTCGATTGCCAGAACGGCGCGATCTACATCGCGGGACACCGCATTCGCGACCACAAGGCGTACGGTCTGCTCACCGTTTCGCAGATTCTGGAATACTCGAGCGATGTCGGCGCGATCAAAGTCGGTTTGCGGCTTGGAGCGCCCAAATTTTATGACTACATCCGCGCGTTCGGCTTCGGGCAGCCCACCGGCGTCGATTTGCCGGGCGAAAGCCGCGGGAAGCTGCGCCGCCTGGAAAACTGGACGCCGGTTTCGGTTGGTTCGATTTCCATGGGCCAGGAAGTTGGTGTGACGCCGTTGCAGATGATTACGGCGGTGTCGGCCATGGCGAATGGCGGGCTAATCGTCAGGCCGCACATCGTCCGCGAGCAGCGCCATGGCAACCAGGTGATCGAAGCCCAGGAGCCGGAACCGCGCCGCGTGATCAAGGAGACGACGGCGGCGTCCATGCGCCGAATGCTCGAAGGCGTCGTCTTGGGCGGCACGGGCAAGAAGGCCAAGCTGGATGGTTACACTTCGGCGGGAAAAACCGGCACCGCGCAGAAATACGATCCGGAGACGGGGCGTTATTCCACTCATGATTTGATCGCTTCTTTCGTGGGCTTCGCGCCGATCAACACGCCGGCGGTCACGGTCTACGTGCAGCTCGATTCGCCGGCTGGTGCGCATGAAGGCGGCCAGGTAGCCGCGCCCGTGTTCAAGCGAGTCGCGCAGCAGGTGCTCGCGTACCTGGATGTGCCGCGCGACGTCCCTGTTTCCGCGGAAACTCTCCGGGCGAGCCGCGCGCTGGCAGCGCATGAGAAGGACGATAATTTGGCGGACGCGAGCGATTTCGATCCTGTGCAGGCGCCGATGGACGCTGCGGTAGATGATCCCGCTCCCGCGATTCCACATTCCGCTCCTGTTGTCCCGGCGCCGACTGTGGAAATCGCGGAAGGCGACGGAGTGCCCGCGCCGCAACTCCTGGGAAAGACCGTGCGCGAAGTGACCGAAGAGTGCCTGAAAATGGGGCTGACTCCCGTATTGGTCGGGACGGGCATCGCGATAGGACAATCTCCGGAGTCCGGTGAGACGATTCGCCGCGGGAGCCGGATCACCGTGCAATTTGCTCGCGATGCCTCGCTGTTATCAGCGGCGGCACGAGCAAAAGCGAAGTGAGAGTGAAGGCGGCAATTGTGGCGGAGAATGACGAAAGCGAAGCACATATGACACTGGCGGGAACAGTACGCGCGGCCATGCGGCTGGCGAAGTTGTTGCGAGGAGTCGATACGCGCGATGGGGGCGCGCATGGCGACCTGGAAATTTCGGGACTTGCCTATGACAGCCGCTTGGTGAGACCTGAGACTTTGTTCGTTGCGATTCGCGGAGAAAAAACCGACGGCAACAAATTCGTGTCTGACGCCGTGGGCCGCGGGGCTGTCGCAGTCATCAGCGAGGAAGCGAACCCGGGGACACTTCCGGCGGAATTTCCGTGGATACAAGTTGCGGATGCGCGCAAGGCGCTGGCGATTTCCGCAGCCAATTATTATGCGCGTCCCGCGGAAGTGCTAAAGCTCATCGGCGTGACGGGAACGAATGGAAAGACCACGACTTCCTATTTGGTGGATTCCATCCTGCGCGCGGCGGGATGCGAAGTCGGGCTTTTGGGCACGATCAGCTACCGGCTGGTGCGTGAGTCACGCCCTGCGCCGAACACCACGCCCGAATCGCTTGATCTTCAGAAGCACCTGGCGGAAATCGTTCGCGCGGGTGGCACGCACGCGGTGCTCGAAGCCAGTTCGCACGCGCTGGCGCTGGACCGTTTGTGGGGCTGCCCGTTCGCCGTCGCGATTTTCACCAATCTCACGCGCGATCATCTCGATTATCACAAAACTCTTGAGAACTACTTCGCGGCCAAGCGCCGCTTGTTTGAAGGCACGGGCGCCGCGGCCCCGGCCAGTGGCGTGACGAACATCGACGATGAATATGGGCGAAGGCTTACGGGGCTGGCTTCGCGGACGCTGACGTACGGCCTCGAACCTGGCGCGGACGTCACAACGCGCAAGCCGGCGCTTTCCCTTTCCGGCATCGAGTTCACTGCCGAAACTCCCGCCGGGAAAATCGAGATTCGTTCGAGGCTGGTCGGCCGGCCCAACGTGTACAACATCCTGGCAGCCATCGGTGCCGGAGTGGCACTCGCTCTTCCCAGAGAAGTCATCGCCACGGGCATCGCGCAGCTTTCGGCCGTGCCCGGGCGCTTCGAGCGTATCGAAATGGGACAGCCCTTCCTCGTGGTCGTGGATTACGCGCATACCGACGACGCGCTGCGCAACCTGCTTGCCACTGCAAAAGAACTGAATCCCGATGGCCGCATCATCACTCTGTTTGGCTGTGGCGGAGATCGCGACCGCACCAAGCGTCCTCTTATGGGAGAGGCGGCGGGCCGCGCGAGCGAAATCGTTGTACTGACTTCGGACAATCCGCGGAGCGAAGACCCGCTCCTTATCATTAATGACGTCATTGTTGGCGTGCAGCGCACCAAGGCGAAACTGTTCGTTGAGGTGGACCGGCAGAAGGCGATCGAGGTGGCTCTGGACGAGGCGCGCACCGGCGACATCGTGCTTCTCGCCGGCAAAGGGCACGAAACCTACCAGGTCCTGCGTGACCGGACGATTGATTTTGATGACCGCGAGGTAGCGCGAGCGGTTTTGCGCCATCGCGGTTTTGGCGGCGATTGATGGTGTATTGGCCGTAAGGGCATCCGCGGCGGCGGACCGTGGCGGATGCCCCTACCGTGAAAGACGCAGGTAAAGCTTGCGGCATCGAAAGTGCTCTCTATTCGTAAGGGACGCTGATCCAAGGGTGAACCCAGACCAGTGAAACCCAGCCCCTTGAGGACGCTATGCGGTGGACGGTTGAAGAAGTGGCTGGCGCTCTGGGTGTTACGCCGCCCGGAGGCGTCGACGCCTTGGCCCGGTTGGCCGGTGTCTCGATTAATTCTCGGACCCTGGTTCGCGGCGAGCTATTCGTCGCGATACACGGACCGCGTCACGATGGACACAATTTTGTCGTGGCGGCCCTGGATGCCGGCGCGCTGGCCGGCGTCGTGGCTGCGGACCGCTTGTCCGGATTTGCCGAGCCGTACCGGTCGAAGTTGCTGGCGGTTCCGGACACGCTCGCCGCGCTCCAGGGCCTCGCGCAAGCCGTACGAACGCGATGGGGGCGGCGCCTGGCAGCCGTTACCGGGTCGGCTGGAAAAACCACAACGAAGGAAATTCTGGCGGCGCTGCTGGCCGCGCGGTTCCGCGTACTGAAGTCCGAAGGCAATCTGAA
>DATNIO010000283.1:0-43731 GCA_035604385.1 Verrucomicrobiia bacterium | reverse complement strand
GGGTGTGTATTGGTCATGCCCAGCGGGTCGAATCCGACGAAATTTGGTTTTAACAGGACTGTTTTCCCGCGCACAGGCAGATCAAATTCGAGAAGCGTTTCATGAAGAACCGCGGCGAGATCGGACTGGTAGGCGAGAGAGTTCCTGATGGCGACCCGGGATTGCGGCCTTGAAAACGAAGGAATCAGTGAAGGGGCGGGGCGCGGCATCACTCAACTCTTCCCGTTGGATTTCTGCTTCAACCAGTTCTGGGTGCTACTGAGCGCCAGCGCGGCCCAGGCCACTTCAGGTACATCCCAAAGGATCTCATCCTGTTCATATTTTGTTTGTAATGACTCGGCCAGCAACGGGTGGGGCCGCCCGTATGCGTTCATGGCCATTATCGCGAGGGCCAGGGATGCCGGGCTGCGAATCGAATTCAATTCTCCTTGCAGCCAAGCAAGACTTTTCTGAACCTCCGGCCGCTGAGGATGTTCTCTTAATGCAAGAAGCGCCCACACACTTGAACTCACTTGCGGTTCTCCCGGGACGCCGTAAACCATCGGGTTTCCACAGTTCCATCCTCCCCCTGGACACATGCGGTCAAACAGCATGGCCTCCCCAATGCGAAGCCGGCGTTTTGCGGTCGCAGACATCCACTCCGGCGGAGTCGCACGCATGGAGATAATCGCGTAGGACGTAGGCTCGACCCAACTGGCAGTTCCAATCGTCCAGCTCCAGCCAAAATAAGATTCATTCTGAGTCCCGACCTTCTTCCTGGCTACGAAGAGCCGCACGATCCGGTGCAAAAGGCCGGCCTCACCCGGCAAATCCTTGCACAACCAGCCGAACCCGCGTTTCACCTTTCCCGAAAATTCGTTTTGACCGAGCAAAGCCAAGCAGGCCAGCGAAGTAACCCAGGAGCCTTCTCGCAATGCGGGAGAGGTAGGCCAAGAGCCGTCGGGCAATTGAGCGGCATCCAGGAAGTGAAATGCCCGAAATGCGGCGTCTTTGTGGGCCTGTGTGGAAGCCCATTCGACCAGGGCCACAACCGCCCAAGCCGTCGGTTCCGCACGGCTCGTGGACCCAGTGTGGAAACCCCAACCGCCGTCTTCATTCTGCGTGTCCAACAGAAAACGGAGACAAGTATTTTCCACAAAGGCTGAGCTCATGTGGTCTTGAAGTTCTCCCGATGACCGCAAGCTCCGCAGCGAGTTCCCATGAATGCGAGGAACACGGCATCAGGAGAACTTCGGGGGCCCTGGAAATTTTTCCGGCGCATTTGACAGAAGATTGTCTTCTTCGTACTGACTTATTTCAAGCTGATTGATTAGCCTGTGCAGATATCCGCGCGCCACACCCAAGCTGCGCGCGCTCTCCACTTTATTCCATCGATACTTGTTGAGCGCCCGAAGAATGAGCCTGCGCTTGAATTGGCGGATTTCCACTTCATACGTGCTATTGACGCTCACCGCTTCATCGGTACCGGTGAACATTTCCGCCTCATGAGAATTCTTGCGGATGTCCAAAGGAAGATGGCAAACATCCACGGTTTGTCCTTCCGACAGCACGGCGGCGCGTTGCACGGCATTTTCGAGCTCCCGGACATTCCCCGGCCATGAATACTCCTCAAGCGCAAGCAAAGCTTGATGCGAAAACCGTTTCACTTTCTTGTTGAATCGCTGGGCGGCGGCGACGAGGAACAACTGGGCAAGCAGAATGATATCGTCACGACGTTCGCGAAGCGCGGGGATATGCATGTGAACGACATTCAACCGGTAAAAAAGATCCTCGCGGAATTCACCCTGCTGTACCATCTGCTGAAGATTTCGATTCGTAGCGGAGATCAGGCGGATGTTGACGCTGACCGTCGTGTTGCCGCCGAGCCTCTCGAAGTTGCGCTCCTGAAGGACGCGAAGCAATTTGGGCTGGAGCCCCAATCCCAAGTCGCCGATTTCATCGAGAAACAAGCTTCCCTGGTCCGCGCTCTCAATACGGCCACGGCGCATCGCAATCGCGCCCGTAAACGCGCCCCGCTCATGGCCAAAAAGCTCGTCCTCGATCAGCGTGTCCGGCAGGTTCGCGCAGGAAAATGCAACGAACGGACGGGAAGCCCGCAGGCTGCTTTGGTGAATCGCTCGAGCGAGCAACTCCTTACCCGTTCCTGTTTCTCCGGTGATTAACACATTTACGTCGCAAGGGCCGATCTTTCGGGCCAGGGCAAACAATTCCTGCATGGCTGGAGCGGTGCCATGCAGGTCGTGGAGTCTTGTGGCCCCGGCAACGCTGGTGCGCAACCGCTGAATTTCTCTTTCGGCGGCCTGAAACTTGAAGGCTCTCCGCAGAATGAGCCGGAGCTCAACCATGTTGGGCGGATGGGTAATGCTGTCATAAGCGCCGAGTTCCATCACTTTCAGATTCAGGTCCGTCCCGTCGTCATTGTGAAGCACAACCACGGGGGGATGAATAGGGAGCCCTAACAGCTCTTGCAGGAACCGCAATCCTTCCTCCTGAGATACAGGAGGGTAGGTAGCCCGAAGGTCGATTACGAGAACGTCGCACCATTCCTTCATCTCGCCAAATTTACTGAGCTGAAACTCGCTAAATGTACGCGTGGTGAAATTTCTTCCGAGCACGCTTGTGAGGGCTTGAACCAATCCCGAATCCGGGGTCGCAAAACAGACACGAATCTCCTGATCAAACAAGGATATCCTCCTGGGTTGACACGGGGACGTGCGAATATGTGCACACGTGATACCAAAACTGCACAAAAATGATGCATATCGATAAAAATCAACGCAAGATCAACGGCCTCAACATCTTGTAGTAACCAAAATGTGATAGGTGGCCGAGTCCTGTGATGTGACACATTTTTGATTTGTGACCTAGAGAGGAACTACTTGCGCTACTTTGGACGAAAATTTTGCGGTACTACGGGGCCTAGTACTTGTTCTTCCTCAAACGTGGAGCTCAGCGCAACGAAATGTGCGCTACTGAGACTCGCTGCTTGGCGGAATCCCCACGAGAAGCTCAATGGCAACCGGCTTTCCAGCTCGCATCGCCGGCTTGAACTTCCAGCGGCTAAACGCGAGACGCGCCGCCTCGTCCATTTGAGGCACGACGCCTTGATAGACTTCAAGGCCATCGACGGTTCCGTCTTCGCGCAATGTTCCCTTGAGAACTATCAATTGGCGGCCCTTGCCCGGCGGCACGCTTAATCGTTTGAAATCGAACCTGGATTCCAGGTCGGGGTCCGGGGGGACCAGCCCAGTTTCGAGTTGAATGACTGTGGATCGCGGGTCAGACTCCTGGGTTTCGGAAGAGGCGCTGGATTTTTGGCAATACTGCATTGTCCAGTTAGAGTCATTCATGGGCAGGAAAATTGTGTAGATTTTTGAGCAAGGCAAGGCCCTGTAGACGCCCAATCCTCCCCCACCAACGGGTCCAGCGGAAATAATCATTTGATTCTTGCGAATTTTCGGCCCGATCATCGCCACGGGATAGATCATTTTCGCCTCAACGTGCGGATCAAGCATGGCAACGCCCGCGACGCCATTTCCCGTGCCCTTGATGCTTATCGAACTCGCCGATCCGTCCTTGCCGCCGCCACCGCCTTCGCGTCCAGGCCCAATCCCCACGCTTTCGTCACCGGCGCGTCCGTTCCCTCCGCTGCCGCCACCACCGGGTTGTCCACTCGCCCGGCCGCCAGGTGATCCTGAATTTCCCGTGCCAGGAGCAATCGTAAAATCCCCCCAGCGGTTTCCGGGAGGCACTGCAATCCCGGCGTTCGGTCCAGAAGGATCAATCCCAATAGCTAGGATGGCCCTGTTGTCCCCCGCGACGCCTACTTCAGGAACTTCAGACCCTGCTGCCCCCTCCGTTGCAACGTCCCGCCGAACGGGCCTGGAAATTGCGCCAGTGGGAAGAGGCAGCTTTGGTTGAGAATTGGTGGGCCGAAGATCTGTCGCCAGGGAATAGTTGGCATTCGTTTCAGCCAACGGAGTCGCCATATCCGCCGCAAGCTTCTCGTTTTCCTGCGTAGGCTTCTTGATACTCAGGTCGAAGGTTGGCTTCTTGGGCGCGGCCAACGTCCCCAGAGATAAATTGGGCAAACGCAAATCATTTGGAATGCGGAGGTCAGGTGGAGAAGCCGGTTGAATGATGGTTTGATGCGAATTGTCAGGGTGCAGCGGTTTCGAAATCACCGTAAGATCCCCGTTCGAAACTCTCTTGCCGGGATCAGGCGCAACTTTAGGGCGAACACCGCTGCCGGGGCGCCCTCCTGGCCCCCGCGGTGCGATGCGCGGCAGCCGGCTAGGCGTGCGATGTTCAGGCACCGGGTAAAAAATTACTTCCGGCGGAAGGAATGCGGCGCTCAAATGGGGCGCTCTTGTTGGAAGCGCCATTGGAACAAAAATTATGCCCAGTATCAGCGCCAGATGCAAAAGCAGGGAATTGAGAATGCCGAAGCCAGGGAGTCGAAACCCAGTTAAGCTTGCATCCCGGTAAAGATGCTTGAGATTTCTTGAGGCAGGCAGTTTAGGCCGCGCGCACAAAGCTGCCACGGAGGCCAGACAAGCCTGAATGGCCGATTCAGGCTGCACCAGAAACCCTGGAATTTTTGCGGACTTTGCCGGTTCAAGCAATCGGTTTGGTTGTGCGGTTCGCCGAGCGGAATCACGCGACTGGAACAGTCGATAAGCCTGATCTGTGCCCTGGAAGCTCACCTAATGCTCCTAGCTTCGGTCATCCGATAAATTCAGAGGCAATAGCCACTTGGGCGCAAATCCACCTTACGCCACTCGGAAGAAGGAGCACGTGTCATACCAATTCCTCCGATGGCTCCACCTAGTCATCAAGCGTCAAAACGGCCGAAAACCCTGCCATAGTATCCGTTTGGGTACTGAGTTCGGCACGGACTGTGACACTTTGGTTACTAGAACAATAGCGTTCAATCCCTTCGGCCAGATCTGAAATCCGCATGGTGCCATGAGTACTGGCACTAAGATCTTACGCAGCGTGGAGGTGAATCGTTGGCGCCCGCTCGACGGTCCGCGCTTACCGTTTGCCGAATCGAAATACGATCCCCACCGAAACACTGGCGTTTTGCTGAGTCAGGCTCAGAAAGCGCGTCAACAGGTACTCGCCGTCAACGCGGATTGCAGTGCTGCGATTCAAGGCGAAATCCAAGCCGGCGCCGGGAGCCACCGCAAATTTGAATGCACTTTGAGAAATGCCCAGGTACTGCGCGCTGCCGTGCACTGCTCCGATCTGCACATGGCCGTAGGGAGTGATCCTGGAAAATCGCCGGTAGGAAAAAACGGGGCCGTACGTGATCGTCTGCGCATTCACGGAATAGACCGTCGTTTGTCCTGAAGCCGTAATGGCCTCATTCCCCTGAACACCGCTGAATTCGACTCGTCCGCCAAACCAGCTGTTCACATTCTGTGTGACGGAACCACTGCCGCCATTCAGATGGAAGTGGGAGCCATTTAGATTTGCTTCCAGGTAAGAATAGCCGCCAGAGATCTCCCAGGACGGCGTCTCCTGCGCCCGTGCTGTGAAAGAAAGTAGAAGAATTGCCGGGATGATCCAGATGACTCGTTTCATTTCGTCGTCTCCTCGCGCATGGTTTCGTTCTTCCACCGCGTTTCAGATAAATGCCGTATCCAGCCGGCGTCGCCCGGAACGATTTCCGCCAAGCGACGCTAAAATTGCAGCGCCTAATTAACCTTCAAAGTCAGAGTGGCCGGAACGGTGACTGCGCCCGATGTTCCTGTCACAGTGATCTGATAAGTGCCGGCGGGCGTTCCCGAGGGTACGCCGGATGGACCTCCGCCGCAGGCCACGGACGCGAGTAGCAACACCACCGCAAATCCAAACGCCGCCGAAATGGGACGCCGTCTCAGGCCAGCCACGGTCAGGATCATTAGCGCGACAGCGAGCAAGATGAGCCAAGTCCTGCCAAACTGCCGCAGGAGATTCAGCGGATCGATCTTGATCCCTGTGCTCGGAGGTACGGCCGTTCGCAATGCAGTTCTGATCGTGAGCAGGGAAGCCGCTGTCTGCGTCGCAGTCGGAGTGACGACGGAAGGCGAAACCGTGCAGGTGATTGTCGCCGGCGCTGAACAACTCAGCCCGACTGGTTGGCTAAACCCTACCGGCGAAGTGACGCTGAGGACGTACTGCGCTGTCTGTCCCGCCGGAACGGAAGGAGTCGCCGACAAGGAACTAATTTGGAAAGGAGGCGTCTGAATGCCCGTTCCGGTAACCAGAATCGCCTGCGGACTGCCTGCCCCGTTATCGGTAATCGTAATGGAGCCAACGCTCGCAATCGCGGCTGCAGGCGAATACACCACTTGAATCACACAATTAGCTCCCGGCGGGAGCGGGGCCCTGGTGCAGTTATCCCCCTCAAAGAAGTCTCCGGTTGCTGTGATGCTTGAAATTGTGAGCGGAGTAGTGCCGTTATTCGTCACGGTCACGTTTTGAGGACTGCTCACAGTGCCGACATCCTGGGACCCAAATGAAAGGCTTGAAGTCGACAGGGTCACAGTGGAAGTGTTGCCAGTTAAATTCACCACTTGGGGACTGCCAGGAGCGGTGTCCGTGATTGTGACTGATGCCTTACGAATGCCTGATGCAGAAGGTGTGAAGGATACCGAAATCGTGCACGTGGTTCCGACGGCCAACGAGGAATTGATGGGACATGTCGATTTTTCTGTGAAGTCATTGGCGTTCGGTCCGGAAAGAGCAATATTTGTAATAGTTTGCGCGACGTCACCGTTTGTGAGTGTCACGGTCTGTGACTGGCTTGTTGTATTCAGGCTTTGGGCAGGAAAGACCAAACCAGCTGGGTTGAAGGCGAAGCCAGACAGTATGCTGACCTTGGCTATGTAGGCGTCACAGTTGCCGCCAGGAGCCTCCTGAAAAGGACTTGCCAAAGGAAAGTCTTGCGAACACGTTTGCCCCGTCACGTAAGCAGAACCGGCTGAATCTACAGCGATCCCGGTTGCCACTTCCGTGTTCGTACCGCCAAGGAAGCTTGAGTACACCAAATTTGCGCCAGCGGGATCGAGCTTGGCCACAAAGCTATCGGCATTGCCGCCGCCATAGGTCGGCTGAAATACGGCGCCGGCCGTGGGGAAGTCGGTAGAAACCGTCGAACCAGTCACATAGGCATTTCCACCGGAATCCACTGCGATTCCCGTGGCGGAGTCCGCCTTCGTGCCGCCCAAATAGGTGAAATAAGAGAGTGACGCTGCGCCGGTCAGATTCGTATTCAACTTAGCTACGAAGGCATCGCCCTCGCACGATCCAGATCCATCGAGAGCGCAGTTAGACTGAAAACCCCCAGCAGGAGGAACAAAGCCCAGAGTGCCTGCGAGCGATTTCGAGACGCCCGCGATATAGGCGTTTCCTGTCTTGTCAATCGCCACGCTATTGCCTTGATCCAGCCCGGTGCCTCCCAGTAATGTGGAATAAATAAGAGAGCTGGGTCCCGATAGAGTCGTATTAATCTTGGAGAGAAAAGCGTCACCACCGCCACCGTTGACAGATTGCAGGGCTCCGACAGCAGGGAAATCCGTCGAATAAGCGAGCCCGGTTACATATGCATTTCCGCTTGCGTCCACGGCGATTCCTGTGCCTGCGTCTTCGGTACTTCCGCCCAGATAGCTGGAATACACGATGGAGGCCCCAGACGAACTGATTTCAGTCACATAAGCATTGCTGGCGCCGGGGATGCCAAAGTCAAAGCTGTTGACTACGGTAGGTGGCTTAATCGCGTCACCATCCGGAAAGGGAGGTGGTGGAGCTTTGGTGACTACTATGGGCGGGATGTTTGGTCCGACGCGGCCCGTTACGTAGGCATTTCCATTTGCGTCGACCGCGATTGCGTTGCCCTGGACATACTCGTAAAATCCCAGGAAGCCAGAATAAACCAGTTCAGAGCCTGCGACATTCAGCTTGGCCACGAACGCGTTTGAAACGATCAGCCCTTCCCCATTGAACGAGGCGCCGCATTGCCCATCAGAAGCACAGTTTTGACCGAACACGTTTGGCGTGAACGGAAAGTGCGGAGATAACGTCGTTCCCGTAACGTAGGCATTGCCGAAGGAATCTACAGCGATCCCGTTTGCAGTATCCTCGTTTTCACCGCCGAGGTAGGTGGAGTACAAAAGCGTCGAGCCGTCCGCGCTGATTTTGGCTACGAATGCATCCTGCGGAAAGTCCGGGCCGCCTCCGTCATTGGCTTGCAGGGGATGCGCCGTTGGGAAATCCGCGGAGAAAGTTGAGCCCGCTATGAATGCGGTATTGTCCGGGGCGACGGCGATGGAATTCGACGTGTCGATATTGTTTCCGCCGAGATAAGTCGAGTAGATGAGAATCGGATCGATTACCAGCGGGCTGCGAGGATCGTATTCCTCTACCTGGAAGGCGACGCTGTTCTTGTTCTTCAGCACGTAGCCCACGGTAACCGGTTGTTTGGACCCGGCGATCTCCTGATATGCGACCGGTTTGCGCAAGCGAACTTCGCCGGCCGCCGTATGGACGAGGAGTTCTCCTTGCGCATCCATCCGGACATCTCGCGCGCCCTGGAACGCCAGGTGGATGACGGACGGATCGGTCCCCGGAGCGACGTCGAAGTCATACTCGAGCTGGCCTTGCGTCCCGTAATAGACTAGGTTTACTCCAGGATAAACATTGCTTTCCAAAACCTTGCGATATTGCGGGATATTCGTATGCCAGTTCTCGGGCTTGTTCCCTATAAAGTAATTACTTTTCCCGGGCAATTGTTCGAGCGCGGTGAAGCCCGGGGCGGTATTTGCGCCTGCAAGTTCCATCCGGACCATCGCGGAAACCTTGGAATCCCCGCGAAGCTCGAGGACGGCCTCATGATTTTCCAGCAAGAGCGCGTACCCGTTTCCTCTGGCCAGAAATTTTACTTCCTTATTCGACCCGGGCCACGCCGGCTCAAACGCCAAAGGCAATTGACCATACTGCTTTGCGACATTGACCTTGTTGGACGATGCGACCGTGAAGATTGGCGCCGATGCGGGACGGAGGAGACCAGGAAGCCTCATTCCTCCGATCCGCGTCGCTTGCTGGCCGGGAACATTGAGACCGAGCACAAGAAATGAAGCCAGGGCGATTATTCCGCCAGTAGCTGTCAACCATTTTGCTTTACTCAGCTCTCTCATGAAGGATCCTCTCGCTGGCCTGAAAAACTTTGCACACTATGGCTAAATAGGAGGTGAGTCCTCATCCACGCCGCGACAAGAAAACTCGCCGTCACCCTATGGGTGCGTCATGGAGAAAGCATGTGCGCTGCCAATTGAATCCTGGAGGAGTGTTTCAGGATTTTAGGTCCAGCCCGTTGGTTTATAGAGGGTTATCGCTGAGCGTGGCTGGCCAAAAAAACGGTGTGGGCGCAAAAAACCTGTACCTGTCTCTGGAAGTGCATCCTGATCCAAAGCGAATCGTCATCGGACGTTGACTGTTCCAGTCACTGATTTCGCCTCAAAAGTTCAGTCCGAAGGTATCCCCGGAAGGAGGTGACACGACGATCTAGAATTCTTAACTATCTTGGTTCCGTCTGGGGAAGGCGTTCTATTAGCTAACTATTTGATAGTAGAGGAATAGCCTGTCACCGATTGGCAACACTTAGTGAGGATCAGTGTGAGACCCGGTTTTCCAGTGGCTGGCTCAACTGCGGAATCACTTTTTGATGTTTATCGCGAATGATCTGCCCAGTCACGGGCTCGCCAGTGCTCACGAATTTCTTGTCCGCGATGTAATTCTGAAACTGCAGCGGCAAACCTTCACCCTTGAATAGAACGGGTGTATTCTGCAGGTGAATATGAAGGTGAGGCACCGTTGCATTTCCGCTATTGCCGCACTGACCAATCTTCTGCCCCGGTTGAACCTTGTCACCCACCTTCACTTTGATGCTGCCAAGTTTGAGATGAGCCAGGAGAGAGTACTCCGAGTTGCCATAGTCAATCATCACGAAGTTGCCCGCGGGAGGACTATCGAAAGGCGCATTGATGGGGTTATCAGGGATGCCATCACTCACCCCAACTACTGTACCATCGCCCGGAGCAAGGATGGCCCTTCCGAAACAAAAGTACTGCTCAAGTTGAGTGCCATCACCTGAAAAGGTCCGGCCGTGCCGGATTGTCGTGATGTCGGCGGCAAAGCGCTGGTCCACCGTACCCGCGTGATGATTTTCGGCCACGCTGCGGCCGCCACTCAGAACCAGCCAGTTGCCCTTGAACGGCAAGCGGAGCGCCACTTTGTCTTGATAGTCCAGGAAATGAGTCTCACCACCGACCGCCGATCGTATGAAGAATCCGGTAACAACTCCCTCACGATCGAAGGTCCACTGCACGATCTCGGGCGTGGTGATCTTCTGAAACATCACGATGCGCTGATACACTATGAAATCTTCCTGCAGCAGCACGTGTTCCTCGACTACATCGGTCTCCGCGCCGAGCTGCTCTTTCGTCTGCAACTGCATCCCAAGGATTGCGTCGGCCTCGCTGAAAACTTTCCTCATGGAGGGGGATAAATTCGCCCAGATATCGTTTGCCTTGCCGCTGTAGAAAAGATTTGTATAGTCCCGCCCCTCCTGGAGAAAGTCTATTTTTGTCTGAGGGAATACCGGAGCGGCCAGGATCAGAGCGGCGAAAAGTGCGCAGGTCTTCATGAATTGTTCCAAACGATATTGCCGGAGCGAATTTACAAAGTAAAGGACGGTCACAATCGCACGCCGAGTACCCTGCTGAGGCGATCGAGCGACTTGCTTGTGGCCTCTTGCAAAGATAAAGTTGAGATCGGAACTTTTTGACTTGAGCGTTACGGCGACAGAAGAAGCGGTGTCGAAACACGCCGGCCTTTTTCAGATGACTGCGATCGGCACCACGGAGCATTGACGAGCGACCATGTCTAAATTCTTGAGAAACGCACTGTATTTTTCGGGCCTGTTCGTTTTCGTTGGTGTTGTCATTCAAATCCCTGCTAAAGCCCAAGACCAGGGACAGGGCACCATTCGCGTGGAAGTGAACCTTGTCTTGGTTGATGCGACCGTGAAGGCCAAGAACGGCCAAATCATGTCCGATCTGAAAAAAGACGACTTCGAGGTGCGCGAAGACGGCGTCGCGCAAAAAGTGGAGGTTTTCAGTCGCGACGAATTGCCCGTGAATGTTGCGCTCGTCTTGGATCTGAGCGATTCGATTGGTCCATTCCTGGCCCCATTGCGCGAGGCCGCGACGATTGCCCTCGCGGCTCTCAAGCCCGAAGATGAAGTGGCGCTGTTTACATTCTCCACCGAAGCCGAAATGCGCGTGGCCCTCACGAAAGACAAGAACAAGATTGCCGATCAGATCAATACTTTCGACGCGCGCGGCGCCACCAATATCAATGATGGCATCTTTGTCGCCGCCGAATATCTCCTCAAGACGCCGCTGAACGCGCGCCGCGTGATCATCCTGATCAGCGACGATGTGGGCACGGATGCGGGCGGACAGGGGACGCGCGACATCGTCACCGAAGCGATCGCCGCGGACGCGGTTCTTTATAACCTGAAAATACCCGGATACAATCCGCCGGCAACAATGTTGCACTCGGCCATGACCCCTGGACTGGTGAACATCCACAAAGTGATGGAAGCGACGGGCGGGGAACTCTTCGACGTCCAGGACGTGGCGCACCTGGATTCCGTATTCAGCGCTCTGATTCACCGGATCAAGACCCGATACACATTGGGATACTACACGATGGCCAATGGCGCCGAGGGAAAACCGCACAAGCTGGATGTTCGTCTGGCGTCCTCCTTTGGAAAAAAAGGGCGCGATTACTCCATTTTGGCGAAGAACGGTTACTACATTCATTAGGGAATGCGGAACGCATTCGTATCCAATTTCCGCAAATTTCTTGTGACGGTGGTCTGCCCAAAAGTGAGGCGATGATAAAGCTTTCCGTTCTTGACCAATCCCCCGTGTCCGACGGGTTTACCCCGGCGGATGCCCTACGCAATACCATCGACCTGGCCCGCCTAGCCGACAAGCTCGGTTACGAGCGATATTGGATCGCTGAGCACCATGCCATCGTGACGCTTGCCAGCCCGGCCCCCGAAATACTTATCGCCAGGCTTGGAGCTGAAACCGCGGGCATTCGCATCGGGTCCGGCGGCGTGCTGCTTCCTCATTACAGTCCCCTCAAGGTGGCGGAAAGTTTTCGCATGCTTCACGCGCTGTATCCGGGCCGCATCGACCTTGGCATTGGCCGCGCGCCCGGAGGAAGCGGCCTCGAGGCTTTCGCTCTGCGGCGCGACCGCAGCGACCGAATTCAAAATGATGATTTTGAAGAGCAGTTGCTTGAACTGCTGGCGTTTCTTCATCATGATTTTCCGTCCGACCATCCCTTCGCTCGCATCAAGGTTTCGCCGGACATGCCCGGTGCGCCCGAAGTTTGGCTGCTGGGTTCCAGTTCATGGAGTTCGGCCGTCGCCGCAAAATTGGGCCTTCCGTATGCGTTTGCGCACTTCATATCGCCTGAGGAAACCCCAATGGCCCTGGAGTTATATCGCGCGAATTTCCAGCGGTCGAAACATCTTGCCAAGTCGCGTTCCATCGTTGCGCTGGGAGTGATCTGCGCCGACACGGATTCTGAGGCGAAACGCCTTTACACCAGCACGCAGCTGCACATTCGCCGCATTCGCCTCCAGGGCAAACGCCTTCCGGTGCCTACTCCCGACCAGGCGATCGCGGAACTCGGGAACTTTGCATTCGGGGTTGATCCAGTCGCGCGCGGCGGCGGAGAATGGCCTCGCTACATCGTGGGCGCCCCCGAGCAAGTTCGCGATGAACTGGAGCGCATGGCAAAATATCTGCACGTCGATGAGATGATGATTATCGCCGTATTGCACGACTATCAGGCGCGCTTGCGGTCGTATCAACTCATCGCCGAGGCAATCAACATTCCTTCTCGAATATCGAACGGCTCGAGAAAACTTCCCGGGTAAGAAAATTGAACCGAGTCCTTCAAACTAAATCCCGTACGTGAATGAGAATGAAATGGATTGTCTTGTGGCGCCGGCGTCCCGCCGGCGTTTTTTCGACGCGTGGAGATCAGCAAAATCGCCGCCGAGACGCCGGCGCCCCGAAATGCCGGTTTTGCATTATGCAGAATGCTCGGTCATGCCATTGCGGATGGGCTTCGTCATCAAATCGACGAAGAGTTTCTTGAAGCGATCGTGGTCGATCTCTTGTAGGACGTTCACCAATCCTGCCGAAGGCGGCGGCCCCAGATAGAACTGCCGCGGGTTCACAAAGACTCGCCGGTCTGCCGCAGACAAAGAATGTTTTCCGGCGTCGGGATCGTCCTGCCAATTCTTTGGCCAGAACATGGAATCGCCGTAGCGCGGACCAGGCGTCGTGCAAATGTCCACGTACATTTGTTCGGATTTTGTGAAAATACTCGGATCGATCACTTGCGCTGCAATCATTTCGTCCGCCATGCGGAAAAAATGCATGTTGGGATTCCGACGCAGCGGCTCCACGGCATGCGTTCGGAAAAGATCGGAAATGGGGCTCTCGGCGCGGGAGGCGATTTCCTCGATCATTTTCCGGCCCGGCGCGATTTCGTCGCTTTCGTGAATCTCTTCGGCGATGTCTACCGTGACGATGCTGCACTTCTGCCACCCGGCGCGGAGAACCTTTCGCGCGGATTCGGGATCGAAAAAAATATTGAAGGCATTGGTGAACATGTGGAAGCCGGTTCCCATGATCACGAGTTCGTGCACCAGGGGAACGATGTCGGGCCCGAGGGCAATTGCGAGCGCCAGGTTCGTGAGCGGTCCCCCGGCATAGACAGTCACCTGGCCGGGATTTTCGCGCACGGTCTTGATGATGAAGCGCGCGGCGTGTTCTTGCTGAGCCTTCAAATTCGCGAGGCGATCGTAAGGCGGCGGCAGCGGCTTGATCTCGTTCGGCCCGCCATTCGTGCGATTGAAAGCGCCCATCCAGGGGTCCAGTCGGTGGCCGCCGTAGAGTTGTTGTCGGAGCTGCCATTCGTCTTTCGTATTGAGCATGGGGAACTCGGCGCCGGCGTACACCGGAATTTCCGTGCGTCCCATCATTTCGAGCAAGCGCAGTGTGAACGCCATCTCCTGTTTCATCCACGCGTCGCCGGTCACTAGCGTGATGCCTAGAAGGTCGATGTTGTCGGCCTGCAGCATCATCAGCGTTCCGAGGATGTCGGTGCCGAACGGGCCGGAATTGTCCTGGTCGTAAATTACTTTTCGTCTCGCGACGGGCTGCTGCGGCGCCAGAGCTGTGGGCGCGGCAAGAGTGGCCATCGCTGCTGGTTGTGGTGGAATTTGTGACGTGGCAATCGCTGCTCCCACCGTTTTGAGAAATTCGCGGCGCGTTGTGCTCATTGTTCCTCTTTTTAGGTAGAACAGGCTTCAGCCTGTTTGGTTTAGATTTCAGATGCGCCAAAACCAACAGGCTGAAGCCTGTTCTACTTGGACCGATTGATCGGTCGCGTCATCAAATCCGTGAACAACTCCCGAAAGCGTTTCTTGTCGATCCCGTTCAGCACCTGCACGCGGCCCGCCTTGATTGAAGGATTGTTCTGGCCTGCAAGCTCTCCGCCTTGATCCTTCCAATTGGCGTCCCAAAAGGAAGTGTCGCCGTAGTGGCCGTCGTTGTGCGTCACGATGTCGATATGCATTTCATCGTAGCCCGTAAAAATCGAGGGATCGATCGCGTGGGCGGCCATCATTTCATCGGGCATGCGGAAGGAGCGCCTTTGCGGATTGGCGCGCTGCGGCTTCTGTTCGTACTCGCGGAACAGATCGGCGATCGGCGCATGGGCGCGATCGACGATCGCATCCACCTTGCCGTCGTCCTGCATGTGGACCTCTTCGGCCAAGTCCGTGGTGACGAGAGTGAATTTCGGCCAAGCCGCGCGAAAGCCGATCTTGGCGGCTTCGGCGTCAAAATAAACGTTCACGGAGCTGGTCGAGTGGTGAATGCCTCCGCCCATGAAGATCACTTCCTTGGTGATGGGCACAATGTCGGGGGCGAGCATCACGGCGAGCGCTAGGTTCGTCATGGGCCCGCCGCAATACATGGTCACTTCGTTCGGGTTGGCGCGGATTGTGCGGATGATGAAGTCCGCGGCCGGCTCGGGCTGTGCCTTGATCTGAGCGAACCGGTTGTAGGGCGGCGGCAGCGGCGTTACTTCATCGCGGCCCGCGGCATCCTTCGCAAAACATCCCAGATATCCCTCGTTTCCGAGTGATCTCGAACCGAACATCTGGTAGCGCATCTGGGCCTCAGCCTTGGTGTTGAGCAAAGGTTCCTGCGCGCCCATGAAAACGGGCACTTCCGGGCGCCCCATGATTTCCAGCAGACGCAGCGCATAGGCGGTTTCCTGCTTGGCCCACATGTCGCAGCTCACGGTACAAATCCCCAGCAGATCGATATTGTCTGCCTGAAGCAACATCAACGTCGCAACCGTATCGGTGGAAAGTGGACCGCGGTGGTCCTGGTCGTAAATCAGTTTTTTCTTTCCGCCAGATCCTGAAGATGTTTGCAGTGCGGGAGAAAACATGGCGCTGTGGGCGAGCAGATCGGATGGTGATCGCATCCTGTTCCTCACTTCGATCAACCGCTATGACCAACGCGGATGACCGGGATTCCAAAACGGAAAAAGTCAAAAGCCCCATCCTCCTCCGCCGCGGCGGACAAGGATGGGGCAACCAACGCATACCATCCAATCCAGAGCATCTTCTTCTTAATGCGCGGGCCGCACTTCGCTTGTCTAGAACTTTCGCGTGTGCTGGTCGCCCCAGCGTTCGATGACGACCTTTTTATCCGTGTAAAACTCGATGGCGTCGCGTCCTTGCGCGTGCATATCGCCAAAGAAACTGCCTTTCCATCCGGTGAAAGGGAAATAAGCCATTGGCGCGGCCACACCGATATTGATGCCGATGTTGCCTGCGGGGGCTTCGTACCGGAACCGCCGCGCTGCCGATCCACTGGAGGTGAATAGGGAAGCTTGGTTGCCGTACGGGCTGCGCTCGAGGAAGGCGATTGCTTCGCTCATGTCTCTCGCGTGGACCAGGCTCAGCACGGGGCCGAAGATTTCGGTGTCGGTAAGCTCGCTCGACGCGGGAACGCCGTCAAGAATGGTTGGCTTTACGAAGTTTCCTGCCTCATGTTTCGGAATCCTGGCGTTCCGCCCATCGAGAAGGACCTTTGCCCCTTCTTTTTCGCCAACTCCGATCAGCGATTCGATTCGCGACTTGCTCTGCGCGGTAATGACCGGCCCCATTTGCACGCCTTCCTCAAGGCCATCGCCCACGCGCAAGGACGCGGCAGCTTCCGTGATCGAGTCGCGAAAAGTCTTTTGCGCCTCATCGATCGTGACCGCGACCGAAACGGCCAGGCAACGCTGGCCGGCGCAACCGAAAGCGCTGTCGCTGATGATCTGCGTAGCCATCTTCATATCGGCATCGGGCAGGACAATAACGTGGTTCTTTGCTCCGCCTTGGCACTGCGCGCGCTTTCCACTCGCGGCCGCGCGCGCATATACGTATTTCGCGATCGGAGTCGAACCCACAAAACTGATGGCGCGGACTTTGGGGTGGTCCAGAAGCGCATCGACCACCGCTTTCCCTCCATTTACCAGACTGACAATACCCTTGGGCAATCCAATTTGTTCAAGAAGCTCGAACACGCGCATCATCGTGAGCGGCACGCGTTCCGACGGTTTCAGCACGAACGTGTTGCCGGTCGCAATGGCGTAGGGCAGGAACCAGAAGGGAATCATGCCGGGGAAATTGAAGGGCGTGATCGCGGCCACGACGCCGAGCGGCTGGCGAATCATCATCTCGTCGACGCCGCGGGCGACGTCTTCGAGGTTGTAGCCCTGCATCATCGTGGGGATTCCGCATGCCACTTCCACATTTTCGATGGCTCTGCGAAGTTCCGCCTTGCCCTCGGCAAATGTTTTGCCATTTTCCTGCGAAATGATGCGGCCCAGTTCGTCCAGATGATCTTCGAGCAACATTTTCAGCTTAAAGAGTGGCTGGATGCGGTCTTCCGCAGGCGTGCGCCGCCAATCGCGATATGCGGCGGCTGCCGCTTCGACCGCGGCGTCCACCTCGACCGCGGTAGAAAGTGGCGTCAGCGCGATGGTCTCGCCCGTGGACGGATTGATCACCTCTCGCCACTCCGCAGATTTCGATTCCATCCAACTGCCATCGATATAGTTCAGGACTTTGGTGCGGGTTGCAGTCGTTCCAGTCATTACTGTCCTCCAGATGATTTCTTGCAACCACAGGATCATTCCCGCAAAGTCGCGAGAATTACGCGCTGGCTTTCGCCGCCGAATTGAGGAATCTCTCGATCCGGTCCAGGACATCCATAGCGGTAAGGCATTGGGCGACGCTGGCGTTCGGCTCTCGCTTTTCGCGGATCGCGGCAAAAAATTCACGGTCCTGCAGCTCGATGCCGTTCATCGACACGTCCACCTTGGACACATCGATTTTGTTCTCCTCCCCGTCCAGCAAGTCGTCGTACCGGGCGATGTATGTGCCGTTGTCGCAGATGTAGCGGAAGAATGTGCCCAGCGGCCCTTTGTTGTTAAAGGAAAGCGACAGCGTGCAGATCGCTCCCGAGGGCGTCTTCATGACGATGCCCATGTCCATGGCGATTTTCAATTCCGGATGGATCGGGCCCTGCACGGCGTAACACTCGGAAACCAGCTCGCTGGTTTGATATTGGAAGAGGTCCACTGTGTGACAGGCGTGATGCCACAGAAGGTGATCGGTCCAGCTCCGGGGCTTTCC
Source organism: Verrucomicrobiia bacterium (assembly GCA_035604385.1). Lineage (GTDB taxonomy): Bacteria > Acidobacteriota > Terriglobia > Acidiferrales > UBA7541 > Palsa-360. Next base: position 25,886 of record DATNIO010000283.1, on the reverse strand, counting down.
CGCCGCGTTCATGTTCGTGCGCCGGAAGAAATACGTCTGCACATTCATTTGTTGGACCTTCAGTTCGCCCGCCTTGATTTTCTTGTGCACGTACTGATGGCTGGGATTGAAGCGGCGGGTGTGGCCGCCCATGCAGACCACGCCGGTTTCTTTCTGCACTTTCACGAGGCGCTCGGAATCCGCGAGAGTATCCGCGATGGGAATCTCGATTTGCACATGCTTGCCGGCGCGCATGCACTGCTCGCCCTGCTTCGCGTGCATTTGGGTGGGTGTGGCGAGGATCATCGCCTCAAGGCCGGGTTGCTTCAAGCTTTCGGCGAGATCGCCCGTCCAATGGGGGATCTTGAATTTCTTGGCCACTTCTTCCGTGGCGGCCTGATTGCCGCCTGTCAGCGTAATCACTTCGATGCCCGGAATCTTGGCGATGCCCTCCAGATGCTTTTGGCCAAACGCGCCTTGTCCCGCAACGCCAACCTTCATGTTTTTTCTCCCTGACTTTGAAGTTTTGCTTCACCACATTACCATAATCTGGCCGAGGGGCTGCGGGTCAGGGGATAACTCGCCGGACGATTACAAATGAACTCATCTTTTTTGGATGAAACAAATGCAATCTATTTTGCCGCAGAAACGTATACTCGGTCTGCCGTCACGAGTTCCGCGTTCGGGACTTCAGTTTCGAGCCTCACATGGCGGTAAGAAGGTTTCTTTTCCGGCTTGATTAGGAACGTTAGCAGGTATTGGTGGTTGAGCCGCTCGGCGAATTCATCCAAAAAGGGACCGAATGAGACCGGCGTGCTGAGTCCCTGAAAATACGATTCGCCTCCGGTTTTATCGGCCAGCTCCGATAGGTTGTTTTGCCCTTGGTTTATTCTCCAAAGGGTGTGGCCAAAATGGCCTGCCTCCGAGGCGTAGATGGAATAAACTTGTGTCCCAGTTCGCTGGGCGGTTTCAATGGCTTGATCGAGATATGAATCCGTGATTCCCGGTTGCAACGGATCAATGCCATCGGAAATTAGGAAAATGGTGTGGCGAGACTTGGTTTCCGGCCAGCGCTTGACGACATCCGTGATCGAAAGATAGGGGCTGCTCCCTCCAGCCACTGCGCCCATGGGGATGCGCAAAGCTTTACCCGCTGCGTCATGATCCTTTGTGAAATTCTGTACCATTCGAACGGTTCCGTATTCCAAGTATCCAACAGCAATTGCCGTTGTTGGTGGCTGAGCGCTCATGAATCGTCGCACATCGTCAAATTGGGAGGCGACGGTCTGGCCGGCTGCTTCATCGATCAAGACGAGGAGTTCCAGATCGGCCTGGCTCCCTTGCAACGGAATCCAGTCCTTTACGCGCAGCCGGTCACGGCCTTCAAAAACACGGACGTCTTCCTTGTTGTTCACCACGGGTATGTCCTTGCCATGCCTTGCCTCGACCGAAACCACCATGCTCACAGGGACCGTCTCAGCCGGGGATTGCTGCGCGGACCAGATGTTAGTAACGCTGCTGAATCCCAGCAGGATTCCGATAATTGTAAGCCACGTGAGATACAGGCGTCTCATTGTCATTCCTCCTAGCGCGAAGTTGAGGTCGAGTTTCATCCCGAAGGCTTGCATTTTGCACACTATTCGGGCCAGCGTGAGTCATCCGTGACGCGAGTCACCATTTGGAAAGAGAGCCCACATAGGATTCGTTGTCCCGAGTTCGCATTTGGTTGGCCGGGTCCTTGTGGGAAATCGAATTGTCATGCGTCAAAAGGTTGTGCGTACGCTCGAATAATGCAACAATTCCCGCCAGCGAGTCATTCCGGTCGCCGAAATCAAATGATCTTCCAAAATTGGAGAGCCAAGCCATGAGACGAATTCTTCTGCCTGTCGTCGGGTTTGCAATTCTGTTGAGCGTTTCCTGCACGGCCTACGCGCAGACGGAGGTTACGTTAATCGCGCCGGGAGGAATCCGCGCCGCGGTCGAAAAACTCATTCCGGGCTTCGAGAAAAAGACTGGCTACAAAGTCAACGCAACATTCGGCTCCGGTGGCGGCACCAAGCAGCAAGTCGTGCACGGCGATGTATTTGACGTGCCGATCGTCCAGCCGCCGTACCCCGACGTGATCGCCTCCGGCAACGTTGTGGAAAGCACCGCGACGCCGCTCGCTTCCGTTGCCGTGGGCGTTTGCGTGAAGCAAGGCGCGGCCAAGCCCGACATCTCGACGGCCGAAGCCGTGAAGAAAATGCTGCTGTCGGCGAAATCGATCGCCATTCCGGATGCGGCGCTGGGAGCGGCTGCCGGGGTAACGATCAACAAGATGTTAAAGGACATGGGCATCGACGACCAGATCGAACCGAAACTAAAACGTCCCCGCGGCAGCGGCCCGGGAGGTTCCGGAGGCGGGAATGCGGTCGCGTCCATGGTCGCGAAGGGCGAGGTGGAAATCGGAATGACGTTTTATAGCGAGATAGATGATCCCGGAGTGTACAAGGTAGGAATGCTGCCGAAGGAGGTTTCACCGCGGACAGCTCTCGTGGGGTTCGTCTCCGCTCACGCGAAAAATCCGGAAGGCGCCAAGGCGCTTTTGCAATATATCTCCTCGCCGGAAGCCATGACGGTTTACAGAGAGGTAGGGATGGAGCCCGGCAAGTGAGGAGAGGAGGCGTCTTACCTTTGGTGTTGAAAGGAGGGGGGAGGATCAATCCGAGGTTGCATCCTTGAGCGGATTGACAACGCGAACCGAACCATAAGTCTGCCCATCTGAAAAATCTTCTGAATATAGAATCGCCGCGCCGGAACTCTCCGCTGCATGAATGATGAGCGCATCCCAGAATGAAACCTTGTAATTGGCCTCAATCGCTAGGGCTTCGATCACCGAGTTTGGCGTATTGACCACAATCTGCCAGTTCATGTAATCCAAAATCAGAGTCCGAGTCTCTTCCACCGTCCATGGTTTTGCCATCTTTCGGCGCAAATTGACGCACAGTTCCTGTAGAACTTGCGTGCTCAGTACGCCAGCGCCAGTATTCCAAAGCTTTTCGATTAGCGCCCGAGCGCGCTCATGCTTGATTCCTGTATCTGGTTCGTGCGAGTAAACTAAAATATTCGTGTCCAGAAACGCCTTATCGCTCATGAAGCTCGTCTCGGGAGGCGGGACGCACCCAACCATGGTCCGTGCAATTGCGGAGTCGAGCCAGGGCGCGACTCTTGGAGCGAGCATAGCTCTTGCGTTGACGCACGATTTCCTGCAGCTTTGCCGCAAGCAATCCGCTGATCGAACTGCCTTCCTCAGCGGCTATGATCCGGATTTCCCGCAAGATTTCAGAGTCGATTTTGAGGGTGATATTGGTTTTCATGTTTAGCACGTAAATGTGTGTGCTGCACGATTATGCGTGCAATAGTCCTCCTCGTCAAGGGCTATGTATAACTACCGTGTTATCAATAACTTGTGAGCTGTTTGGAGCTAATTGTCATCTAATCAACAAATGCGGAGGGTCTGTTCCGTGCGTAGACATGGCAGGCCAGAAGAAACAATGCCGCTGCGAGATAACTCAGCGTGAATTCCGGCGCGACCCACCAGCCGAGGCGATTCTCGATACCCTGCGCACTCAGCTGGTACGCATGGATTACGCCTATGCACGACAATACCGCGGCCACGAGCATCCAGGCCGACGCTTGCAGGAATCGGCGCTCGATGATCCACACCAGCGCTGCCGCCCAGATCATCGACACGAGAAGCGCTCCTTGACCGAGTGCGATCATCCCGTAAATCGCCAGTTCACCGCCAAAGCGCGGGGCAACGGTCATCAAGTCTCCGCCCGACTTGCGAATGGCCAGATCGACGATTTGCGTTACCCACTGCGCCAGCATCGGCACAATTCCCAGCGCAACAGCCACGCAGTGCGCTGCGGGAACTTCCTGAAACGCCTGCCCGACCATCGCCAATCCAAACCAGACCACGACAAACGCGACGACCTCGAGCGGGACGAATCGCAGCACCGCGGGCACAAGTCCTGTCAGACAGAGCGTGGCGCTGGCTACCCCGCCCAAGATCGAATATCCGATTCTTGCGCCGTTGGCCTTGTGTGCGTTGTGACCAATATAGAGCGTTGTAGGAAAGGCGCTGCCCAGGGCCGCTCCCACGAGCGTGGCCAGGCCATTGACCAGTAGCGATGGACTTGTGGGATAGTCGTCGCCGGCGAGCTTCACACTTTCCAGGATCTGGAGCGACACGATTGTGTCCAGCAAGCTCAGCGGGAGAAAAATCGAAGCGTACCGCCAACCATCGGCCCGCACGAGAATCTGGTACAGGTTCACCGGCCTGGGGAAATAAATTCCCGGAGGGAGAAGAGGGGGCTGCGGCGGCAGGTGATACAAATGAAAAGCTCTGAGAAGCACGACGAGGATGCCGCCGACAACCATGGCCACGAGTCCTGACGGAATGCGCCAGGGCAGACGCATGCGCGAAGCATACGTCCCGAGCAGAATCACCGCCGGGAGAAGCGCCACCGCCGGGATCTGAAAAATTCCGAAAACAAATCCCAGGCAAAGGAAAGCCATCGCGAGACCCGCCAGCGGGCAGAGCAGCGCCGCAAGAGGCGTTGTGCGGCGCAGCCAATCGATGCAAAACGCGCTTGCCGATTGCACGACGCCGCTCACCAGGCTCGCGAAAATCCCCATGTGCCAGGCCAGGTTTGCGTCATGCGTGCGCTCGTAGACAGGCAGCATGATCAGGGAAATGTAGGCAAAAATCGTGGGAGTGTTGATGCCGAAGGGGATCGCGGTCACATCGTTTCGGCCGGAAATTCGCGCCAATCGGTGGGCCTGCCAGGCATAAAACAGATTGCCGAAGAGAATGGAGAACGCCACGGCAGGTAAAATTCGGCCTGTGACTAATTGTTGTGGCAGACCGCACAGCGGCGTGAGACTCGCGATCAGCAGCAAGTCCGGGAAGCCGCTGAAAAACAGCCCGAAAAAACCGTCGAGATCGCCCGCGACAAACCATCGCGGTCCGGCGCTCTGCATGGGTTGGATCGCGCTAGAGATGAAGAAGTCCTCGCGTCATGAGGTTCCGTATTGCAGGCCCAATTGCTTCAGCCAGCGCCGGTATGCGATGGCAATTTGATCGGACCGCAGATGCAATTCGGATTGCAGATCGAGGGGCAGCAATTCGGGCCGCTGGGAATTGACGATGCGGATGTCCTGCGCCGTCACTTTATCCTGGAAGTCGCGCAATTCTTTCTCTGGAACCTCGTGCGCGTAGTTCATGGCAATCACGACCCACGCCAGGCTGTTTTCCGGGTCGACCGGCGTGACGGTGCCGAGAATGGCGAATTGTTGGCTGGGGTGCATCTTCGTCAAACGCGTCGTGAACGGGCGTTCGACCCAGTATGTGTAGTGAACCTTGGCGGAACGGCCCGTGCCATCGGGATCGGGCTGCCAGAGCGGAATGTCGCGCGCCACGATCCCTTCCGCCGTGGTTGTGACCGTATAGTCACCGATCTCCGCATTCGCGGGATCGCCAAGCAAGCCCGCATGCGCGATGGGCAAGTGCGCGAGATCGAGAATGTTTTCGATGATGCGCGGTCCCTGCGCATGGAACGCGTACGGCCCAGTCGAAATGAGCCGGAATCCGGGCGTCACGCCTTCGGGGAACGATGGAATATCTCCAACGGGCTTTCCCAAACAGACCCAAACCAGGCCGTATTTTTCCTGAACCTCGAATCGATCCACATGCGCGCGCGACGGAGGCGCCTGATCCGGATGGGCTGGGATTCTCACGCATTCACCGGCGGAGTTGTACTCCCAGCCATGGTACGGGCAGACGACGCACGCACCGTTTTCCGATGGTGAAATCCTGCCGAGTGAAAGTTTCGCTCCCCTGTGAACGCACAGGTCTTTCCAAGCGTGCACGCCGTCGCTGCTACGCCATACAACGAGATCCTGGCCCAGCACGCGCACAGGCTCTAATTTGTTTTCCGGCAGGGAGGAAGTCCAGGCAACGGCAAACCACTCATTCAGGAGGAGAGGATCATTCAATCCGAGGTCTGGTGGCATAGAGACGAGAGGCCCCTGAATTCCGCGGCTATCCTATCCCATCCTGCCGGTTCAAAGAAATCGTCGTTATTTATGGAAAGGATTTGACCATTTGTTCGGAGATAACCTGCACTAAGCCACCCAAACTTTGTTCGGTCTCAAACTGCGTTCATGCGCAGTCCAGCACATCCCGGGATTATCTCTTTCTGCAACCCCACAGGTCCGGCCCTTTCGTCCAGAGGCGATCATGGCTATAATAGCCATGTTAAAAGGAGCCTCCGGATGCGCAGTGTGAACGTGGCGACTCTAAAAAATCAGCTCAGCAAGTACCTGACCTTCGCAAAAGCCGGCGAGGAGGTGATCATCCGTGACCGCAATCTTCCAGTCGCCAAGCTGGTTCCTTTCTCAGCCGAAGATGCCGATGAACAGGAGCTGCGGCTTGCCGCGGAGGGCAAACTGAGGCTTCCCAGCGCACGCTTAAATCTGAGAGAGTTTCTGAAGATACGCGGCGGCAAAGTAGCCGGACACAAGGCGATTGAAGCCCTTCTGGCCGATCGAGAAGAGGAATGAAGAGAGCGACTGCGTTTTGGGATGCCAGCGCGCTGGTTCCGCTTTGCGTGCCCGAAGCAGCGACTTCGACAGCCGCCTTGCACCTGAAGAATCTTGCCCCCGTGGTCTGGTGGGGAAGTCCCATCGAAATCCAGAGCGCAATTTGTCGGCTTCATCGCGAAAGGACCCTCACGGATGCAGGCAAGCAAGCGGCCGTTGCGCGCCTTGGGATGCTAAGCAGGACATGGAGAGAAATAACAGCCGGTGACAAGCTTCGCGAATTGGCTCTCGATCTGCTCGATCATCATCCATTAATGGCGGCAGACAGTTTCCAGCTCGCTGCATCGTTGGTTTGGTGCGACCGGCGGCCCGCAAGAAGAACCTTCGTTTGTGCGGACCAAAGATTGTCGAAGGCAGCGCGATCCGTTGGGTTCGCGGTGCTCGAGCTGTTTGGCACGTCATCACGAAAATGAACATTCGCCAGGCGACAACCAGTTATGAAAAGTGGGTGGCTTCCTGCATCCCTTTGGATCGACATGCCCTCTCGTTCAAACATAAGCAGATGACGCTGGGCCTTTTTCCGTTCCTGCGCGCGACGTTCTACCGGTGGGTCCAAATTTGGCGCGAGGTTGCCGGAGAGGCCGCCATCGCGCCTTCTCTCCTGGCCGTGGGCGATCTTCATCTTGAAAATTTCGGCACCTGGCGGGACAGCGAAGGACGCTTGATCTGGGGCATCAACGACTTTGACGAAGTGTATACGATGCCCTACAGCATGGACCTCGTGCGCCTCGCCACCAGCGCGCACGTGGCGACCGTGGAAGAGCATTTGACCATTCGCCCGCGCCATGCAAGCGGCGCGATTCTGGACGGCTACCGCGACGCGCTGAAGATTGGCGGGCGGCCGTTCGTGCTGGCCGAAAATCATCGATGGCTGCGCAAGATCGCGCTCAATCGGCTTCGCGATGCCACCGTGTTCTGGCAAAAATTGGCGCGGCTCCCCAAATCGCAAGTTCGGTTGCCGCGCGATGTCGAGTCGGAGCTTCGCAGACTTCTTCCCGACCATTCTTTGCCGTGCGAAAAGAAGCAACGCATGTCCGGCCTGGGTAGCTTGGGGCACACGCGGGTGGTGCTGCTCGGCCAGTGGCACGGATGTTACGTCGCGCGAGAGGCCAAGGAATTGACTCCTTCAGCGTGCGTGTGGGCGCGCGGAAAGCCGGCGAGAGGACAACGTACCCGCTACGGAAAAATTCTCGACCGCGCCGTTCGCGTTCCGGACCCGTTCGTGCGCCCGTACGACGGATGGCTGCTGCGCCGCCTGGCCCCGGACTGCTCGCGCATCGAACTGGTCTCCCTCCCCGGGAGCCGCGACGAGGAACGCTTGCTCTATTCCATGGGCTGGGAGACGGCCAACATCCATTTCGGCACGCCCCGCGCCATTCCCGCGATCAAGCGCGACCTGGCGAAACGTCCCGGCAACTGGCTGCACAAGGCCGCCAAAGCCATGCTTCGCGCGACCGAACGCGATTGGCGCGAGTGGAAGCGCAAATAATCCATCGAATCACTCAATCTGCTGAATTGAGCCAGAGAAACCTAAGGACCAGTTCTTAAAGTGGATTGCCAAACGGCAAGTAGCACAGCCACTCTTGGCTGTGCGGTTTTGTAAGTTGCTCTCATGGGCTAGTGACGCAGCGACGATCGCAAAGCCCACACAGGCAAGAGTGCCTGTGCTACAAAAACAGGGCGACACATCCCCCAATCTGTCAGAGCTTTCCTTGAGCTGTCCCAGGCAGCGGCACGCTGTGTGCCAGCGCGTCAGCATCTTCGGGTAGGACGAATCCTTGTTGCACGAGCGCATCGACAGCGTGCTTGCGTTTATCGGCGTAATCTTGCGCGCTCTTGTAGCGCTCTTCGAGAGAGAGGCGCGGGTCGCCGCTCGCGAGGCGCTCTTGCTTCGTCGCGGCGAAAGGAATGTAGGAGCCGGCGAGCCCGCATAATTCGCCAGCCGAAAAACCTTCCGCGCGAACATTCCTGCCCGAATAAGTTGCAATTGGGACTGCGATCTCAGGGAGAATAATGCCTCCCTGCGGGTTGCCATCAGCGTCCACAGGAGGGAAGAACACGGGATAGGCTGGGCCGGATGCTTCCGGCGGCATGCTTTTCAAATCGATCACCTGAAGCTGATTGTACAGCGGGCTAAATGGAGAGCCCGGGATCGCCGGATAGGAGGCCTGCACTTTGGAAAGCGGGAGCAAAGTGTGGTTCTTCAAATTTGGAAACGTGGTGGGCGGCGGTAGGGCGCCTTCGGTGACCCAGCGATCGAGCGCCACGAGCAAGGCGCGTGCATAGGGCGCATAACTCAGCGCATTTTGAATCTGCAGGCAGGTGCCGCGCGTGTTCCAGTTCGGCGCGGGGTTATGCTCCTGCCCGGACAACATGTAGGCGCGGACGTTTTCGGGAAGCGCGAACGGATGACCGCTTGTATCCGTCACCAAGAGCGAGTCGCGTCCCTGCCAGAATTCCGTATCGGAATCGAGATGCACAATTCGCGGGCAGGTATGGGACTTTTCGCACGTCATCAGCATCCCGTCCGTTTTCCCGGTCACGGAATCTTTCGACGTGGCGTACGAGAATGGGAATTGGTCGCCGCCATATTGGTGGTCCTCATGCTGGCGCGAGAATCGGCCCGGTTGAGCGAATTCAAAATTCGTGTACGTCCGGCGAGTAGCGGAAAGGAGCGGCAACGCGCCGTCGAACACCATTCGTCCGTTGATATCGGCATTAAAACCCTGGTAGATGAAATCGTTGATCACACGGCCCGTCTGCGAGATGCCGAACGCGAGAGCGGCCTTGAACGGCGTGCCCGGGTCCCGCACAGGGTTGGGCTGGCCAGTGGCGTCCTGGTCGGCATAGCGCAGAAACGAAACGAAATCGCGCGAAGCGGCAAGGCCAACGTCCACAACCGCTTCGTTCGTTGCGGGGTAAATCAGTTCGTAGAGCGCGCCGCGATCGAATCCGGGCGCTGCCGCGATCTCGACGTGGCGCTCGTCGATGAAATGCCAGCTCGATGCAGGCAGAGTGTTGCGCGGATCGGTTTCGTGTTCGCGGACGGTGAGCGTCGTTCCAGTTGAGTCGAGCAGCGCGGGATAGTCGAGCGTTTGCGTAAAGACCGGCCCCGCAGGAACGTCGGTGAACTCCTCCCGGCTCATGCCCGTGACTGGCTTTCCGTTCGCCATGGCGATGGGCACGTACGCTCTGAGGAATCCGGGTGTTCCCGGCGCGTCCATCTGCCAGCCGCTCCAGGCAACGGTATAGCCGCGCTTCATCAGGAAACCGTTGCCGGTGTCACTCGCGGTGAAGGAATCGCCGCTTTCGTCAAGCCGCAATATAGTGTTGCGCCCGCGATTGACAAAATCGTAGATGAGCCTGCCATTCCCCTTTTTCGCGTCCACCGGCTTGAGGACCATGAAATCCACGCTGTACTCGACGTGGCCTTTGGCATTGAGAGGAGCGCGGCTCACATTGACGATGCCCGCGTTGTCGGGCGCGCGCGGATCGAGTTCGCCGTAGGCTGTCCCGGCAAGAATTTCATACGCTCCAGCGCTGCCGAACGAAGCGCCGCCATAGGCGATCTGGCGTTTTGCGATGACCAGCCGGGTGATGCCCAGCCCTGTGGCCGGGGCGCTCTGCTGCGCGATTGCCGATCCACTCAGGAACAGCGCAAGTCCCACTCCCAAAATACCAATTAACTTTTTCATGTGTATACTCCGGCACAGAAAGTTCACGGCTCACACTTTTACTCCAAATATCCGGCCTGAGCAACACCTTCCGTTCGCGCGCGCCGGCTTATCTTGAAGGGTATGTACTCTTCTGATTTTACGGATCCCAGCCGATTGATCCGCGAGTCCTCGTGTAGTTCACGCCATGCCGGAATTGGCCATCCGGCATTTTGAGGCAGTAGACGATGCTGGACAGGCAAAATATATTGGTGCTGGACTTGGTGTACGGGACCGCGGCTTCGACGCGCGTTCCTTCAGGATACTCTTTATGACTTGTGAATCGAAAACCCTCTTTGGAGATGTCTTCGCAAGCGACGACGACTTCCACGCCTGAGAATCGAATGCACGCGGTGGTCTTCATCGCCATCCGCTTATTTCTTCGGCGTTCTTCCATGGGGGACACGGCCAATCGCAAATTTGGATCCTTTGAAAGCGATTTGTCCGGTTCCTTCACAATCGCTTCACGGCTGGTTTCTCTCCATGTCCTGGACGAATTGCAGTTCTTGCACGTATGCGTCAATTCTCGCGTGGCTTCGAAAATTTCCACTTCGATACTCGAAAGAGCGAGTGTGCAAACGTAATGGCAACTTTTGCACTCTAGTTGGACCATTCTTGCGGTTTGAGGGGCGGGGAATTGCATGTGCCACGGATCGGCGGGCGGGTTCAGGTAGGCCAGCCCATAGACGTGGCCAGTGTTGTCTTCTCGAGCCTGTCCCACCACAAAGGCGAGCGCTTCCTCATCGGTTTCCGGGTTCCGCAGGATCACTTCGGAATCCGGCCCCAGCGTATTTGCAAGGAGAATCGAGACTCCGTCCCGGTGGATCGTCAGGGTCCGGGTGCGCTCGAAGAATTGCTGCCCGTAAAGATCTGCACCAATGACCTCAACCGGCAATTGAAGTTTGGCGGAAGGCGTCTCGACAGGATTGACCACAGAGTTCTCCCTCTTCTGACCCAAAGCCGGCGGATTCGCAAAACTCACAAGCGAAGAAGAGGACCATGTGGGCCGAAACTTTCTGTACAAACCTTACCACCCATCGTGCCTCGATGCGACTGCGTGTTAACCTTTGACATCGTAAGAATTATTTACTGAATGGAATGTGGCGGATTGGCGCAATTCGAATGGCGGCTCTGTCCAATAAATATTGCATTGAAACCGGCTCGAATTCTCCAACTTGCGGTAGAATTTACGGCCAGAAGATGGCTCTGCCTCGTCGCCGGCCATTTTTCTTCCTCTCGTCATGCGTCAAGGACGGATTGATCCAGCGCCACGCTGCACGTAACTAATTTCCTACCAAGTCGTAGGCCAGCAAAAGAACAACTCGAATTGTCTGATACGCTGTGATCTCTGAACTGAGCGATCGGGCGAATTGGGACCGCGGATACTGCAATCCATCGCATTCCGCCAACGCCGTACGATGAAAATAGGGAGAAATCCCGGGAAACTCTGATTGATGCCGATAAAAAAACTTCTGGCCCTGAATCGCGGGGAAATTGCGATCCGCATTTTCCGCGCTGCCAACGAACTGAAGATCCGCACCGCCGGCGTCTATTCCGACGAAGATCGTCTCAGCCTGCATCGCTTCAAGGCGGACGAGGCTTATCTCATCGGCGAGGGCAAGGGACCTGTCCAGGCCTATCTCGACGTCGATGGGATCGTTGCCCTCGCGAAGGAGCGAGGCGTCGACGCCATCCACCCGGGCTACGGCTTCCTCTCGGAAAATCCCGCGTTGCCCCGGGCCTGCGCCGCGTCCGGAATTACTTTCGTTGGCCCGAGCGCGGACCTGCTCGATTTGCTGGGCGACAAAACGGCGGCGCGCCGGCTGGCCCAAAAAGCCGGGTTGCCGGTCGTGCCGGGCACGGAAGAGCCGGTGACTCAAAACGACGATGCGCAAAAAATCGCGGATAAAATCGGCTATCCCTTGATCGTGAAAGCCGCGTTCGGCGGCGGCGGGCGCGGCATGCGCGTCGTGCAGAGCGCCCAACTCCTCTTGTCGGGCCTTCAGGAAGCGCGGGCCGAAGCCGGGGCGTCGTTCGGCAACGACGCTGTTTTTCTGGAGCGCTATATCCGCAGAGCGCGCCACATCGAAGTGCAAATCCTCGCCGACACCCACGGAAATATTCTCCATCTGCACGAGCGCGATTGCTCCGTGCAGCGGAGAAACCAGAAAGTCGTGGAAGTCGCTCCGGCCGTGAATCTCGATCCGAAAATTCGCGCTGGGCTCGCGAACGCCGCCGTTGCCTTGGCGCGCGAGTCCAAGTATTACAGCGCGGCGACCGTCGAATTTCTGGTCGATGCGGACACGGGCGAATGGTTTTTCATCGAGGTGAATCCACGCGTCCAGGTCGAGCACACGGTCACCGAAATGGTGACGGGCATCGACATCGTGCAGTCGCAGATTCAAATCGCGCAAGGCTTCGATTTGCATGGCCCGGAGATGAATCTCCCGCGGCAGAAAGATATTGCACTCCACGGATACGCGCTGCAATGCCGCGTGACGACCGAAGACCCTGCGAACGGGTTCCTCCCCGATTACGGAAAAATCCAAACCTACCGTTCCCCGGCCGGTTTCGGTATCCGCCTCGATGGCGCTTCCGCGTACGGCGGCGCCGTCATCACGCCGTACTACGATTCCTTGCTGGTCAAGGTGACGGCCTGGGGCCGCGAATTTCCGCAGGCCTGCCGCCGGATGGACCGCTCGCTCGGTGAATTCCGAATTCGCGGCGTGAAGACGAACATCCCGTTTCTCATGAACGTCGTGAATCACCCGCGCTTTCAGGAGGGCGGCGTCACGACGTCGTTTCTCGCGGAGTCGCCTGAACTTTTCCAGTTCACTCCGCTGAAGGATCGCGCGACGCGGCTCCTGCGGTACCTCGGCGAAGTTATCGTGAACGGAAATCCCGAAGTCGCGGACAAACCCAGGCCGCAGACGGTTCGCCCCGCTCCGCGGCCAGTCCACATTCCGGGCGACCCGCCGCCGGGCACGCGCCAACTTCTCGACAAACTCGGCCCCGAAAAATTCGCGGAGTGGACGAAATCGCAGGAGCAACTTTTGATCACGGACACGACGTTCCGCGACGCCCACCAGTCGCTCATGGCCACGCGCGTTCGCACTTACGACTTGCTGGCGATCTCGAATTTCGTCGCGCACAAGCTGCACAACCTCTACAGCGTGGAAATGTGGGGCGGAGCGACCTTCGACGTGGCCATGCGATTTCTTCTCGAAGATCCATGGGCGCGCCTCCAGCTCTTGAGGGAGGCTATCCCGAACATCTGTTTCCAGATGCTCTTTCGCTCGTCCAACGGCGTCGGTTATTCGGCGTATCCGGACAACGCGGTCGAGGCTTTCATTTTGGAGTCCGCGAAGCAGGGCATCGATATCTTCCGCGTCTTCGATGCGTTGAACTGGCTGCCCAATATGCAGCTTTCGGTCGAGACGATTCGTAAAACGGGCAAGGTGTGCGAGGCGGCCATCTGCTACACCGGCGACATTCTCGATCCGAAACGCGACAAATATCCCTTGCAGTACTACATCCGCCTGGCGAAGGAACTGGAAAAGATGGGAGCGCACATTCTTTGCATCAAGGATATGGGCGGCTTGTGCAAACCCTACGCGGCCGAGCGGCTCTTTTCGGCCCTGCGCGACGAAGTGGGCCTGCCCATCCACTTTCACACGCATGACACCAGCGGCATCAATGCCGCTTCGATCTTGAAAGCGGCGGAAGCCGGGGTGCACGCCGCCGACGCCGCGATCGCTTCGATGAGTGGCACGACCAGCCAGCCCAACCTGAATTCCGTGGTCGCAGCCCTGCAGCACACCGAGCGCGATACAGGGCTCGATCTCGATGCGCTCAATGCCTGCGCGGATTATTGGGAAACGGTGCGCACGTGGTACCGCCCGTTCGACAATGCGCCTCCGGCGGGAACGGCGGAAGTTTACATCCACGAAATGCCCGGCGGACAGTACACGAATCTGCGCGAGCAAGCCGAATCCATGGGACTCGGCGCGCGGTGGCAGGAAATCGCGCACACCTACGCGGAATTGAACTTCGCGTTCGGCGACATCGTCAAGGTCACGCCTTCGAGCAAGGTCGTCGGCGACTGCGCGATTTTCCTGGTCAGCCACGATATGACGGTGAATGATTTGGAGCGATTGGGGCCGAACCATAATCTGACGCTGCCGAATTCCGTCGTGGAAATGTTTGCCGGAGCGCTGGGCGAACCCGAGGGCGGCTGGCCGCCGAAGCTTCAATCCGTGATTTTGCGCGGCGCGAAGCCGGCGACAGGAAGGCCGGGCGAACACCTCGCGCCCGTCGATTTGGAAGGGGCCAGAGCGGCAGCGGAGAAGAAAACGGAGCAAAACATTTCCGACACCGATCTGATGAGTTATTTGATGTACCCGGACGTCTTCCTGAAATTTGCCGCGGCGCGTTCGGCGTATGGAAATCTGGAAGTTCTGCCCACGCCTCAATTTTTTTATGGATTGACGCAAGGTCAGGAAATCGCCGTCGATCTGGAGGCCGGAAAAATCCTCGTCGTGAAATTGCTCACGGTAAGCGACGCGCATCCCGACGGCACGCGAACAATATTTTTCGAACTCAACGGCCAGCCGCGCGAAGTCACCGTCCGAGACCATGCGCTGCAAGCCACAGTGCAAACCAGGCCGAAAGCGGACCCGTCCGTTCCCGGACAAGTTGGTTCGCCAATTCCGGGAGCCATCTCCAGCATTGTTGTGGAAGTCGGCGAACAAGTGAAGAAGGGCGACCGCCTCCTGGTCCTGGAAGCCATGAAAATGCAATCCACCGTCTACGCGCCTGTGGAGGGAAAGGTGGCAAAAAAGCTCGCAAACGTTGGCGACAAAGTCGAGGCCAAAGATCTGCTGCTGATTATTGAATAGCGCATCATGTGGCACAGGCTTCCAGCCTGTGGGGTTGCGTCCTTGCCAGGACTAACCCCCACAGGCTGAAGCCTGTGCCACAAAATGCCTGCGCCATCCATATATTTTTCCCCTGATTGTGTAATCCTCCCGAACATGGAATAAGTATTGTGCTGGCAATCCCGCGAAGAGGAGCCTCGTCCCATGAAATACGATGCGATCATCATCGGTTCGGGTCAGGCAGGAAATCCTCTTTCCTATAGACTTGCCGAAGTAGGATGGCAGGTCGCGCTGATCGAAAAGGGCAATGTCGGCGGCACGTGCATCAATACAGGGTGCACGCCCACCAAAACGATGGTCCACCGGGCGCAAATCGCGCACTACGCGCGCAATGCTAGACGCTGGGGAGTGCACGCCGAAAGCGTCACTCCTGACATTTCAACCATCGTTGCGCAAAAAAATAACGTCGTCGCAAGCTTCCGCGGCGGAATACAAAAGAAGATCGGTCTGCATCCGAATATTCGCCTCTACCAGGGACAGGCACGATTCACGAATGCGCACCAGGTTCGAGTGGGCGAAGTCCTTCTCGAATCCCAGAAAATTTTCATCAACTCGGGTGGCCGCCCGAACATCCCAGACATTCCGGGTCTCAACCCTGCCAGTGTGCTCACGAATGAAACGATTATGGAGCTAAAGGAGTTGCCCGAGCATCTGATCGTTCTCGGCGGCGGGTACATTGGTCTCGAGTTCGGACAAATGTTCCGCAGATTCGGCAGCCGGGTCACGATCATTCACAATCAGGCGCAAATCGTTCCACGCGAGGACCCGGAAATCGCCGCCGAACTTCAGAAAATCCTCGAAGGGGAGGGAATTGAGTTTCATCTGAATGTTCAAACGACTCGAGTAGAGCAAATAAAAGGCACGGTGAAGGTTACCGTCGCAGGTGCGCATGAACCATTGACGGTTTCCGGAACGCACCTTCTCGTCGCCGTCGGGCGCCGGCCAAACACAGACGACCTCGGTCTGGACAAGGCCGGAGTCGAAACCGACAGACTTGGTTTCATCCGAGTCAATTCACGGCTGGAGACAAATGTGCCCGGAATTTGGGCGCTCGGCGACGTGAAGGGCGGGCCTGCCTTCACGCATATCTCCTTCAACGATTTTCAAATCGTCGATGCCAACCTGACGCACGGAATGAACCTGACGATCGAAAATCGCATCGTCCCGTATTGCGTCTTCACCGACCCGCAGTTGGGCGGCGTCGGCATGACGGAAAAAGAAGCCCGAGCGGCAGGGCACAAACTGAAAATCGGCAAGATTCCCATGTCGTATGTGGCGCGCGCCATTGAACGCGATGAAACTGCAGGCATGATGAAAGTGATTGTGGACGCCGAGAATGATCGGATTCTGGGAGCGGCTATCCTGGGATGCGAAGGCGGCGAACTGGTTCATGTCCTCTACACATTGATGCTCGGAAAGTTGCCTTACACGCTCTTAAAAGGGGCCGTATATATCCATCCCACACTGACCGAAGGATTCTTCGCTTTGCTGGACAGCGTGAAACCGGTGGACTGATCGCGATGCGCAAGGAACAAGCAAACGCTCCCCTGCGCATTCGACGCTTGCGGCGGGCGGAACTTCCCATCGATACGATCGCCCTTGCCAGATACCTCATCGGCAAGACACTCGTACATGACCTGCCGCGCATGCGTCTCGCCGGCCGCATCGTCGAAACTGAAGCGTATCCCGTCGGCGATGCGGCAGGGCACGCGTTTGGAGGCCTTACACCAAGTCGATGCTCGCTGTTTCTTCCGCACGGCCACGCCTACGTGTATTTCACCTACGGCTCCTGCTTCATGATGAACGTCTCCAGCGAAGAAGCAGGGACCGGCGCGGGAGTCTTAGTGCGTGCGGTCGAACCGCTGGAAGGCATCCGTTTCATGCAGCGGCGGCGCGGGACAACTCGCTTGCTTGACCTCGCGCGCGGCCCGGGGCGCCTCGCGCAAGCCATGGACATCAACAAACGGTATGACGGAGTGAACCTATGCGCAGGCGGCAAACTGTGGCTTGGTGCCGCGGTTCGCCCCACCGGCCCGATCGGCGCCACCATTAGAATCGGTATTACTCGCGACGTTCACCGGCTGTGCCGATTCTACGAACGCGGCAGTCCCTTCGTCAGCGGTCCAAAGCGTTTGCGAGAGTGAATTGGCCTAAAGTAATTCAACATGCCCGAGATTCGGTAGTCGGGCCTCACTACCCAAGAGATGCAGATTATCCACGTGGTGTGGTACAAGTGAAATCAGACCCAAGGAGGACACGATGGCAGATCTCGATGAATGCCCGCACGTCAAGGAAATCAAGAAAGTGCAACCGAGCGCAAATGGCTGCGAGGAATGCTTGAAGATGGGGGACTCGTGGGTCCATCTGCGGATGTGCCTGATCTGCGGCCACGTCGGGTGCTGCGATTCCTCCAAGAACAAGCATGCCACCAAGCATTTTCATCGAACCAAACATCCCATCGTGCAATCGATCGAGCCGGGCGAGAATTGGCGCTGGTGCTACGTGGATGAACTCATGCTGGACTGACAACTACGCGGTCCTTGATCACCTGGCAAAGAGGAGGAAAACATGTCCGTTGCCAAAACAGTGATGGACTCCTCGGAATCCTGGCCGGCCCTTCCGCTTTCTGCCTGGGCGGATACGTATGCGACGCTGCACATGTGGACCCAGATGGTGGGCAAGGTCCGCCTGGCCCTATCCCCGCACGTCAATCATTGGTGGGAAGTCCCGCTCTACGTGAATGCCAGGGGATTGACAACGTCTCCGATCCCTTACCGCAAGGGCATATTTGAGATTCAGTTCGACTTCATCGATCACAGGCTCGAAGTCACTACATCCAGCGGCGAAACGAAAGTTATGCGCCTCGAGCCGCGCACGGTCGCCGATTTCTATGCGGAGTTTCTTTCTCTTCTCCAGTCTCTGGAAATCGACGTCAAGATTTGGAATATGCCGGTGGAGATTCCGAATCCGATCCGCTTCGATCAGGACCGCGTGCACGGCGCGTACGATCCCAAGTACGCAAACGCATTCTGGCGAATTCTCGTGGCCGTGGATGCCATCTTCAAGGAATTTCGTTCTCGTTTTCTCGGCAAAGCCAGCCCTGTCCATTTCTTTTGGGGCAGCTTTGATCTTGCGGTCACGCGCTTTTCCGGACGCCGCGCCCCGGAACGCCCCGGCGCGGACGCGACGACCCGGGAGGCCTATTCGCACGAAGTCAGCAGCGTGGGTTTTTGGCCGGGCGGCGGCGATATCAAGGGCGCGGCGTTCTATTCGTACGCCGCGCCGGCGCCGGATGGATTTGGCGAGAGGCCGGTGCGTCCGGCAGCCGCCTCTTTCAACAAACAGTTGGGCGAATTTTTGCTGATGTACGACGACGTGCGCGCAATGGAATCTCCCCGTGATGCGTTGCTCGATTTTTGCCAGAGTTCGTATGATGCAGCCGCCGATCTCGGACATTGGGACCGCGCCGCTTTGGAGAAGTCGCCCTCCAAGTAGCCGCGCACGCGAAATTATCCATTCTCGTCCCACAAAAATGCCGGCGTTGCACTGAGACTCATCGCAATAGGACTTCCCGAAGGTATCGCTCAATTTTTTACGATATGCTTACAAGGGAGTGATCCTGCCGGATGCCATGATGAATGCTTGTCCGGCGTACAAATAGCGGATCCCGGAACGACGTTCAAACCATGACGGCGCACTTCATTCGGATCATCGGCTTAATGGCTTGCGCGTGGTTTCTCGCACTGCCTGCTGCCGCGCAGCGGGATCGCGGAGAACTGCAGATCGAAGTGCGCGATCCGCAGGGAGCGGTCCTCAGCGCGTCCGGAGAATTAGTCAGCGAAGGCAATCAATTTCACCTGGAATTTACGGTTGGCGATGACGGCCGTTACGCCGCGCAAGACCTCGCGTTCGGCGTCTACCGGGTCAGCGTGTCGCACTCGGGATTTGTTCCCATTGTTCAACTCGTGGAGATTCGGTCCATGGTCCCCCAGCATTTATCTTTCACGCTGGGTTTGAAGCCGGTCGAAACCCAGGTAGAAGTCAGCGAGACGGAAACCCTGGTCGATCCTTCGACGACCAGCGCGGTATATACAATTGGCTCGCAAACCATCGGTGAGCAACTCTCGCCGCACGCGGGACGCGGAGTCCTCGATGTCGTGGACGCCCAACCCGGTTGGCTGCAAGAGGCCAATGGCGTCTTGCACCCGCGCGGCTCGGAGTATGACGTTCAGTTCGTCGTGGACGGCTTGCCGATGACCGAAAACCGCTCGCCCGGTTTTGCGCCTCCGATCGAATCGAGCGACGTCGAGTCCATGCGGGTGATGACCGCCGGTTTTCCCGCCGAGTACGGACGAAAACTTGGCGGCGTCGTGGAAGTTTCTTCTCCGAAAAACAATCCCGCAGGTCTGCACGGCGAGTTTGAAGCGGAGGGCGGCAGTTTCTCAACGGCTTCGGGGAGCGGCGCTCTCTTCTATTCCAGCGGAGGTAACCGATTTTCCGTCACCGGCGATGGTTTTCATTCCGGCCGCTACCTGGACCCGCCGGTTCTCCAGAACTACACAAATATCGGAAACGCCGGCGGATTTTCATCGTCGTACGAGCGCGATTTCTCAAACGGCGATCGTCTTTTCATGACTTTCGCGCAACACGCGGTTCGCTACGAGGTGCCGAACGAACTCGTACAGCAAGAGGCGGGCCAGCGCCAGGACTCTGAGCAGAAGGAAACCTCTGGCCAGGTCCACTACACGCATGCATTTTCAGCGAACATTCTCTTGAGCGTCGCGGGAAGCGTCCGCGATGCATACGCGCTACTAAATTCCAACCCGGATTCCACGCCGATCGTCGTTTATCAGAACCGCGGCTATCGCGAGGGATATGTCCGTGCGGACCTCGCGGGCCACCACGGGCGCCACGAATGGAAGTTCGGGGTGGATGGAATTTTTAGTCCCGTGAATGAAAACTTGCAGTTTCAAATCACGGACATCTCGCAATACGATCCCGGGACGCCGAAAACTCTTACGCCTCCATTTTCAGCGCGCCAATGGGACATCGAGCCATCGGCCTATGTGCAGGACCAAGTTCGTCTAGGCAAATGGAACTTGAGCGCCGGATTGCGGTTTGACCATTACGGCTTTGCGGTGAACGAATCGGCATGGAGCCCGCGTCTTGGCGTATCGCGATTTTTTTCTTCGCTCAACCTTGTCGTACATGCTTCGTACGACCGTGTCTTTCAGACTCCCGCAATGGAAAACCTGCTGCTTGCAAGCTCGTCGCAACAGGATTCGTTGAGCGGCGTAGTCCTGAAGATTCCCGTCCTCCCGGCGCGAGCGAATTATTACGAGGTGGGTTTCACGAAATCTTTTGTGAGCAAACTCAGGATCGACGGCAACGTCTTCCGCCGTGATTTTCGGAACTACCCTGACGATGATGTGCTGCTCGACACGGGAATCAGTTTCCCGATCGCCTTTTCATCTGCGGAAATTCACGGCGAGGAAATTCAAATCGCCGTCCCGCGCTGGGGCCGCTTTTCAGGAGTTCTGAGCTACTCGAATCAGACAGGGATCGGGCAGGGGCCCATCACTGGCGGATTATTTCTCGGAGATGAAATTGAGGGCATCGCAGGTGCAAGCAAGTTCCCGGTCTCGCAGGACCAGAGAAACACGGTGCGCGCGCGAGTGCGTTTTCAAGCCACGGAACGTTTGTGGTTCGCCACCTCCGCGGAATACGGGAGCGGCTTGCCCGTGGACTTGAACGGCACAGTTGACCCCAGCGAGATCAATTTTTTGTTGCAGCAATACGGCCCCGCCATTCTGAACGAGGTAAATTTCAATGCACGCCGCGTACGTCCCAATTTCTCGTTTGATGCGGCCGCCGGCGCTACGCTATTCCACAAAGAAGGAAAAGACATCTCGTTCGAAATCGAGGGTCACAATCTGACCGACAAGCTGAACCTCCTGAATTTCGCCAGCCTATTTTCCGGAACCGCCGTGGCGCCGCCAGCCAGTGTCAGCGCCCGCCTGAAGGTCGGCTTTTGACCCGGGAACGCCAATCTCCCGATTGGCGTGGCGAAAAGCGCCCGCCGCGGCGGGGAGATTGGCGTTCCCGGCTCACGACGCGCACTTCCCCCAGCCCACATTTGACAGCCTCGCAACCGCGGCATACGATTCGGAGTGTTACATGTCCTTCTTCAAACCCATTCGAATGAATAACCCCGTCGCGCATCTTGCAACTCGACCTTCACGCTGGCGCGCAGCTGGCTTGGCCCTCGTACTCGCTTTTCTCGCCGTTCGCGTTGCGGCCGATACCGATTCCGCCGATCCCAAGCGGTACCTGGACGACGTCAAGGCGCTCTCTGCCCCGGTAATGGAAGGCCGCGGCGCCGGAACCAAGGGCATCGAGCGCGCCGCGAACTTGATCGAGCAACGCTACCGTTCCCTGGGCATACAGCCGGCGGGCGCCAAATCCTATTTCCAGCCATTCACCGTAATTACCGGCGCAAAATTGAAAGATGGCAATCGCCTCGAAGTGGAGGACGGCAAATCGAAGCAGGGATTGAAATTGAATCAGGATTTCGTTCCCTTCAGTTTTTCCGCTTCCGGTGAAGTCGCTGGCTCTATCGTATTTGCGGGCTATGGCGCAACCGCGCCCGAGTTTGGCTACGACGATTACGCGCATCTCGACGTGAAAGATAAAATTGTCGTGATCCTGCGCTACGAGCCGGCGGGTTTTGCCGCGAAGAGCGGAAATGCCGGACTGACGCAACACTCCCAACTGATCACCAAGGCGATCAACGCGCGGAATCATGGCGCTAAAGCTGTGATCCTGGCCAACGGAAAATTGGGTGACAAGGAAGAGGATCTTCTCACGAAGTTCGGCAGCGTGAATGGGCCCGAAAACGCCGGCGTCGTGATCGTGCAAGTGAAAAACGAGGCCGCGAACGCGTGGTTTGCGGCGGCGGGGAAATCTCTCGCCGATATACAAAATCAGATTAATACCTCTTCGACTCCGGCTTCGTTTGCATTTCCCGACAAGCTTCAGATTTCGCTTGGCGTCAATATCGAGAAGACGCGCGCGACCGTGAACAATGTGCTCGCCTACCTCCCCGGCAAAACCGATGAGTACATCATCATCGGCGCTCATTACGATCATCTTGGCTACGGGAACGTCGATTCGCTCGCCCCCTCGCAGATCGGAAAAATTCATCCCGGCGCGGACGACAACGCCTCCGGCACTGCAGGCGTTCTCGAACTCGCGCGTCTGCTGGCTCCCCGCAAAGGCCAGCTCCAGCGCGGCATTCTCTTTGCGGACTTTGCGGGGGAAGAGCTCGGCTTGCTTGGTTCCGCGGAGTGGGTGAAGGAGCCGACGCTGCCTCTCGACAAGGCCGTCGCCATGATCAACATGGACATGATCGGCCGGATCAAGGACGAAAAAGTGTTTATTGGCGGGACGGGAACGGGGGCCACGTTCAAAGATCTCCTCGATGAAGAGAAGAGCAAGTCGCCATTCCATATCGAATATTCCGCCAGTGGCTACGCGGCGAGCGATCACACTTCGTTTGTCGGAAAGAAGATTCCAGTGTTGTTCTTTTTCTCAGGCTTGCACTCGGACTATCACAAGCCTTCCGACACCTGGGACAAAATCAATGCGCCCGATGCGGCGAAGCTCTTGGATTTCATCGATGACGTAGCCTTGAAAGTCGATTCCGCAAGCGAGCGCGTCGCGTTCGTCACCGTGAAGGAAGATCAGCCAAGCGGCCAGGCCGCGAGCGGAGGCGGCGGTGGTTACGGCCCCTATTTCGGCTCGATTCCGGATTTTGGGCAGGAAGAAAACGGCGTCAAATTTTCCGATGTCCGCCCGGGATCGCCCGCGGCGAAGGCGGGTTTCAAGGCCGGCGACGTCCTCGTCCAATTTGGCGACAAGCCCATCCACAATTTGTACGATTTCACAGACGCGTTGCGCCGAAGTAAGGTAGGCGACGTCGTGGATGTGAAGGTTTTGCGCGACGGCAAGCCCGTCAACGCGTCCGTGAAGCTGGAACAGCGGAAATAGACAACCCATGCAGAAATCGCAGATTGCGCGTCCCGCACTCTTCCTGTTGCTGATCACTGCCTCGGCGTCTTTGGTGACCTACTCACAAGCGCCCAGTTCAGGCAAAACAAGTTCCGAGTCGCTCACGGTTCCCGGCGAGAAACATCTGGGCAACGTGCGCCAGCTCACCTTCGGCGGTACAAACGCCGAGGCGTATTTTTCCGCGGACGATAAGTCTCTGATCTTCATGCATTCCGGCGCAGGCGTTCCGTGCGACCAGATGTACACCATGCCGGTGGATACGTCGGACGGCAAACCCGCCGTGCCGAAAATGGTGAGTACGGGCAAAGGACGCACAACGTGCGGCTACTTTTTCCCGAAAGGCGACCGCATCTTGTTCTCCTCGACGCACGAAACCAGCGCCGAATGCCCGCCGCGGCCCGACTATTCCCACGGTTACGTCTGGCCGATTTACAACTCCTACGAAATTTATACAGCGAAGCCCGACGGCAGCGACTTGCGCCCTCTATCCCATTCTCCCGGCAGCTACAACGCGGAATCGACCATCAGCCGCGACGGCAAGAAGATCGTGTTCACGTCGACGCGCAACGGCGACCTCGATATTTACTCGATGAGCGCGGATGGCGGCGATGTCCGCCAGCTCACCAACGAGTTGGGCTACGACGGCGGCGCTTTCTTCTCCGACGACGGCAAGAAAATCGTCTACCGCTCGGAGCAACCGAAAACACCTGAGCAGATCGCCGACTACAAAGACTTGCTCTCGCGCGGCCTGATTCGTCCCGGGAATCTCGAAATCTGGGTAATGGACGCCGACGGCAAGAACAAGCGCCAGGTCACGCACAACGGCGCCGCGAATTTCGCCCCGTATTTTTTCCCGGGCGGCAAGCGAATTATTTTTGCCTCGAATGTGGCCAACCAGAAAGACCCCAGCGGCTTCGATCTCTACGCCATCAACGTCGACGGCACGGGCCTCGAGCAGATCACCTATCATCCCGACTTCGACGCTTTCCCGATGTTCACTTCCGACGGCAAGCGCCTCGTCTGGGCCTCCAATCGCAACGGCAAAGCCCCGCACGAGACGAACATCTTCATAGCCAATTGGGTGGAGTGATTTTCGTAGCCAAGCCACTCTTGGCTGTACGGTTTTGTTGGTAGGTTGCACAAGCTTCTCGACGCAGTTGCGATCGCAAAACCCGCACAGCCAAGAGTGGCTGTGCTACTCAACCTTGCCGGTGACTCTCGGGACAGTGGTATACTTTCGCCCGTCTCCCTCATCAGAAAGCATCGGGTCACAAACGAAAAGGAGCCCGTCATGTATCGAAGCGACGTTGTCGGCAGCCTGTTGCGCCCCGCCTACCTCAAGAAAGCGCGCGAAGAATTCGCGTCGGGCCGGCTCGCGGATGCGGATTTCAAGCGTCTGGAGGACCGCGCCGTCGACGAGGCGGTTGCCCTCCAGCTCCGGACCGGCATTGATATTCTGTCGGACGGAGAGATGCGCCGATATGCATTCTTCGGACACCTGGTCGATGCCACGGAAGGTTTTGACAAGGTCGGCGGCTGGTCCATCCCATTTCACAACGAAAAGGGCGAGGAAATCGTCCAGCCCAGGCCGGTTGTCGTTTCCCGCTTGCGCCGGAAACGGCACATGTGCGCGGAAGAGTTCACGTACCTGAGAGCGAGGACCGATCATCCGGCCAAGACGACTCTTTTGAGCGCGCAACAGGCGGCGGCCTATTACGACGCGAAAAAATCCGGCGGCGCCTATCCCACCGTCGATGCGTTTCTCGCCGACCTCGTGGATCTCCTCCGCGATGAGGTGGCCGAACTGGTCCGCCTGGGTTGCACGTATATCCAGGTGGACTCGCCGCAATACGCCGCGCTGATCGATTCCAAAATTCGCGAGGGCTACCGCCAGAGGGGAAATGATCCCGACCGGCTCCTCGATCTTTCCATCGAAATGGACAACGCGGTGATTGGCGGCCATCCCAACGTCGTATTCGGCCTGCACCTGTGCCGCGGCAACAATCAGAGCAAGTTCTACGCGTCGGGCGACTACGCCCCAATCGCGAAGGTTTTCCGCCAGACCAAATTTCAAAGATTCCTGCTCGAATTTGATGACGAGCGCTCGGGCGGTTTCGAGCCGCTCTCTCAAGTTCCTTCGGACCGGACCGTTGTGTTGGGCCTCGTCAGCACCAAGAAATCAGCTTTGGAAAGCAAGGACGAGCTCAAGAGCCGCATTCGCGCCGCCGAGAAATTCGTTCCGCTCGATCGGCTTGCCCTGAGCCCGCAGTGCGGGTTTGCCTCGACGATCGAAGGAAATTTGCTCTCCGAGGCCGACCAGGAAGCCAAGCTGCGGCTCGTGTCGGAAACGGCGCGCGAAGTTTGGGGCGAGGCGCGGCCCTCGGGGGCATCGAGGGTGAAAGGGAAGACCGCTTAAGTTGAAGCTTCCTCGCGGTCCAAAGGGTGTTCCTCTGTTCGGCAACGTCTTCGAACCGCGCGGCGATTCGATCGGCTATCTCACAAGGTGCCCCCGGGAATGTTGAGTGGCGCAGGCTTCCAGCCT
>DATNIO010000282.1:0-14489 GCA_035604385.1 Verrucomicrobiia bacterium | reverse complement strand
GTGCGCCAGGACGGCAAGAATGTGGCCGGGCTGTTTCGAATCCAGCCCCAGAGCGAGAATTTGCCGGTGTTCGAATCCCCGGTTGGCATCCTGGAAATGCTCTCCTCCGTCGTCGCTCGCAAGGACGCCCAACTCCTCGGTGCCGATCAGGACTCGTCCAGGAGTACCCTCGGTGACCACTACCGTATTGACTACCCAGGCCTCGGAAGTTATGCGCCGCCAGGTCATTCCCCCATCCGCGGTCTTCCACAGGCCTTCGGAGGTGGCCGCATACACGCTGGCCGGTTGCTTCGGATCCTGGGCGATCGCGTAGGTGCGCCGCGCGGTGTAGGGAATGCCCTGGATCTTCCTCCACTGGGCGGCGCTGTCATCGCTGCGATAGATGCCCGAACAGGCGCTGGCGTAGATTCGCTTCGGGTCGGCGCCGTCGATGAGCAGGCTCATGACATCCGAATCATCAATCATGCCCACGTGAATGGGCCGCCAGGTGCGCCCGCCATCGGACGTCTTCCAGGGAAGGTGAAACGTCCCGGCGTAGATGATTTGCGGGTCGCGCGGATCGATGGCCAGGGAATCGAGGTTGCGCAATTCCTCATGATGTTCGGGAGAAATACGCTCCCACGATTTGGAGGCGTCGAGCGAACGATAGACGCCGTCCAGAGTTCCGGCCACCAGCACGTTCGGATCAGAAGGCGCATTGGCCAGCGCGCGCACGGCCTGGCCCGCGAGGCCCGCGCCGCTCCAGGTATGTCCGCCGTCGGCGCTGCGAAATACCCCTCCCCCCGCAGCCGAGTCCCGCGTCCAGGAGGATGCAAACAACACGTTCCCGTCTCGCGGGTCCACAACGATGGCGGTGATCACGGCGTCGTGCCGCGAGCTGGCGCGCCCCAGCAGCGTCCAATGCGCGCCGGAATCCTCGGAACCGATAATGTGGCCGTCCGCGGTGCCGAGAAAAATCCGGGCGGGCCGCGCCGGATCGGCGGCGAGGGCGCGGACATCGCCCCCCGGCGGTCCGAGCGGCTTCCACGTCTGCGCTCGTGCCGCCGTGGCTGCAAACAACGACAAACCGATTAGGAAGCCCTTGTGCATGGTTGGCTTATGACTTTCGAGACTCTGCCCCGCAATAACCCCTATTGTACAAGCGATTGCTCCATATCCGGCCACCAAGATTCCCTCGCCGGTCCGGCGACGCCTAGGCCGGTTGTAGTTTCACGGACCGGTTCCAGCGAGAACATGCGCTTCCTTTTCGGCATTTCAGAAGGTCGGATTTCGTATGGAATTGGACCCGCACTATGCGGACTTCGCCCGGACTTCTCACCAAGATTGAACAAGGAGTGCTGATAAAAAATAGAAATGAACCGCTTTTCCGGACAGGACAGCGTTGTCGTGAGACTCGTCCCCCAAACTAGCGCACCCAACTTAATATCTGGAGAGAAATCCACGTTGGATCATGAGTCGCGCGAATTTCCCGCGGATTTTCTTCCAGGCTTTGTGTTCGTCATGGAGCCGAAATGAAACGAAAGTCCTGCAACCTCATGTACTTGCCTGTTTTATTTTGAAACAATTAGCTCGCGTGTTACTTGCTTTTAGGAATTCCCTCGCAGCAATAAGTACTGCCGTACTAGAGCACCGTCCCGTTTTGAAACGTAAAACGGAGATGCTGAGAGCGAGGTCAGTTCAGCGGTATCCAGTTACCGCGCTCCAGGGACCCCGAGGACTGCGATGTCTTCGAGGCTCCAAAAATCTAAACTTTCGGAGGCGGTATGCGTTTTTCTAAAAAGTCGTGGATCGTGCTTTCAGCTTTCTTTTTGGCATTTGTAGTCGTTCCGGCTTCGCGCGCGCAGGTCAATTCCAACGTCGCCAATGTGATCCTCAATGCCCCCCTGGCGGAGTCCGTAACCATCGTCGCGGGTCCAGGAACAGTGAACTTTGCGCTAGTGCCCAACGGCCCGGCCGCCGGCGGCGCGCCCGTCGTGGTTACAACCTCGTGGGCTCTGCTCAAGACGCGGACGAGCGTCAAGCTCTACGGCTACTTCGCGAGCGCAAACGCTTTGAACGACGGCGCGGGCGACAATATCCCGAACACGAGTGTAAAGGCATCCGTGAACGGTGGCGCGTTAACGGCATTCAACACCGGCACGCCGTACGGCGGCAACTTCGGTATGACGTTTTTCAACCAAGCCATTACCGCGGCAAACGCCAATTCCAGCCATGGTCCCGACTCTATTGCCTTGACGATTGACACCACTGGCTTGGCCCTTCCTGCAGGCACCTATACCGGTACGCTGATCATCGAGGCACAGGCGCTCTAAGGTCCAAAGAATCACGCCAGACGGGGCATTTCACCCCGTCTTGCGATCGAAACGGCGGGGAGCCAGGGAATGTCTGGCCACCCCGCTTGGGCTGACCGGTGAGGGCCGTGCGACGACTCTGAGCAGACCCTCCCCCGCGCGTGAAATCGCAATGCTGGGAATCCAAACTTGACCTCTTCGTTCAACCTCGAATCCACCAAGTTCGCTCGTCGCCCACGCGCCGCGCTTCTCTTTGCGCTTCTGGCTGGACTGACTGGCTTCGCAGGCTTTGTACCGGTCGCGCATGCTCAGCAAAATTCGACCATTTCCAACATCAATCTGAACGCCGTTCTCAACACGTCGCTGACAGTGTCCGCGGCGCCCGGAACGGTGAACTTCGCGCTGCCACCAAACGGCGTGGCGAGCGGGAGTTCCGCCATCACCATTACGACCAGCTGGACGCTTTCGCCGAGTACCGGCCGGGTGACGATTTGGGGTTACTTCTCCAGTGCCGCCTCGGCGCTTTCGGACGGGGCTGGCGACAACATTCCATCCGCCAATGTCTCGGGGAGTCCCGACGGGGGAGCCTTCACGCCCTTCACGGGCGCGGGCCCTTTTGGGGCGGCCAGTTCGTTGTCGATTTTTTCGTTTAGGGTTCTTGGGTTCAACAAGAGTGGAACGCGCTCCGACACTCTTGCGATGCAGATCAGTACGGCAGGTCTGGCGCTCCCAGCCGGAACCTATAGCGGAACTCTCAAAATCCAGGCTCAGGCGCTTTAGTGAATCCTGTCGCGCAAGACCGGATCGAAATTTTTCGATCTCTACTGTTGTCGGTGATCGGAGCGGGGCAGCCGGCGGACCGAGTTTCGCCTGCTGTCCCGCATGACCTTTTTGATCAATCGTTTTGCCAGGTGTCGTGATGTCGGGCCCCGTCTCATTGGACTCGAGGGACAGGAAATTGAACTTTCAGAGCGACGAAGCGCGAAGGAAGAGGCTAGCCGGATGCCGGGGATTGGTCCTCGCGTTGGCGGCGGTCTTTTTCTTAATTCCCTCGCGGGCGAACGCTCAACTGAATTCCAATATTGCTAACGTAAGTCTTAACGCGACACTGAACAGTTCCATCACAATTACGGCGGCTCCGGGATTGGTAAATTTCCCACTCCTTCCAAGCGGCGTCACGACGGGCAGCTCGCCCATCACCATTACTACGAAATGGGTGCTTCCCGTCCTTTTCGGAACGGTTAATGAGTATGCCTACTTTTCCAGTCCCGCGTCCGCTCTGACGGATGGGGCAGGAGACAACATTCCATCGGCGAATGTTTCCGGGAGTTACAACGGCGGGGCCTTTACCGCCTTTACGGGCAACAGTCCTTTCGCTGCCGGCAGCAGCGTGAATCTATTCAGTCAGTTTATTTTTATTCTTTTTGGTAATACGAATGCTACCCGCACCGATTCGCTCAATCTGAGGATCAATACGACTGGCTTGAACTTGCCCGCCGGTACCTATACAGGCGTCCTGCATATTCAAGCACAGGAGTTGTAGAGCGGGGCGGGCAACAAGCATTGGGGCCTAGCGGTTTAGAAAATCTTACTGGGGGGATTATGAAGCGCACGTTCTTGGCTGCGGTTTGCTTGCTATTTTTCGCACAGAAAGCACCGGCTCAAACGGTATCACCGGTAATCGTCGAGTATGCCAACAAGGCCGACGGCCGGTTCCAGGTCTACAACGACGCGGATATTCCAATTACAGTTGTTGTCGAGCCGCACAGCTTTACGGTGGACTCCACGGGCAAGGCGGTGTTCCGCAAGCTCGACCCGGGACTACACGTCGAGCTTTCCTCCACAAGCTTCCGTTTGGCGCCCAAGCAGACGTACTACGTTTTTTACAAGGCGACCACGGAATCGTATCCGAACTGGTTTTGCATCTACTCCACCGTCTCCGGCCCCGTCACCGCCACCGGTTTGAAGCTGGCGATCGAGTTGCCGCACACAGTTTATCTGCTCGGACACAAAACGCTGGAGGAATCGAACGTTTCCTGGAACAAGGCGGAACTCACGGTGGTGGGCGGCAAACGCCGGATTATGGCCCAGGTCGAAAATCACGGCACCGAGTATGGCCGCGTCCAGGAAGTAGAAGTCGTCTCCAGTACCGGCAAACAGACTTTCTCCGGATTTCCGCTCTTCCCAGGCCAGCGGCGCGACATTGAGTTCGACTGGGACCAGCCGGGAACTCCCAAAGAAATTGTGCTGAAATTCCCCCACTTCAAAATGGAATCCAGCCTGAAGGAGCATACCGCCGCGCAATGAACGCGACGGCTCCATCCCGGTCCGGGGCTGCGCGGAGATTTCTGAGAGCTTTACCGATCGCGATCGTCTGCGCAATCTGCTTCGCATGGCCGCACCCGGCGGCTGGGCAAGTATTCCAGCTGACCGGAGGATCCTCCTCTCTGCTGAACGCGGAAGGCGGATCGCTCGAGGTTCACGCCAACAATTACAGGGCGAGAATCGATCTGGGTTACCTGGGCCGCCCGAGTCTCGGATTTTTTCTCTCGCGGCCATACAAGACCGCGGTCCTCGGCGCGGGAGACCAGCAGATTCCGTTCGTGCTTCCCACGGATCTATTCGACCACTCCTTCTATTTCCTGGGCCGCGGCGTGAGCCTGACCCGGAATGTGGGCGACAGCCGCCTGTTCGTCTTCGCCGGCACCACAACGGACGGATACTTCGCGCCGTTTTTGAACGTCGCGCGGAACGACACGCCTTCCGGCGCCATTTTCTATGAGAAACAACTTTCTCCCACTCTGCGCTTTTTCTCGCGCAACGTTTTTTCCGGCCGCCAAACCTCGATCCAGGCCATCGATTGGGCGGCCCGAAAAGATATCAAGATGGCCCTCTCCGCCGGGATCGGAAACAACCAGCCGTATGGCTCCTCAAGTTTTGCGATGGATGAGCGCTGGATGGCGCTCGACGCCAGCTATACTCTCTCCGGCCGCAACTTTCAACGCGTCCTGGTCGCAACGCCACAGCTTGCGGAAAATGACCGGGAAAATGTCCGTCTCGAACTGCGCCCGGCGACCAACGTGCGAATCATCATCAGCCGCAACAACTATCTGGCGTCCTTTGCCCCAAATCAGTACGAGCGCGCCACGGTGGAAGGCTTTGGAGCCAGCGCCGCCGCCGGGGGATTCCAATTCAACGGTTCCTACTTCCTATCCGCGACAACAGCCGGAAACTCCACGGCGATGGACCTGGGAGTTCACCGCAATCTGACCCGGCGCCTGGTGGTTGGAACCGATTATCTGCGCAGCGTTTATATGAAAGGCGCCGTCGCCCACTCCGTGATTGGAAACGTTAGAGAGATATTTAGCTCCAGGTTAAGTTTCACTCAAATCATATCGCACAATAACGAGCAAACGACCGTGGACTTCGGCGGAAACTTCATTTCCAACTTCGTCACGTTGAGCGTGGACTACCAGACTCTATTTCTCCCGTTCGCCCAGAGCGCTCCCGGGCAATTGAAACAGGTCATGGTCCTGGGGTTGCACTTCCAACTTCCCCACGGCGTGCAATTCAACATGGATACGGATGTCACGCCGCTCGGCCAGGTGCGTTACACGGCCTACGGGTCCACATACGCATACCGCGGCATGGGGAACCCTTCACCTGGAACGTCCTTCTCAGGCGCGTTCTTCCAAAACGTCGTTCGTGGGCAGGTGCTCGATCCCGAGGGAGAGCCGATCGCGGGCGCGGCGCTACAAATCGGCTCCGAACTTGCCGTCTCCGATTCCGACGGAAATTTCATGGTGCGGGTGAAGAAGGCCGGTGTGTTGAGCCTGAAAGTCGCGTTCGATGAATTTACGTCTCCCGGAAGATACGCGATCGTCCAAGCGCCCCAAACGGTCAAGGCCACGCGCGCGGATTCCGCGGAGGAATATTCGATTGTCTTGCGGCGGCTCCCGAACGGCGTGTCCTCGGCGGATCCGTCGCATCAACCCGACTTGCCGGATCATCCTCCGGGCACGAACTGACACAAATAGTAGGGGCATCCGCCGCGGCGGATCGCGCCCCGACGGCCTACCCACAACCTAGCAGGTTCATGAGCAGCCACGCCTTTGATTTAAGATTTACGTCAATCGTTTGTGAGAAATGCGCTCTAGTAGGTCGCGCCTTCGGGTACCCAGATAACGTCGATGCGCCGGTTGTCGGTTGCGCCGGCCTGGCCGGCGCCGGTTCGAGTGGTGATCCGCGAGGCGTCAATGCCCTTTTCGCCGAGATATTTCACGCCGTTGGTGGCGCGGTCGCCGGCGATTTTCTCGGGCTTGGCCTCCTTGGGATCGGAGTAGCCGATGATCACGGCGCTGCCCCGCGGTTCATTCTGGAGGCGGAGCGCGACGTCATCGAGGATGCGCTTGCAAACGTTGTCAATGCGCGTGCTGAGCGGCTTGCCAAACGCACAATCGCTAATCTTGCTGGCCAGCGGCGGAGGAGGCACCGTCTTCACCTCGACCGTTGACGAGCAATCCGCGGCCCCGCCGCGGCCGTCGTCCACGCGCACCGTCACCGAGTAATTTCCCGGCGCGAGGCCTGAAGTATCGAAGTCTGCTGTGGCGCCACTCCCCACGATCTGGCCTGCGTTGGCGCGCCAGGTATATGCGAGCTTGTCGCCATCAGGATCGTTGGCGTTGGTCGTGATGTGAACTTTCTCACCGGCAAAGACCGACGAGCGGTCGGCCGAGCACGTAATCGTCGGAGGATGATTTGGCTTGGGCTCGACGCTGATTGCCACGCTGGAGCTGGCGGAGCCGCCCCGGCCGTCGTCCACTTTCGCCGTAATTGTGTCCGATCCGAGTGGCGTGCCGGCGGAAAGCCAGCGAACTTGGGATCCGGTGCCGTCCACTTTGCCGCCGGTTGACGTCCACGTGTAAGTCAGCGGATCGTTGTCGGGGTCCGAGCCAGTGCATCTAATCGCAACCGCATCGCCCGAATCCAGATACACCATGCTCTTATCCGCAGTGCACGAAACCGTGGGTGGATGGTTGACTGGCGGAGCCTTCTCAGGCCAGTAAGCGGTCCCAATCTTTACGACGAATCCGGACCGATCGTTGAGGTCCCTCAGATTGAGCATGCGCCGGTAGCCGACGTCAATGCCAATGTTCTTCCAAGGATACATGCGCAGTCCCCAAACTCCGTCGATCGGATCGCGCGCGCCAAAGGACGTGTCCGGCGGGGTATTGGGAGCGGTGACAAAAACCACGCCCGAGTATTCCGCCATTGGCTGGAAGCGGCTCTCGGGGAACATAAGGAACCCTACTCCCATCCTAACCTGATCCGGCATGTCAAAGAGCGGTTGGGCCTGGTTATCACGCGGGGCGCGAACGAACATGTATCCGAAGTTGAACGTTGCAGTCATGCTGTTACTCCATTGCTTGCTCAGTGCGAGGGAAACCATATCACTCAACGGACTCGCTTGCGTTCCGTTGGCAAGCAGTTTGTTCAGGTCCGTTTTTGTTGAAATAATTAAATCATTGCGGACCGAAAAGCTGATCGGAGCGCCTTGCCGCTCGGAGAGGAATGCATACTTGAGTCCCAGAGTTATATTCCCGATGCCGCCGTTGTTGTTCGAGGCAAATGGATAATCCTCCACATAACCGGGAGCGCTGCCGAG
Source organism: Verrucomicrobiia bacterium (assembly GCA_035604385.1). Classification (GTDB taxonomy): domain Bacteria; phylum Acidobacteriota; class Terriglobia; order Acidiferrales; family UBA7541; genus Palsa-360. The sequence goes on along the minus strand of DATNIO010000282.1, from coordinate 6,533 downwards.
GGCGGTGGGAAAGAACGAAGTAGGAGCTGGAATTCCGAGAGCTAACGGCGCGCAAGTATTCAATGGGATCGAACGCAAGGTCAACTGGCCGGGACATCCGACGTGCACGTGGCCATAGGGATCAAAAGCAGCGTAGATATTCAAGGTGTCCGTTATGCCATAGCTAAGATCCGCGCCGAATTTAAGTATGGTGACGCTTCCCGGCATGCGTCCGAATTTATTTCCAAATGCGGAGAATGCAAAGCCATGCTTCGGGAGAGTGTCGGCTGTTTCCAGTGTGAACAGTCCAATGGTCCCCGTCGTTGCCAGCATCGGTGTAAATTTCGGCGCGGGCTTATAGTCATCGTCAGGGCCATTTTTTGCCGGGAGGGAAGGGACAGCCGGCGGAGATGATTCTGCAGCCCCGGTTATTTCGGCCTTTGCGGGTTCGGAAGAGGCAGTTGTGTCCGAAGAGGTTGCAGCCGTGGTGTCAGCGGTCTTTTTGAGTTCCCTTTTGGCCTTCTTCGCCGGATTCTTTGAGAAGCCAGCCGGAACGAGGAGGAAAAGTAACAGCAAAAGTCCCGTACCACGCATGATCAGTCGCAACATGAACGCAGACCTCCAAGATTGTGTTGACCAATATGGGACAGTGATATGCCTGCATAGGACCGTCAAAGTATGATTCCATTAGCGGGCGCAAAGTCCTTCAACACGGAGTCCCCCAGCCAATTCATCCATTGGGACCGCAAACGGTCGCCATTATATCTTGACTGAACACGTCCCTAGAGATTTTTTCCTCCTATGCATCTGGTAAGTAAGGAGTTGAAAAAGCTGTAACCCTGGCGTGGCCCCGCTCGCCCAAGTTGCTCGCAGGCCACCCCGGAGGCCTCTTTGCCATCTGAGTAGCAAAGGCTAAGAAGACCGGAGGGTTGAAACATGCCGAAGACTTTCCCATTTTGGGCTTTTGGAACTGCGGCCATTTTGCTGTTGTGCGGCACATTCGTTTGCCCTGTGCCGACCGGAGCAGGGCAAGGCCGGAGTGCGGCCTCACATGCAGCGGCCGATTCCGTACAGAATGGAACCCATTTTCTTGTCCGCCTCGATCAGGAGATGAATACGGGTAAGGACAAGGTGAACAAAAAGTTCGAGGTGAAAACCATCGAGCCGCTGGAAACTTCGAGCGGGTATGTACTCCCCGCCGGCGCAAGGATACTTGGGCACATCAGCCGGATCGAGCCGGGAGGGTTGACCGGGCATGCCCGGGTTTGGCTGACCTTTGACGATATCGACACGAGGCGCGGAACCTTCCCCATCGTAGCGGAAGTTTCGAGCGTTCCCGGTGAATACAGCGTCCGGCCCGGCGAGAGCGAAGAGGGCGAAATCGAGGCGCGCACCAGTAAGGGAACGCAGGTGGTCGAAGCCACAGCCGCGGGCGCGGCGATGGGCAGCGCTGCCGGAGTTGCCGCTCACAGCGGCAAAGCGGCCGCAATGGGCGCTGCGGCGGGTGGCGCTGCCGCTTTTCTGGCGTCCTCTGGAATCGGCCAAGAAATTGATTTGCCGAAAGGGACGAAGCTCGAACTTGTCCTCGAACGGCCTTTGTATCTGAATCAGTAAAAATATTAAAGGAGGTGGCCCCTGAATTGTGTCACAAGGGTTAGTGCGCTTGCGTGGCCGTGATGGAGAATTTCAATCCCAGCGCCTGCATCACGCGGATGATGGTGCCGAATTCCGGATTGCCTTCCGTGCTCAGGGCTTTGTAGAGGCTTTCGCGGGATAGCCCGGCTTTCTTTGCAATCCGTGACATGCCGCGAGCGCGGGCAATAGTGCCCAGCGCCTTGGCGATGAAAGCCGGATCGTCCATTCCCAGAGCTTCTTCCATGTAGGCGTTGATGGCTTCTTTGCTATCCAGATATTCCGCCGAGTCATAGGGAGAAGTTTTTGTTTTCCTCTTTGCCATCTTTCAATTCTCCAAGTTCGCCGCGAGCATCTTAGCGGTCTTGATGTCTCGCGTTTGCGAGGTCTTATCGCCGCCGCACAACAATACGATTGTCGTCGTACGCCGCCGCACAAAATACACCCGGTAGCCTGGCCCTGAATGGATTCGCAGTTCGCTGACACCTTCCCCCACAGATTGAACGTCACCGGGGTTGCCAAACGCCAACCGGTCAATCCGGGCTGCGATCTTGGCTCTGGCGCGGTGGTCACGAAGGTTCGCCATCCAGTCCGAGAAAGCGGCTGCCTTGCGAACTTCCATCATGGGAGAGTGTATCCTATGGGATACATATTGTCAACATTTGCCTTCAAAAATATCCTGCCTTCGAACACCGCGAAAGGTGGGGCATTCGTCACGCGGAGCGGAGTACGTACAGGCTGAAGCCTTTGCTATTTCTACTTCCACGCGGCATAAACGGGCTTGCCGACTAGGAGTGCGAGATTCGCGCCCTGGCGCGGGCGGAACTTTTGTGCGCGGCCGTTGCCGACTTCGGCGACGTAGAAATTTCCTTCCTGGTCGACGCTCATTCCGTGGGTGTTGAAGAGGCCTCCGGGCCAGTCGGCCAGCGTGCCCCAGGCGTAGAGCAAATGTCCTTCGAGATCGTACTCCACGATTTTCGAGTTTCTGTCGTCGGCGGCCCACAGTTTCCGGTCGGCGGAGATGTATAGGAAATTTATGGAGGAATATTTGTCGACCGGCCACTGGTCCAAGAACTTTCCGTTCTCATCGAAGACCTGGATGCGGTGATTCGATCGATCGACCACATATACGCGATGCGTGACTGGGTCCGCCGCAAGGCCGTGCACGACGTCGAAGTAGCCGGGACGCATTTCGGTTGGCGGGACGCCTTTTTCGCCCCAGGCCATCAGGAATTTTCCGTTCTTGTCGAACTTGGCGACGCGCGTGCCGTTGTATCCGTCCGAGACGAACATGGTGCTGTCGGGCAGCCAGGTGAGGAACGTGGGCCGGTTAAAATGCTTGTCGTCCGCGCCGGATTGATCGATCGTGCCTATGGTCTGGAGAAGCTGTTTTCCATCGTGGCTGAATTTGAAGACGGCCTCTTTATAGTCGTCGACGACCCAAATGTTTTTCTCGGGATCGTACGGATTGATGTACACGGCGTGTGGGCGCTCGAAAAAGTTGTCCCACTTCGTCCAATCCTCGGAGATTTTCCCGCTCGCATCCACGACGACCAGCGCGTGTTCCCAGCGCGCGTCGACGCCCTTCTTGCCGCTCCATTTTTTGTCGGCATCCTCGGGCAGATCGCCCGGAGCGCCTCCTCCCGGCAAGCTGGCCACCGGCCCTTGCGACGCATTGCGGAACGGCACCTCGCCAGTCGGAAAGGAAAGGCTCGGTCCAAAGGCGGGAATTGGAGTGTTCACAGGCCGCTTCAAGGCCGGCAATTCGCCGCGCTGCGCGATGAACACTCGATTGGGACTTTCCGCGAAAATGCCCTCCACGGCTCCCCACGTCCAATTCTCATGCCCCGGCAACGAAGTCAAAGGCTTCGGCCAGTCCGCGACGGGTTCGTAAGGACCAGTGATGTCCTCGCCGCCTTTTTGTCCCGGAACGGCGGGGAATGCGGATTCGGGTCTCGCCTGCGCCTGCACGCGTTGCAATCTGCTCTCGACGAGCAATCCGCCTACGAACCCGGCCCCGGCCATCACAATTAGTGCGAGTATTCCCATTCGATTTCGCATGGATCTCCCCCTGACATAACTTCATACGGTCGGCAGGCCCTTTGACTCGTTCGCCGGCTCTATTGTTTCCCAAAGGTTGTTAAGTTTATCGCCGGAGAATACTACTCCCGTACAGCAACTTGGAGCCAAGATTTTGCAAGTGGCGCAAATGCGAAATCAAAATCCCCGCCCTTCCAAAGGGCGGAAGGATGGGGCGCCCGAATTTCAAAAACCAAACCTCAAAGACCGGGCCACTTGCCAACGGTCACTCGTACGACGCAGAAGGGATACAATCAGGGTCTCTCGAAAATTGCCGTCTTTGAATCGAGGAACACGATGCAACATGACTTGGACCACACCATATCGCTTCTCACTCGCACTCCTGCCGCTCTGAATGCGCTGCTGCGCGATCTGCCGGAAGAGTGGACGCTCCGAAATGAAGGAGAAAACACTTGGAGCGCGTACGATGTCGTCGGCCATCTGAATCACAGCGAACGCACGAATTGGATCCCGCGGGCAAGGATGCTCCGGCAATTTGGCGAGGCTCAGGCGTTTGAGCCCTTCGATCGTTGGGGACAAGTGCGGGAGAGCCAAGGGAAATCACTCGGGCAACTATTGGATGAATTTGCCCGTTTGCGGTCGGAGAACCTGGACGAGCTGCGTGCATGGAATCTGCGGCGGGAAGACCTCGAGCGGCGCGGAAAACATCCTGCCCTCGGAGTCGTTACTCTGTCCGAGCTGCTGGCGAGCTGGGCCGCTCATGACTTAACTCACCTGCACCAAATCTCAAGAATCATGGCTCACCAATACCGGGAAGCTGTAGGCCCGTGGAGCCGAAACCTTGGCGTGCTGAAGTGCGCCGGCCACAGCTCTCCTTAAAGACCTCTCCAATTCCGAGAAGTTGCGACGACACCTGCCAGAGCTCGAACTTGTCCCCGAACTGCCCCTGTATCTGGCCAAGTAGCAGGGGTTGAGCCAAAGAAGTGCTCGCCGTGTATCTCAGCTTGGCATTACCGGGGCGGTACTGGTAGATTCGAAGGGAGGCGCCGCCCCTTCGTCCCAGGGACTGCTTACAAACCGAATGGCTGAAGCGACCCGATTTGAAACAACGAAACCTTCTCCTGACCGCGTCTTAATCGTTGAGGACGAGGAGAATGCCCGCCTGGGATACGAAGCGCTCTTACGCCGATGGGGATATGAAGTGCTGGGCGTAAGTAGCGCGGAGGACGCCTTGGCAAAATTTTCCGAGTTTGCGCCCGCCGTGCTGATCGCTGACGTGGAGCTGCCCGGAATGAACGGCCTGGACCTTTTGGCGCGGCTCGGCGACGAGTTGCAACACGTTCCGGCGATCGTCATCACCGGCAAAGGCAGCGAAGAACGCATCGTGGCGGCCATCGAAGCCGGCGCGTTCTGGTACATCGAAAAGCCGCTCAAGGGCGCGGTCCTTCACGTGCTGCTGGACAGGGCGCTCGGCCGCGTTCGCGACAAGAAACAAGTTGCGGCGCTGACCAGGCAACTGCGCGAATCCGGGAAACTGGGCGACCTGGTGGGCCAATCGAAAACGATGCAAGAGGTCATGCATATCGTTGAGCAGGTGGCGCCATCGTCGGCATCGGTGCTGATCACGGGGGAAACCGGGTCGGGCAAGGAAATTCTGGCCCGCACGATTCACCGGCTCTCGCCCCGCACCGACCGTCCTTTCATCGCGATCAATTGTTCCGCGATTCCCGAATCCCTGATGGAGAGCGAAATTTTCGGCCACGAACGCGGTGCTTTTACCGGCGCGGCGGAACGGCGGCTCGGCTGCTTCGAGCTCGCTGACGGCGGGACGTTGCTGCTCGATGAAATCGGCGAGATGCCCGCGCCGACGCAAGCCAAATTGCTGCGCGTGCTCGAGGATCACAAAGTGCGCCGCCTCGGCAGCAAAGTGGAGACGCCGGTCGACGTGCGCGTGCTCGCCGCGACGAACAAAGAACCCGAGCAGGCCGTGGCCAAGGGAGAATTGCGGCAGGACCTCTATTTCCGCTTGAACGTGTTTCACATTCAGCTGCCGCCGCTGCGCGACCACAAGGAAGACATCCCGCTACTGGTGGAACACATCCTGCGCGAGATCAACGCCAAGCACGGGCGCCACGTACGCGGGGTAAATCCCGACGTGCTCGATCTGTTTGCGAGTTATTCCTGGCCGGGCAATGTGCGCGAGCTTCGCAACGTGCTGGAACGCGCCGCGATTGTCTCCGACCGCGATCTGATCGGTCGCGCGAGTCTGCCGACGGATTTCGGCCACGCGCCCGCGGCAGCCGCATCCGATCTGGCCTCGCTGCGGTTTCCGCTGGGAACCACGGTGGAGGCGGCCGAACGCGAACTCATTTTGCAGACGCTTGCCTCTACCAACAACAAAACACGCGCCGCCGAATTACTGGGAATCAGCCTGAAAACCCTGCACAATAAGCTGAAGGAATATGAGGCTGCAAAATCTCCCTCGCAATGAGGGGCAGGGCAACACATGCAATTTCGCCTGAAAACTAAGATTACGCTGATCACGGCGTTCCTGGTGCTCGCCGTTGTGGGCGTCAATTCCACCCTGTACGTCATGAATTTGTCCCGTCAGGTCATCCGGCAGGCGCAAGATCGCGCGCAACTGGTTTCGAGACAGGTTTTTTTCCAGGCCCAGCTCGCCCTTAAAGACGCCGCCACGGAAGGAGAGTCCCCGGATTCCGATAGCCCCGAAGATTTACGTGCCTATGCCCAGAAGGCGTTTGACGAAAGTACGCAGCTCTCTTCCGCGATTGACGCGCAGATGGATTATTCACCGCTGATTTACGAAATTTCCATTTCCGATGTGCAGGGCACGGTGCTGGTGGCGAGCGACAAGTCCCTGC
>DATNIO010000281.1:0-7033 GCA_035604385.1 Verrucomicrobiia bacterium | reverse complement strand
CGACGGCGCGACGCAGAACGAGACGCTCTTATTTAATCCGGGGGATGCGGGAGCGAAGACACTCCAGTTTTCCATCGATCCTCTTCCGGGCGAGGAAAATCGCGACAACAATTCCGTCGCGCGGCTCGTCAACGTCGAATCGGCCAAGCGCCGCGTCCTGTACGTCGAGGGCGAGCCGCGCTGGGAATATAAATTCATCCGCCGCGCGGAGCAGGATGACCGGCTGCTCACTATCGTTTCCATGCTGCGGACGAGCGAAAATAAAATTTATCGCCAGGGGATCGAAGATCCCAAGGAACTCGCCGAAGGTTTCCCGTCGCGCGCCGAGGATTTGTTTCCCTACCAGGCGATCATCATCGGCTCGGTGGAAGCGAACTACTTCACGGCGGCGCAGAAAGAATTGATCCAGCAATTTGTGGATCGCCGCGGGGGAGGACTGCTTTTTCTCGGAGGCCGCGCATCGCTCGGCGACGGAGGCTGGGCGGCATCGAGTCTCGCCGATCTTCTGCCGGTTACTCTGCCCAACAAAAAAGGTACATTCCATCGCGATCCTGCGACAGCCTCGCTGACCTCGGCGGGAGCGGACAACATCATCACGCGGCTCGTCGAGGATCCGGCGGCGAATGTGGAGCGCTGGAAAAAGCTTCCCTATTTGATGGACTATCAGGAAGCGGGCACGCCGAAACCCGGCGCGGTGGTGCTGGCGGAAATGACTGCCGCGGGGCGGAAAATGCCGATGCTGATCACGGAAAATTATGGCCGCGGGCGCACCGCCGTCCTGGCCACGGGCGGCACGTGGCGCTGGCAGATGAGCCAGCCGCTCGAGGATCAGACGCATGAGGAATTCTGGCAGCAGTTGCTGCGCTGGCTGGTGATGGATACGCCGGGACACATCGTTGCTTCGGTTCCAAGCCAAATGCTGCTAGACGACGGGCGCGTGCAATTTTCCGCGGACGTGCGCGACAAAAATTATTTGCCCGCGGCGGATGCGCATGTCGAAGCGCACATCCTGGGGCCGGGAGGCTCGGCGGCGCAAATCGAAATGACGCCCGACCCGAACGCGCCAGGCACATTTCACGCGGAGTGGACCGCGGACCAAGCGGGATCGTATCTCACCGAGGTGATTGCGACGCGCGATAAGGATGAACTCGGTCGTGACGTTCTGACGTTTGCGCGCATGGACGGCGTCGCCGAAAATTTCCATACCGAGCAGAATCGCGGCTTGCTCGAAAAACTTTCCGCCGAGACCGGCGGGCGCTATTGGACGCCGCAGGATGTTTCCAAGCTGCCCGGCGAAATTTCGTACTCCGAAGCGGGCATCACGGTGCGCGACACGAAAGAGCTCTGGAACATGCCAATCGTTTTTTTGCTCTTGCTGCTTTTGCCTTCCGCGGAATGGCTGCTGCGGCGGAAGTGGGGCGTGGTTTGAGGAATTTGTGGAACAGGCTTCAGCCTGTGGGGGGTGTCCCTGGAAGGACCAAACCCCCACAGGCTTGAAGCCTGTTCCACCAGTTTTTGCGAGTCTTTGAGATTTGATCTGATGGTGCCAAAGAATGTGGACTAGGAAGAAATCATGGCGAAGGGCCACGCAAGCCCTGGTGCTTTGCGCTGCGACCGCGGGGTTTGGCGCGCGGGCGGCGCAGGCGGCGCCCTACTATGTCACCGTTTCCGGTCTCGGAGGCGAGCCCGATTACGAGCAGCGGTTCACCGCGCTCGCGAAAGATCTCGACAAATTATTCAAAGCCGCGGCAAGCGATGCGCACGTCTACACATTCACCGGAAGCGACGCGACGAAGGCGCATCTGACCGACACGCTCGGCCAGATTGCGCGCGAGGCCAAGCCCGAAGATGAATTTACGCTGATCCTGATCGGCCACGGCTCCTACGACGGCGAAGTGTATAAATTCAATCTGCCCGGGCCGGACATTTCCGGCGAAGACCTGGCCATTTTGTGCGACCGCATTCCCGCCAAGCGGCAATTGATCGTGAACACGACGAGCGCGAGCGGCGGCTCGATCGGCGCGCTGCAAAAAGCGGGGCGCATCGTGATCGCCGCGACGAAAACCGGCACGGAGAAAAACGCCACCGTATTCGCGCGCTATTGGGTGGACGCGCTGCGCGACGGCTCCGCCGACACGGACAAGAATGAAGCCATCAGCGCGCTTGAGGCTTTCATCTATGCCGATCGCAAGACCGCTGCATTCTACGAATCGCAAAAGCGACTGGCGACCGAACACGCGGTCTTCGAAGATACCGGCAAGAAAGAAGCCGTTCGCGCCGCTTCGACGGAAAACGGAGAAGGGCTGTTGGCCGCAAATTTTATTCTCTTGCGCCTGGGCGCCGCGCAAAAAGCCGCGAACGATCCGGCCAAGCGCGCGTTGCTCGATAAGAAGGAAGAGCTCGAGCGCAAGATCGATCTGCTGAAATACCAGAAGGCCGCCATGTCCGCGGAAGACTACAAGAAGCAGCTTTCCGACGCGCTGCTGGAACTTGCGCGCGTGCAGGTGGACCTCGACAAATGAACGGGCACGCCACGCATCGCGCCGCGCGGATTTTTTCGCGCGTCGCCGTGTGCGCGGCGTGTCTTGCCAGCGCGAGCCTCGTGTGGGGCGCGACACCGGATGAATGCCACGCGTTGCGCAAGCACGGCCATCACGCCGAAGCGCAAAAATGCTACGAATCGCTGACCACCGCGCGCGATCCCTTGCTTCGCGCTGAAGGCTTCTGGGGCATGGAAATGTATCAGGAGGCGAACAACCAGTTTCGCATCGCCACGGAACAATCGCCCGCGAACGCGATGATTCGCGTGCGCTGGGGCCGACTGATGCACGAACGGTTCAACAACACGGAGGCCGACAATCTTTTTGGCGAAGCGCTGCAGCGGGATCCCAAGAACGCGCAGGCCTATTACGGACTCGCGCTCGTCAGCGCGGACGGTTTCGACAGCAAGGCGATTGAATATACCAAAAAGGCGATCGAGCTCGATCCGAAGCTTTACGAAGCGCACGAGCTGATGGCCAACCTGCTGCTCGAGGACTCCGACGAAGCAAAAGCCTTCGAGGAAGCGGACGCTGCGCTGAAGATTTCCCCCGAGGCGCTTGACGCGATGGCAATCCATGCGGCGATTGAAGCGCTCGCCGACCGCTCGCCCGATGCGTGGCTGGAAAAAATCCGCCAGGTCAACCCCGCTTACGGCGAAGGCTACGCGCTCGTTGCGTATCATCTGGTTCTGAACCGGCGCTACGTAGACGGGATCGCCTATTACCGCAAGGCGATTGAAGCGGACCCGCGGCTCTGGTCGGCCCGCTCGCAGCTCGGCATCAACCTGATGAGGCTCGGGCAGGAGGAGGAGCCGCGCAAGCAGCTCGAAATGTGCTACGAGAACAGTTTTCGCAACGAAGAGACAGTCAACAGCCTGCGCCTGCTCGACAGCTACAAGAATTTCGTCACTTTCAAAGAGGGAGACACAATCCTCAGGCTCAACAAGAAAGAAGCGGATCTGCTGCATCCTTACTTTGAAGCGGAGATGAAGCGGATCATCGCCACCTACGACAAGAAATACAAAATGACTCTGCCTGGTCCGGTGCAGGTAGAAGTTTATCCGGATCACGAGGATTTCGCCGTGCGCACCATGGGAATGCCGGGGCTCGGTGCGCTTGGCGTTACGTTCGGTCTAGTCATCGCCATGGACAGCCCATCGGGACGCCCGCCGGGTGAATTTCACTGGGCGAGCACGCTGTGGCATGAGATGAGCCACGTGTACATCCTCACGGCGACGAATTTTCGCGTGCCCCGCTGGTTTACGGAGGGGCTCGCGGTCCACGAGGAGACGGAAGCTTCGCCCGAATGGGGCGACCGCATCACGCCGGACGTTCTCGTTGCCATCCGCGAGAAAAAACTTCTGCCCGTCGCGGAGCTCGACCGCGGATTTATTCGCCCGGAATATCCAAATCAGGTGATCGTGTCCTACTATCAGGCAGGCCGGATCTGCGATTACATCAAGGAACGCTGGGGCGCGGACAAGCTGCTGGATATGGTGCACTCCTACGCCGACCACAAGACCACGCCGGACGTGATCCGCGCGGACCTGGGGATGGCGCCCGAGGAATTCGACAAGCAATTTCTCGATTGGCTGGACAAGGACGTGGGCAAAACGGTGGCGAATTTCGATCAGTGGCGCACGAAGCTGAAGGATCTCGCGGGGCAGGCCAAGAACAAGAACTACGACGAGGTTCTCAAGGAAGGCGAGGAAGTGCGGCGATTGTACCCGGACTATATCTATCCCGCGAACCCGTATGAATTCATGGCCGAGGCCGATCTCGCGAAAAACGACAAGCCGGCAGCCGTCGCAATTCTTACGGCGTACGAAAAAATCGGCGGGCACAATCCTCCGGCTTTGAAACAACTCGCCTCGCTCGAGGAGGAACAAGGAAAACCCGCCGACGCGGCCGCGACGCTCGACCGCCTCAACTACATCTATCCCGTGGACGAGGAGCTGCACCGCCATCTGGGAGATTTGTGGTTTGCGCAAAATAATTTTCCCGGGGCAATTCGCGAATACAATGCCGTGATCGCCATGGGCCCGATCGACAAGGCGTCCGCGCAATTTAATGTGGCCCGCGCGTATTTCGCCGCGGGACAGAAGGACAAGGCCGAGGACCACGTCCTCGCGTCGCTCGAAGTCGCGCCCGACTACCGTCCGGCGCAGAAATTGCTCTTGCAACTGAAGGATTCCAACGAAGGGAAATAAAAAATGGCCTCTATCGCACAGCTCGACCCGGATTCCGCGGAACTGAAAAAGCGCATTGAACGCTTTCAGACCGTGCGCGACAACATTCTCGGCCAGGTCCGCCAGGTGATCGTCGGGCAAGAGGAAGTGCTCGACCAGATCCTCATCTCGCTCTTCGTCGGCGGCCATTGCCTGATCACCGGCTTGCCGGGCACGGCGAAGACGCTGATGGTCCGCACGATTGCGCAGACGCTGGGCTTGGCCTTCAAACGCATCCAGTTCACGCCCGACCTGATGCCCTCGGACATTACCGGGACGGACATCATCGAGGAAGACCCCACAACCGGGCACCGGCGGTGGACCTTCGTGCCCGGACCGATCTTCGCCAACATCGTGCTGGCCGATGAAATCAACCGCACGCCGCCGAAAACGCAATCGGCGATGCTCGAAGCGATGCAGGAACTCTCGGTCACGGTGCGCGGCAATCATTACAAACTGCCTTCACCGTTTTTCGTGCTGGCGACGCAAAATCCGATCGAGCTCGAAGGCACGTATCCCTTGCCCGAAGCGCAGCTTGACCGCTTCCTCTTCAACACCATTCTCGATTATTTGAGCGCTGCCGACGAAATCAAAGTGGTGGACTTGACCACCACGACGCACGTGCCGCAAGTGACGGCCGTGACTACGGCCGAGGAGATTCTCGATTTCCAGCAACTCGTGCGCATGGTGCCGATTGGAGAGTCGCTCGCTCAGTACGTCGTCAATCTGGTCCGCGCGACGCGGCACAACAGCGGCGCCGCGCCGGACTTCATCAAGAAGTACGTCAACTACGGAGGCAGCGTGCGCGCCGCGCAGTTCATCGTCCTGGCCTCCAAGGCGCGGGCGCTGGCGCATCGCCGCTACCACGTCGCGTACGAAGACATTCTCGCGCTAGCAATCCCGGTGCTGCGCCACCGCATCCTATTGAATTTTCATGCCGAATCGGACCGCATCGATTCGGATGAAATTTTGCGGCAATTGCTCCAGCACATGCCGCCGCCGTCGAAGGCTTAAGTAGCACAGCTACTCTTGGCTATGAGGGGTTTACAGTCGTGATGGAATTCGCAGTGCGAACGATGTCGCGCGTTCTCGATGGATCAGGATGGCAGAATGTGCTGTGTCTGGCAGCTGGGCTAGGCATTTTGTATGTGGGCTACACAGGAAAAGAATTCAGGTCTCACATGGGTAGGGAGCCAATTCCCACGCATGTAGGCAAGCTAATCTCATACATCACTGGCGCAGTCTTCATCCTATTTGGAGTATTTGGTCGTCATTGGCGATGATGGCCAGGAGATAATTTCTCGATGCTGCAACGCTTCCTCGATCCCGCGGTGCTCGCCGGAATTTCCGGTTTGGATTTGGTGGCGAAGACTGTCGTGGATGGATTCGTCAACGGCCTGCATCGTTCGCCGGATTTCGGCTTCAGCCAGGAATTCGCCGAATACCGCGCCTACTCGCCGGGCGACGACCTGCGGCACGTGGATTGGAACGTCTTTGCCCGCACGGAACGCGCCTACCTCAAACGCTACCGCGGCGAAACCAACAGCATCCTCACCGTGCTGCTCGACGCCAGCAACTCGATGAAGTTTTCTTCTCATTCGGTGAGCAAGATGGACTACGCGCGCTTCACGGCGGCCTCGCTGTTCTATCTCGCGATTCAAAATCAGCGCGACGCGGCGGGCCTGATCGTCTTTGACGATGAAATTCGCGCCTACATCCGGCCATCCACGCGGCAAGGGCAACTTCATCGCCTGCTGAGCGGCCTCGAACAGGCGGAGCCTCATGCCCGCACCGATTTCGCGAAGCCGCTCCATCATTTTCAGCAGTTCCTGCGCCGGCGCGGAATTGTCGTCTTCATTTCCGATTTTTACGATTCGCCGGAGCACATCGTGCGGACTATCGAGCCGTTGCGTTTCCATGGCAACGAAGTCGTGCTCTTTCATGTCCTCGATCCCAAGGAAATCCGGCCGGAAATCGGCGAACCCTCGACGCTGATCGATCTCGAAACGCAGGACCGGATCGAAATCACGCCCGAATACGTGCGCGACGAATACCGCAAGAAATTTGACGCGCACGTCGAAGCGCTGCGGGACAAAGCGCGCGGCGCAGGGATGGATTATTACCTGCTCGTGACCGACCGGCCGCTCGACGACGCCCTTCGCGAATACCTCTCGATTCGCCAGGGGAGGGACTAGATGGGCCTCCTCGCTCCCTGGTTTCTGGCGGGCATTGCCGCGCTGGCGTTGCCGTTCTATGTCCACTTGC
>DATNIO010000280.1:0-12298 GCA_035604385.1 Verrucomicrobiia bacterium | reverse complement strand
CGGCGGGTCAGGCGGCTGACACACTGCCAAATCCATTGTAACATTGGGACGTTACCACGAGGAAGCGCGTTTCCAGACTAGGCAGTACAGGAACGGCTGTACAGGAAAAAAACTGTCCTTGCCAAGCCCCGCCGATTTTTCGGCGGGCGCGCTAGTCCCGGTGCTACTGGGACGCTCAGTGTGATAAGGACAGTCCGCACCCGAAGCTAACTTATGCCCAAAATCGTTGACTTGAAAAGCACATTGAACTTGCCGCGCACGGACTTTCCGATGAAGGCCGGCTTGCCGCAGAACGAGCCGAAGCAGCTCGCGGAGTGGGAAGAGAAGAAACTCTATCATCGCATCCAGCAGGCTCGCGCCGGCGCGCCTTCGTACGTCCTGCATGACGGGCCGCCCTATCCGACCGGCACGATTCATCTCGGCACCGGGCTGAACAAGATTTTGAAAGACATGGTCGTGAAGTCGAAAACGATGGCGGGCTTTCGCGCGCCCTATGTTCCCGGATGGGATTGCCACGGACTGCCCATCGAAACGCAGGTGGAAAAAGAATTGGGCGGAAAAAAGGGAAGCGTTCCGCCCGGCGAGTTCCGTCGCATGTGCCGCGAATTCGCTTCGCGTTACGTGGATCAGCACCGGCGGGATTTCAAGCGCCTCGGCGTGCTGGGGCAGTGGGAGGACCCGTATCTGACGATGAGCCCGCAGTACGAAGCCACGATCGCCGACGCCTTCGTCACATTTCTCGAAAAAGGGTACGTGTATCGCGGGCTGAAGCCCGTGTATTGGTGCATTGTGGATTCCACGGCGCTGGCCGAAGCAGAGGTTGAATACGAAGACCACACCAGCCCGTCGATCTGGGTGAAATTTGCCGTCGAGCCGGGCGCTGCGGCGGAAAAACTCGGCTCGAGCGTGAGCGCAGTGATCTGGACGACTACTCCCTGGACGCTGCCGCACAACCGTGCGCTTGCCTTTCATCCTGACTATGACTACGTCGTGGCCGAAACTTCTGCGGGAGCGTTGCTGCTCGCGGCGGATTTGGTTGGCCCGGCGCTCGATGCTTTGAAGCTTGAAGCAGAAAGCGTGCGCGGGCCATGGAAAGGGAAAGAGCTGGCGGAGCTGAAATTCCGGCATCCGTTTCTCGATTTGATTGTGCCGGCGGTTCTGGCCGATTACGTCACGCTCGATCAGGGCACCGGAATCGTGCACACCGCGCCCGGCCACGGCGTTGAGGACTTTCAGACTGGGCAGAAATATGGCATTGAGGCGTACGCGCCGATCGATGGACGCGGCCGATACCTGGAGGGACTGCCGGAGTACAAAGGGAAAACTGTTTTTGAGGCGAATCCCATTGTTGTGACGTTGCTGCGCTATCGCGGCGCGCTGCTCGGCGAACAGAAACTTTCGCACAGCTATCCGCACTGCTGGCGATGCCACAATCCGGTAATTTTCCGCGCTACCGAACAATGGTTCATCGATTTGGACGGCGCGGGGAGTGGTGCGGGCGCGATCCGGCCGCGCGCCCTTGCGGAAATCGCCAAAGTAAAATGGACGCCCGAGTGGGGCGCTGAACGGATTTACTCGATGATCGAGGAGAGGCCGGACTGGTGCGTTTCGCGGCAGAGATATTGGGGCGTGCCGCTGGTGATTCTTTATTGCGACAAGTGCGGCAAACAGTTTGACGATTACGCGGCGCTGCACGCGCTCGTGCAGAAATGGTTCACGGTCGAGGGCGCAGACGCGTGGTTCACGCACCCGGTGGAAGAATTGCTGCCGGCGGGCACGCGCTGTTCCTGCGGCGCGTCCACTTGGCGCAGGGAAACCGACATTCTGGATGTGTGGTTCGATTCGGGTTCATCGCATCTGGCTGTGCTCGATCGTCTCGATGCCGATGGGCAAAAACTTCCCTGGCCCGCGGACATGTACCTTGAAGGACCGGACCAGTATCGCGGATGGTTTCAAAGCTCGCTGCTGGTTGGCGTCGCGGTGCGCAATGGCGCGCCTTACCGGCATGTGCTCACCCACGGATGGACCCTCGACGCTAAGGGGCAGCCGATGTCGAAGTCGCTCGGCAACGTTGTGCTGCCCACGGAAGTGTGCGAGAAGTGGGGCGCGGATTTGTTGCGCCTGTGGGTTGCGTCGCAGGATTACACGGCGGACGTGCGCATGTCCGACAACGTGATGACGCAGCTTTCCGAGGCGTATCGCAAGCTGCGCAACACGTTCCGCTTCGCCCTGGGAAACCTCGCCGATTTCGATCCCGCGCGCGATGCCGTACCCGACGCCGAAATGGAAGAGCTCGACCGCTGGATGCTTTCGCGCACGGCGGAACTCGTCGCGCAGTGCGGCAAATGGTACGAGGGTTTTGAATTTCATCGCGTCTTCCATGCGCTGCACGATTTTGCAGTGGTGGATCTCAGCGCTTTTTATTTCGATGTGCTGAAAGACCGGCTCTACACTTTCGCGGCTCGAAACCGCTCCCGGCGCTCGGCGCAAACCGCCATGTATCGCATCGCGAAGGCATTGTTGAGTCTCTCGACCCCGATCATGGTTTTTACCGCCGAGGAAATCTGGAGACATTTTCCCCACGTCGCGGGTGATCCAGAGAGCGCGCACCTCGCTCTATTCCCGAAGCCGGAGGCACTCGGTTCTCCGCTCGACGCCGCGAAGGCTGCGAACTGGGAAAAACTGCTGACAGTGCGGACGGAAGTGCTCCGCGCGCTCGAAGCCGCGCGCAATGCGAAAACGATTTCAGGAGCGCTCGAGGCAAAAGTTGTTTTGAACGCCGCGCAAGATCTAGCTCCTCTGCTGGAACAATACAAAAATTGGCTGCCCAGCCTTTTTATTGTTTCGCAAGTGGATCTCGCCGCGGCGGCTCCCGCCGGCGCGCAGAAGTCGGAATTGCTTCCGGGATTGAGCGTAGCGGTGCAACGCGCCGAGGGCGCAAAGTGCGAGCGCTGCTGGAACTATTCCACGCACGTCGGCGAAAACGCCGACTACCCGACCGTTTGCGAGCGCTGCGTGAAGGCGCTCAACGAAATTGAAGAGTCGGGCCAGGCGGGGGGACAAGGGGCCGCGTCCGCGTGAGGGGGGCGCGCTGGTTCTGGTTGTCGCTTGCGGTGCTCGCCGCGGACCGCGCCACGAAATTTGCCATCGAACGCTACACGAGCCCATTCTTCCGCCATTCCATCGTTTCGGATATCGTGGTGTTGGTTCATAGCCGGAATCCCGGCATCGCCTTCAGCGTGTTCTCCAATTCCAATTCGCCGTGGCTCACGCCGCTCCTGGTGCTGAGCTCCGCGGCCGTGATGGTTCTGCTGGTTTGGATGATCGTCACGGGCCGCGCCGGCGGCGCGATGGCGCAATGCGGGCTCGCGCTGATTCTGGGCGGCGCGGCGGGCAACGCGCTTGACAGAGTGATCCACGGCGGGGTGACGGATTTCTTGGAAGTTCGGCTATGGAAGTACATTTGGCCCGCGTTCAACGTCGCCGATTCCGCCATCACGATTGGAGCGATATTGGTCCTTTTCGAGTTATTGTTCGGCGGCGCGCGGCAGCGGCCCATTCCAACCGCCGAAAAACGGGGACGGGTTTAGTAGCACACGCTTCAGCCTGTGGGTTTTTGCTGATGCTGAGACAAAAATCACGCACGCCGAACTTTCACAACATTGGACACTTCAAACAAAAATCCACAGGCTGAAGCCAGTGCTACTTCAAACCAAAAACTAACCGCCGTATCAGGTGACTCGGGGCGGCGGCTGGATTTATTTCTCGCCGAGCGCGTTCCGGAGCTTAGCCGCACGCGCATCCAGGAGCTGATCCGCGAAGGCCACGTTCGGGTGGACGGCAACATTGCCAAGGTCTCTCACCGGGTCGCGGCCGGCGAAACGATTGAGATCGAAGTTCTGCCACGGCCGGCGCCGGAGGCGCTGCCGGAAGACTTGCCGCTCGAACTGTTGTACGTGGACGACGACTTCGTGATCGTGAACAAACCCGCAGGGATGGTGGTGCATGCAGGCGCAGGCCATTCGCGCGGCACGCTTGTGAACGCGCTCTTGCACCGCCTTGGAAAACTCTCCGAGGTGGGCGGCGCGTTGCGTCCGGGCATCGTCCATCGCCTGGACCGCGAAACGTCGGGGGCAATGGTCGTGGCGCGGAACGACCAGGCGCACGAACATCTCTCCGAACAATTCCGTTCGCGGAATGTTCGCAAGATTTATCTGGCGCTCGTGCACGGCAAGATGCCGCGCGATTCCGGGACCATCACGCTGCCCATTTCGCGCGACCCGCGCCGCCGCACGCGCATGACCGCGCGCGCAACCAAAGGCCGCCACGCGCGGACCGACTGGCGCGTGATCGCGCGCCTGGACCGCTGCACGCTCGTTGAAGCCGTGCTCCACACCGGGCGCACGCACCAGATCCGCGCGCACTTTGCGGCCATCGGGCATCCGGTTGTGGGAGACACTCTCTACGGCGCGCCGCGCGGGTTGCGCGCCGGATCGCGCGATTTACCCCTTCTCGAGCGGAACTTCCTGCATGCGGCCCGGATCGGCTTCTCACATCCCTCGAGCGGCGCCTGGGTGGAAGTTCGCGCTCCGCTGCCAAGGGATTTGCGCGTATACTTCGATGAGGTAGGAGCATCTTTGGGCCGGCGCGCCGCGGAGATCGAGGCCGCGCTTGCTCCATACGTATAACGCCCATGAAAAATCGCGTTCTCTGGATTGCAATCCTTGGTTTTCTCGCGGCTGTGGCCGCCGTGAGCGCGCAGCAGGCCCAGCCTCCGGCGCCGCCCTCGCCAGACGTTCCGGCACAGGCGAACCGTCAGGGCGGGATCTCCGTCAACGTCAACCTGGTGGAAGTACTGTTCAGCGTGGTGACCAAGCACGAAAAACT
Source organism: Verrucomicrobiia bacterium (assembly GCA_035604385.1). GTDB lineage: Bacteria > Acidobacteriota > Terriglobia > Acidiferrales > UBA7541 > Palsa-360. The sequence continues at coordinate 7,411 of DATNIO010000280.1, read as the reverse complement.
CGTCACGGATCTAAACAGGGAAAATTTCAAGGTATTCGATGATGGCGCGCAGCAGGAAATCACGGATTTCAGCCAGCCGACCGATCTTCCGCTGCGCATCGGCATGGTGCTGGACACGTCGAACAGCATTCGCGAGCGTTTGAAATTCGAGCAGGACGCCGCCATCGATTTCATATTTAACGCCTTGCGCCGCGGGAAGGACCAGGCGTTTCTGATGACGTTCGATGACGGCCCGCAAATCATCAAGGATTTCACCGGCGACACCGGAGATATTCGCGACACCATCCTGAAGCAACGGGCCGGCGGCGGCACGTCCCTGTACGACGCGGTTTACGCGGCCAGCAACCATTTATTGAAAAACTCGCCGCTGCCTCCTGGCCCGAATTCCGACGTGCGGCGCGTTCTGGTGGTGATCTCCGACGGCGATGACAACAGCAGCAATCGGTCCCGTGGCGAATCCGTGGAAATGGCGCAGCGCGCGGGCGTGATCATCTACTCGATCAGCACGAGCACGGATTGGGTTTCGGCCGAAGACGAGAAGAATCCCTCCAGGCGAATCAGCCGCAAGTACGAAAAAGAGGAGGGAGATAAAGTCCTCGAACAACTTGCGCTGGAAACCGGAGGCCGTGCTTTCTTCCCGTACAAGGTCGATGATCTGGGACAGTCGTTTCTCGACATCGGGGACGAATTGCGCCACCAATACGCGCTGGCCTACAGTCCCGCGGGCCGCTCTCCGGACGGGAAATACCACACAATACGCATCCAAACCGATCGCAAGGATGTGGTCGTTCGCGCTCGTAAGGGATACTTTTCCGTTCCAATTCCCGCATCCGGCAAGCCTGCCGCGCCTCCGGCCTGAGCCGAAGTTCGTCGCACGGTTTAAGAAAATGGCAGCAGTACATGAGCATACGAGCATCGCGTGCGTGGTTTAGTGGCGCCGGCGTCCCGCCGGCGATCTTGCGATGCGGAGAGATCAGAAAAACCGCCGGCGAGACGCCGGCGCCACGAAAAACCTGCGGTCTGCGTAGAAAACAGCGCTCGATTTTGATCCTCGCTCAGTTGGTAGGCGCGTAGTATCCGCGGCGGGTCAGGACGGAATAATCCTTGTTTTTCATCTCCACTCTGATCTTGCGGTAGCTTCCGTCGTGCTTCTTGTTGGTGGGAGTGTATCCGATGGTGTACTGGCTGCGCAGTTCTTCCGAGATTTGATCGAATGCCTGCTCCAGGTTCCTTTCGTTGCGCACGATGATCATTCGGCCGCCGGTGTCGTCGGTGAGCCTCCTGGCGACGCTCTGGTCGCCGCCATCGGCGGCAACCAGAAGAACATGGACGACCGTGTCGGTCCGCTGCGCGGCTTCGATGGCGTCCCCCAGCTGCAACTTACTTCCCGTGTCTTCCGCGTCAGTCAGGACTACAATGGCTTTCCTGCCAGCTTCATCGGACAGCTTGTCATGGGCGGCGAGGTAAACGGCGTCGTAAAAATTCGTGCCGCCAGAACCGCTCGAGGGAAGGGGGCCCTGAACAATCACTCCGCCGACGGGGACATTGATTTGTGCGCGGTTGATGGCGCGGTCCAGCAACCCGCGATCGTCGGTGAAATCGGCGAGGAGGTCCACGTCCGTGTCAAAGGTCATGATCATGGCCAGGTCGCCCTTGCGCAACACCCGGCCGAGGAAGCGCGAACCTGCCTCTTTCTCTCCGGAAAGCATGTAGTACTCGCTGCCGCTCGTATCGATCAGTATGCCCAGGGTAATGGGAAGGTTGGATTCCGCTGAAAAATTGGTTATTTCCTGTAGCTGGCCATCCTCATAGACCTGGAAGTCATCTTGTTTTAAGCCGGTGACAATTGCCTTGTGCTTGTCGCGGACGGTGGCGAAAAGGTTTACCAGGTTCACTTGCACGCGGATTTGGCCGGGAGGCGAGGCGAGTGCCAGCCCTCCCGCAAGAGAGGCGACGCACAGATAGGAAAGAATGGCTCGAATCCGCATTGTATAATCTCCGTCGGCTGCGATGGCATGTTGGATGCTGCGCCGGGATATTAAGGATGCCATTTAAGACGCAAGAGACGTGGCGCCCGGTCGTAGCCCACGCGGAAATAGTGACGGGACGCACATGAAATGTCCACGAAAATTGCTGGCCGCAAGCGTGACGATTTGCTTGGCATTGGCAGCCCTAGCGGCTTCTAGGACGCAAGAGGCGTTCGGCCAAAGCGCCGGTCAGCAGCCTTCGCTTCAGTCCGATGACACGCGCGGACGACTCATTACGCGGGTAACCCTGGTGGTCGTGCCCGTGACGGTTAAGAACAACGCGGGCGAGCTGGTAACCGACCTGCAGCAGAACGACTTCCGGGTGTTTGAAGACGGCATCGAGCAGCCGATTGAAATATTCTCCGCGGAGGCTTTTCCCTTGTCGGCGGCCATTCTGATTGATGATGACCTGAAGACGGGCACGGCGCAAAACGTTCAGAAGACCCTCGAGACCCTGGCGGGCGCGTTCAGCGCTTCCGACGAGGTGTCCCTGTGGCGCTTCGATGAAGTCCCCGAGCAAATCTCCGAAGATTTCATCGCCGACAACGACAAACTTCTCACGCAACTGAAACACATCGACCTCAGCAGTTCGTTTCCCGGAATCGGCTCGTACACAATGACCAACGGCCCGCGCGTCAATACGGCGCAACCTCCGGGGCCGGCGAAAGTTCCAACCGAAGCCAACGGGCATCCCAACACGAAACACATCGACGACGCGATTTATGCCGCCGCGGAACAGTTGCAGGACCGTCCGCGCGAGAGGCGCAAGATTATTTTTCTGATCTCCGACGGGCAGAATGCCAAGAACAACACGCACAAGTACGACGAAACACGGCAGCTGCTGCTCTCCAACGATATTTCCGTCTACGCCGTCGGCGTGGGCGAAGCGAACATGAATCGCGGCATCACGTTTCTCGGGAACAATATTTTGTCCAAGTACGCCCATTCCACCGGGGGCGATATTTTTTACGGCGGCATGAGCCGGGAAAACCTCGAAGAACTGTACGCGCGCGTTTCCGAACAGGCGCGCAATCAGTACACGATCGCCTACTCCGGCGCGCATACCGACCGCTCCAAGCCGTATCACACGATTGAAGTGCGCGTGAAGCGGGCGGGCCTTACGTTGCTCACGCGCGACGGGTATTACCTGAACGCAACGCCGTAGTCCTTATTTATTTCTCACCTCAATCCTGAACCTTGGAGCATCACTCGTTTGTCTCATGCAGACGCGCGAGTTCTTTGTGGCGCCGGTGCCACGATGCATCGCGCGTTTTTACCGCATCAAACAAGCCTCATTCGTTGTGAAGTCCATCCACAAAATAATTTTCTGGAGTGCATCGATTTTTCGTTTTGCAATTCTGGAATTTCTTCTTGACTTCCGGCGCGCACACTCGTAAAAGAACGATAGCGAGTCTGCGATGGATTGGCTCGCTGCTCCGAGGGGAGAACGGTTCACGGAGCGAATGCGCGAAACGGCCACATAAGGGAAACGCAACACACCGAGTCAGGTCTTAGGAAAACGTTTCCAGACGGGGCGCCCGCAAACGCGAGCGTCCCGTTTTTATTTTGCCTGCCTGTTGCAAGAAAAATTGTTCTTGAAGCACGACGAGGCCGAAGTGTGATCCGACGAGCGCGCTACTCTTCGCCGGAAGCGCTGGCCGCCGCGCCTTGCTCTCGCGCGGGGCAGATGGATTCGTAGTCGCAGAACTTGCACGCAAAGCCGGGCTTCGCGGGGAACTCGCCCGCGCGAATATCGGCGGCGGCTTCCTGAATTTCCGCGCGCACTTTTTTGAGCTGCTTGTCGTCGCGCGTAGCGCTCACGGGATGATTCGTCTGCAGGAAGTGCAGCGTGAGCCTGGCGGGATTCCAGTCGAATACCTCGCGGGCCGCGAGAGCGTAGACGCTCAGTTGCACGTCTTTTCTTGCCTTGTCCTCGTTGCGCGGCCTGCCCGTCTTGTAATCGACGATCTCCTCTTCGCCGGGACCGATGCGGTTCACCTGGTCCATGCGTCCGGTGAGGACGACGTTGTTGTCCATGGGCAGGTCAAACGTTTTTTCCTGCGCGATGACAGTGGGCGGCGCGGCGAGCGTGCTGGCGTGGAACGCGCGCAACTGCGTGAGGCCGTCTTTCTTGTACTCCTGCTCCTGGTAGTCGTCCTCGAATCCCGCCGAAGTCCACTCGAGCTCGAATTTCCGTTCCACTTCGTCGAATGGAAGCGTGTGTCCCTTGGCCAGCTCGCCGATGAAATATTTGATCGTGTTGTGCATCACGCTGCCAAAGCTCATGGCCGCGGCGGGCCCGCCGCGAAGCTTCCACGCGCCGTTGAATAAATATTTTTGAGGACAGGCTTCCAGCGTGCCGATCGCCGAAGGGCTGATCTGCAGCGGTTCCGGCACGGGCGGGCGATAGTTTGCGGCCCACTCGCCAATTCGCGAGCCGATCCGCGCGCGCCGCTGCGGCGTGTCAAAAAGCACCGGCTCGATCTCAGTGGGAGCGGGAGGCGCATTTACCGGGGTTGGCGCTAACTGCTCGACGTCACGGCGCTTGATCTGCGCCTCCATGAGGATGTCGTCCAGGAACGGCGATGGCTTCGAGCGCTTGTTCACGACCGTGTTGAGCGTGAGGCGGTGCCGCGCGCGCGTCACGGCAACGTAAAACAGGCGGCGCTCTTCCTGAATATGAAAGCTGCCTTGAGGCTGTTCTTCCTTCATCAATTCCACGGGGAATTCGAGCACGCGGAGTTTTTCTCCCGCCGGAAAACCGCGCTGCACGAGGCGCAGGACGTAGACGTGATCGAATTCGAGCCCCTTCGCCGCGTGCACGGTCATGAGCTGGACCGCGTCGCCGGATTCCTGCTCGAGGTTGATCGATCCCCCTGCCTGGTCGAAATAATCCAGGTACTCGACAAATTCCTTGAGGCGCTGAGTCTCGCTCTTGGGCTGCCACTCGCGCACGAATTGCGCCAGGCGATCGAAATATTTGCGGTCTTCGGCAGCCACGGCAGAGCTGATTTCCAGTGCCTCGGCGAGCTCGTCGAACAATTCCGTTGCCGTCAACTGCCGGGCTTTCTTTCGAAGCTCCGTGACGAGTTCGACGAGGGCGCCGAGATCGCGGCCGCCGCCGGAGAAGGGAGGCTCGCCTTTGGCTGCCAGCATCGTGTCCCACAGGGAGACCCCTTTGCCCTTGGCGGCCCGTTCGATGAGGCGCACCAGATCAGCGGCTTCGAGACCCCACGCCGGCATTGCCAGCACGCGCGCGCAGGCAACGTCGTCCGAAGGCTGATCGATGAGCCGCAGGTACGCGATCAGGTCCCGCACGAGACGGTGCGACAGGATCGAGAGATTCTTGATCACGAACGGAATCTTGCGTGATTTGAGCGCGTCGACCAGCTTGTCGCGATGCGCGTGGCCGCGATACAGCACGGCGAATGTGCGCCATTTGGCTCCGGCGCGATGCAACTGCTCGAGTTCGCCGGCAACCCACTGCGCCTCGGCTTCTGTCGACTCGTGCGTGACGATCCGCACTTTCTCTCCGTCTTCATGGACGGCCGTCAGCGGGTACTCGGGAATGTTGGTCGGCTTTTCGTTGTGGCGGATCACTTGTCCCGCCACGCGCAGGATTCGACCGGCGGAACGATAGTTCAGTTTGAGCGGGCGCAATAGATCTTGGCCTGTCGAAGCGAGGCCCGCCGAGGCGAAGTGCTTCAGAAAAATCGTGAAGCTGCCGAACGACGCGCCGCGAAAACGGTAAATGGCCTGGCGATGATCGCCCACCACGACCAGGTTGGGCCGCTCGCCGCCAAGGAGCCAGAGCAATTCCAGTTGCGCGATGTTCGTGTCCTGAAATTCGTCGACGAGAATGTACCGGTAACGCGCGCGAAGCGTCTCGCGCAGGGATTCGTTCGCGCGGAGATGAAGGACGGCGTCCATGATCTGCGTGCCGAACGTGAGCAGCTTGCGTTCGCGTAGGAGAAGATCGCTCGCGCGATAGGCTCGCGCAATTTCCTGAATCTTGGCGATTTCTTCATCGCGGATGCGGCGTTCGTCCTCGGGCATCGCGCCGCGGACCCGCTGAAAGTTTTCCGCTTGCTTTGCGGCATAGCTTTGGTATTCGTCCGGCGTGACCAGTTCATCCTGGCAGCGCGAGAAAAAATCCACGAAGTCGGCAAGAAATTGTCCGGGTTCCGCGAGGCGCCGGTAGTGCTCCAGTTGAAGCAGGGGCAGGTTGCGGCGAAGCAGAATCCAGTGGTCGATTTTGTCGATGGGCTTGAGGTCGGGATCGAGTTCCTGAAGCAGGGTATTGCAGAAGGAGTGAAACGTGCTGAGCGTTACGGACTCGGCGCGCTCCGCGTCGGATTCTCCGCGCTCGCGCGCCGCCGCAACCACGCGATGTTTCATTTCCGCGGCGGCCTTGTCGGTGAACGTCAGGCCCAAAATTTCCTTGCCGGTGAGGTCCGGCTGGGTATCGAGCAGATAGCGGATGCGCTCGGTGATGACGCGAGTTTTCCCTGTGCCCGCGCCGGCCACCACGACGAGCGGTCCCTCGCCGTGACGCACGGCGGCGCGCTGCTCGGGATTGAGTTGAATGCCCGGCGCCGGCGCGCCGGCATGTTCAAACAGGTCGGCCATCTTGCATCATCCCAGCCCACAACAGTAGCACACACACGGCGCAGCGCGATTAACGCTGAGCGAGGTAACAAGAGTGTTAAAGTGCGGATCGGTACAGAAATACGTGTAACATCTCATTAAGAGTGTGGTAATGTTCAGCAAAAATATCGTCTGACACACTGGCGAAGATTTAGAACGGAAATACAGATCGAGACAAAAGGAGTCCCCCGTATGTCTCATCGAAGCCGTGCTCGCGCGCCTGCGAAAACTCCGATTGAGCGTATCTTTGAAAAAGTCATGCATCGGAAAATGACTTCGCAGGAAAGGATTTATTTTCACCTGGAGCGTAAGATTAAGTCGCCCATGCGAGTAACCACGAATAGGCAGACTCGCGCGGCCTGAGCCGGGCGAAATTGACCCGGCTCTGGCTCCCTCCTATACTGGGCCATGGCGATGCCACCGCCCCTGCGGCGCACCCCGTTACTTTGGTGTCCGGGAGAGCAACCATGGACCAAGCCGTCATCCTCAGCGCTGTCCGCACGCCCATCGGAAAATTTCAGGGAGGCCTTGCGCCTCTCTCCGCTACCTCGCTCGGCGCAAAAGCCGTCGCGGAAGCGGTTCGCCGCGCGGGCATTGAGCCGAAAGCCGTGGATGAAATCATCATGGGCAACGTCGTGCAAGCAGGTCTCGGGCAGAATCCCGCGCGGCAGGCGGGCCTGGGCGCGGGACTCGATGTGCGCGTTGCGGCCATGACCATCAATAAAGTTTGCGGCTCT
>DATNIO010000279.1:0-4990 GCA_035604385.1 Verrucomicrobiia bacterium | reverse complement strand
GACTCACCTGCGGGTCATCCGCGCGATTCAGCGCGCCGCAAATTCAAGCGTGAAAGCCTAAGGAAGGAGAGCCGAACATGGAAACCAAATCCATCTCCCGCAGAGATCTTCTCAAAAGCACAGGCGTCCTCATCGTGGGCTTTAGCTTCTTCGGGGCTGCCTCGAGAGTTCTCGCTCAAGGCGAAGGCCTCTCCGTGGACGGCATGGACCCGACCGTGCTCGATTCCTGGCTGGCCATCTCGAAGGACGGCACGGTTACCGTCTTCACGGGCAAGGTCGAACTCGGCACGGGCGTCGTGACCGCCCTCGGGCAAATTGTGGCCGAGGAACTCGATGTTTCCTTCAACAAGGTCTACATGGATTCGGGCGACACGGATAAGGCGGTCGACCAGGGAGTCACGGCGGCCGCGCGAACCGTCGAGCGCGGCGGCGTGCAACTGCGCCAGGCATCCGCGGCGGCGCGGCAGGAGTTGCTGAAGCTTGCATCCGCGCGCCTTGATTCGCCGGTGGACACGCTTACCGTCACGGATGGCGTGGTCAGCGTGGTGGGCAGTCCCTCCAAGAAAATTGCCTACGGTGATCTCCTCGGCGGCAAGCGCTTCAATATAAAAATCGTCGCCGCCGGGGTTGGCTGGGACATGAAGGTTGCGCCGGAAGTTCCCGCCAAGAACCCGAAAGATTACAAGATTGTCGGAAAGTCGATTCCGCGCGTCGACCTGCCGGGAAAATTCACGGGCGAATTCGTCTACTCGCAGGATGCCAGCGTTCCGGGAATGCTTCACGGGCGCGTGGTGAGACCGGCGACGTCGCTTTCCGCGCCGTCGAGCGTCGATGAAAGCTCGATCCAGAATATTCCGGGTGTAGTGAAAATCGTGCGGGAGGGAACCTTCGTCGGCGTCGTGGCGGAGACGGAATGGGCGGCGATTCAGGCGGCCCGGGCGCTGAAGGTAACCTGGTCCGAGCCAACACTGAAGATGATGTCCGGTCCGGGCGAAGTTTTCGATTATCTGAAGAACACGAAGAGCTTCAAGGACAACGTCGTAACAAACCGCGGCAATCTGGACGCCGCCTTCTCCCAGGCGCAAAAGAAATACGAAGCCACTTATTACTGGCCATTTCAATTGCACGGCATGATTGGCCCGCCGTGCGCCCTCGCCGATGTCCGCGGCGACAAGGCCACGATTTGGACCGGAACGCAGGGTCCGTTCCGAACCCGCGATTCCATTGCCAAGATGTTGAACATCCCGCCGAAAAACGTTCACCTACTGTACCGGGAAGGTTCGGGCAGTTACGGACGTCTCGAAACCGATGATGTGGCCGAGGACGCGGCCCTGATGTCCCGCGCCGTGGGCAAGCCAGTCCGCGTGCAATGGATGCGCCAGGACGAGCACGCCTGGGATCCCAAAGGTCCCGCGCAGTACACGACGGTGCGCGCCGGCGTGGATGCCCAGGGCAACGTGATCGCCTGGGATTTCATGGACCGGAGTTTGCCGTGGTCCGAATCGGAAGCGAATCCCATGTTGGCGTCGAGTCAAATTGGCCTTAAGCCGGGGGGGCCGGGATTTTTGAACGGCGCCGGAGGCGGCGGCCAGATTTACACCTTCGAAAATCAGAAAGTCGTGGCGTCCAATATTCCCTGGGTGCAACGGGGCCAATGGCCTCTTCGAACCAGTAATCTTCGCGCGCCGGGAGACTTGGCCCGCGTCTTTGCCAGCGAATCCACCATCGATGAAATTGCTTCGGATTTGCATGTGGATCCGGTGCAGTTCCGGCTGCGCTACCTCACCAGCGACAAACGCGTTTCCGATATTCTCGTCGCTACCGCCAAGAAAGCAGGCTGGACCGATCACCTGGCGCCGGCGCCTCCCTCCACCGGGGATAAAGCCTCTGGTAGAGGCGTGGCCGTGGCGAACCGCGCCAATACCATGACGGCTGCCGTCGCGGAAATCGAAGTCGACAAGGCCACAGGCGACGTGACCGTAAAGAAAATTACACTGGGACACGACTGCGGCTTGATCGTCAATCCCGATGGCCTGAAGAACCAAATTGAAGGAAACGTCTTGCAGGCGGTGAGCAGGGCTCTCTTGGAAGAGGTCAAATTCGACTCCACCGGACAAAAAAATCTCGATTGGGATAGCTATCCCGTCATCCGCTTCCAGCAGATCCCGGACGTCGAGATCGTGCTCATCGACCGGCCGGAAATGCAGCCCCTTGGCGGAGGCGAGCCATCGATCGTTCCGGTCACGGCCGCGATTGCCAACGCCATTTTTGACGCCACGGGCGCGCGCCTGCGCCAGGTTCCGTTTACGCCGCAGCGCGTGCTGAGCGCTCTCAAAGCGTAAACGGCTATAAATCACCTTGAACTGCAGTCGCGGCATCAACCGTGACCGCTCGTTGCATGCAGTCTCCCCCCGACCCGGCTCGAAACTGTTTTGAAGGATTTATCCTTTGATGTATGCTTCTGGTGCCCGGTCCTGATTGTTAGTTAGCCGCCTTGCTATTACTTTGCGAATATCCAACCCCGGAGGTGCCACCACCATGATTATCGGCGACCGATTGCGAGTTCTGCGGGAGCAGAAGAAATTCTCCCAAGGTGAAATTGAAAAGCGCACGGGCCTGCTCCGCTGCTACATCTCGCGCGTCGAAAACGGGCATACCGTGCCGGCCGTGGAAACACTGGAAAAATTCGCGCGCGCCCTGGAAGTTCCTCTTTACCAGCTTTTTTACGATGGCGACGAGCCGCCCAAACTGCCCGCTCTTCCCAAGCGGAGGCCGGGAGGCGCCATGATCTGGGGCGATACCGGTAAGGATGCCCGGACGCTGGCGAAGTTCCGCCGTTTGCTCGGCCGGGCGGATGAAGAGGACCGGCGCTTGCTTCTGTTCATGGCGAAGAAGATGGTGAAGACGAAGCCGTGAATGGCCGGTGCGGGCGCTCCGCGTCCGGCGCGCTCCGGTGGCTCTTCTTAAACGCTGTTCGTTTTGGCGGCGGGATATGCTCTTTCAAAACGCCTAAGCACAGGGTGTAGGACGGCTGAAACGAGCCGCCTCTCTCTATTGCACTGCAAAAACACTGCTCAAACGCTCGGGCCAGGGAATTGCGTCCTTCTGCTAGGATGAGGATGTGAGTGTCGAGCGAGAGCGGCTGGACGCGGACGTTCTGATCGTGGGCGCGGGCCCCGCGGGGCTGGCCTGCGCGCTGCATCTTTCGCGTTTGATCGCGCAGCACAATTCCTCCGGCGCCAAGCCGGAACTTTCCGCTGAAAATGTTTACGTCCTGGAGAAGGCGCGCGAAATCGGGGCGCACCAGCTCTCCGGCGCGGTGATGGACCCGCGAGGACTCGCCGAACTCGTGCCCGATTGGGAGAAGACGGCGCCACTCGAGTCGCCCGTGACCGATGACGCCGCGTTCGTTCTGACTTCCGCAGGCGCGTGGAAATTGCCGATCACTCCTCCCCCGCTGAGAAATCACGGCAACTACATCGTCTCCCTGAACAAGCTGGTCAAGTGGCTGGGCGGCCTGGTGGAAAAATCCGGCGTGAATTTATTCACCCAATTTGCGGGCAGGAATCTGATTTACGAAGGCGGCGGAATCGCCGGCGTGATCACCGAGGACAAAGGCGTCGACAAAGACGGCAAGCCGAAGGACAACTACACGCCCGGCTACGAATTGCGCGCCAAGGTGACGGTGCTTGCCGAAGGGCCGCGCGGATCGCTCACAAAAGAAATGGTGAGCCGGCTGAAACTGGATGGCCTGAACCCGCAAGTCTACGGCATCGGGATCAAAGAACTATGGGAAGTGCCGGCGGGTCGGATCGCGCCGGGGTATGTGGCGCACACGCTCGGCTGGCCGCTCGATTCCAGCATGTATGGCGGAGGATGGCTCTACGGCCTGCCGGACAATCGCGTTTCCACCGGCATGGTGATGGGCCTCGACTATCACGATCCGCGATTCGATCCGCACGAAGCCTTTCAGAAATACAAAACGCACCCGTTCCTCAAGCGCGTTCTCCAAGGCGGCAAACTGGTGCGCTACGGCGCGAAGACCGTGCCCTACGGCGGCTGGTACTCGATGCCCCGCCAATTTGTGGACGGCGGATTGATCATCGGCGATTCGGCAAGCCTGCTCAATTCGCAGCGGCTCAAGGGTATACACACCGCGATCAAGAGCGGAATGCTCGCGGCCGAGACGGTTTTTGAAGCGCTGAAAACAGGCGACGCGTCGTCGAAAACCCTCTCGGCGTTTCCGCGCAAGATCGAGCAAAGCTGGATTAAAAAAGAGCTGTGGGCCGTGCGAAATTTCCATCAGGGTTTTCACCACGGGCTCTACGCAGGTTTGTTTCACGCCGGAATTCAATTTGTCACGGGCGGGCGCGGGCTCATCGATCCCATGCGGGCTCGCCCCGGGCACGAGGAATATCACAAGCTGAACGGATCAGGGTCGGCGCCCGAGCGATTCAAGGGCGACGGCGCGCTGACGTTCGATCGCCTGACCGACGTCTATCATTCCGGCACGCGGCACGAAGAGGACCAGCCCTGCCACCTCGTCGTCGCCGATCTGAACGTGTGCGCGACGAAGTGCGTAACCGAATACGGGAATCCCTGCCAGTATTTTTTTCCCGCCGCCGTCTACGAAATGGTTCAGGAAAAGGGCCAGCCGCGACTGAAGATCAATGCGTCAAACTGCGTGCATTGCAAAACCTGCGACATCGCCGACCCCTACGAAATCATCACCTGGGTGCCTCCGGAAGGGGGCGGCGGCCCGAACTACGAAGGAATGTAAGGTAGGACAGGCTTCAGCCTGTCTGGTTTGCGCGTGGGGCTAACAAAATTCAAAAGCAAACAGGCTTGAAGCCTGTTCTACTCAGATCGCATCACTGCAAGAGCCCATACACATCAAGTTCGTTCTGCGTTCCGACGTACACCTTGCCATTGGCCACTGTAGGGACAGTAAATTTCACGGCCAGGCCCGCGGTATCGCGCGACCCGGCAG
>DATNIO010000278.1:0-13716 GCA_035604385.1 Verrucomicrobiia bacterium | reverse complement strand
CAGCCCTTGCGAGACCGCTCCGAGGCAGGCCGAAGCCGCCGCGTATTCAATCGGAATGTTCTTCCCGAGCGCATCCATGATTTCGGAAAATAGCGCGCCGAACGACGCGCGAATGCGGCGGTGCCTGATCCGCAGCCGGGCATGCGCCTCGGGATGACGCAAGGCAAACTGCTTAAATTCCATGGAGATCAGGACCAGGCGGCGGTCCGTGGCGAGTTCCGCGTAATGGGTTCGCAAAGCCATTAGCTTTTTAGCAGGATCCGAGTGGCGCCGGACGGCACTCGTGAAGGATTCGATTCGCTCCCGCACCCACTCCTCGAACAAGGCAAAGAAGATGTCTTCCTTGCTTTTGAAATGGGCGTAGAAAGCGCCGCGGGTATAACCGGCGCCGGCCGCGATGTCTTCCAGGCGGGCCGCTTCAAAGCCGTCCTGCGCGAAAATGCGTTTGGCGGCGTCCAGCAATTTCCGGCGGGTCGCCCGGGTGCGCTCCGCCTGTCGTGTGCGGGAGCGGGCCGCCAAGGCGGGGCGCCCCCGGCTCCTCTTGCCGCGTGCAGGCATGGAAAGTTGCCTCATACTCGCCGCGTGCTTCCCTTGACAGGATACATACGTGTATGTATTTTACTTGGGTGTTCTCGGCCACGCAAGCCTTAATTGCAAAATCGGACCGCCCGCCTTGCCTCCCCCTTGGATAGCGCAGACCGAGTGCGGCAGGCGCGGCTGGCTAATCCTGAAGAATCGAGCGGTTTCCATGCGAATTTCCTGTTTTCGTTTCTTCCTTCTGATGATCGGCATATTTGCTCCGGTGGTTTATGCCACGGCGCAGACCGGCCCCTATCAAGGCAGCGCGAGTGCCGGGCCTCCCTCCGATCAGCCGCTCTCGCTCTCTCTCGACGCAGCGCTGAAAATGGGGCTGCGCTATAACCTGGGAGGGATTACCGCGGAGCAGTCCTCGCAACGCGCGACGGGAGAGAACATCGTTGCGCGGAGCTTGTTGTTCCCGGATCTGTCCGGCGGCGTTCGGGAGAACGTGGAACAAATCGATCTGTCCTCCTTTGGTTTCAAATTCAAATTTCCTCCGAGCCTGGGCGTCAATATTCCGAATATCGTGGGCCCGTTCAACTACTTCGATTTGCGAGGCTACCTGACGCAACGCGTCGCCGATCTGCAGGCGATCCGCTCTTACCAATCCACTCGCGAAGGGCAACGAGCGGCCGAGCTTTCCGCGGCGGACTCGCGGGAAATCGTGGTCTACGTGGTGACGGCTGCGTATCTACAGGTGCTTGCCGAATCCGCGCGTGTCGATTCGGCCAAAGTGCAGGTGGATAACGCCCAGGCAATCTTCCAGCAGGCGTCGGATCGCTTTACGGCGGGCCTCAGCGCAAAAATTGACATGACGCGAAGCCAGGTCGAGTTGCAAACGCAGCAGCAGCGTCTGACGGCGGAGCAGGCGGAATACGCCAAGCAGAAAATCGGACTCGCGCGTCTTATCGGATTGTCGCCGGGGCAGGCCTATTCGCTCGCAGACAAACTGCCGTACGCCCCGCTCGAAAATATAACGCTCGAGCAGGCGCTCACCCTGGCCACGCAGAACCGTTCCGACCTGAAAGCCGCGGAAGCGTCGCTGCACGCCGCCGAATTCGCCCGCAAGGCGGCCGTGGCGGAGCACTATCCCACGCTCGGCATCGTCGCGGACTACGGAGTGATCGGCGTAAACCCCGCGAATTCCCACGGAACCTTTGATGTGAGCGGCCAACTCCTGTTTCCCATCTGGGCGGGAGGGCACACGCACGGAGACATCGTCGAAGCGGAGGCAACATTGAAGCAGCGGCGCGCCGAATACGAAAGCGTGCGCTCCCGCGTGGAAGCGGACGTCCGGAACGCCTACCTGGATCTCAACGCCGCCGCGGAACTGGTGCGCGTCGCGCAAAGCCGGCGTGAACTTGCGCGGGATGAGTTGACCCAGTCGACGGACCGCTTTTCTTCCGGAGTTGCCGACACGGTCGAGGTGACGCAGGCGCAGGAAGTGGTGGCCAGCGCGGAGTCCGACTACATCGCGAATTTGAATGCCCATAACCTGGCCAAGGCCAGCGTGGCCCGCGCGATCGGCCAGGCCGAAAAAATCATGCGCGATCTTTTGAGGAGCCAATAACCATGGCGGTTGACCAATTGCAGCAATCCAGTTCACCCCGGCCTGCCGAGCCCGCCGGAAAATCCAATGATCCGAACGACGCCGGCAGCAATGCCGAGGGGCGGCGCAGGACGCTTCTGTTCGCGGCCATCATCGGCTGCGTGATTCTCGTGGGAGCGGTTTCGTTCTGGCTGTATTCCCGCACCTACGAATCCACCGACGACGCTCAGGTGGACGGCCACCTCAGCGGCATTACCGCTCGGATCGATGGCGATGTGAAAGCGGTCCATGTGGAAGAGAACCAGTCCGTGCAAGCAGGAGAATTGCTGATCGAGCTCGATCCACGTGATTTCGAAGTCGCAGTGGAACAGGCGCAAGCACAGCTCTTGAAAGCCCAGGCGAATGAACGGGCGGAAAATCCGAACCTCCCGATCACGCAGAGCACTTCCGAGACCAGCGTATCGACGAGCCGATCCGAAGTAGCCAATGCCGAAGCGGCCCTGGCTGCGGGGGAGCGGGACCAATCTGCTGCGCAGTCTCGAGTGCTGGAGGTGGAGGCGAATAACGCCAAGGCCCAGGCCGACGTCGCGCGCTACAAATCGCTGGTGGACAAGAACGAAGTCTCCCGGTCCGATTACGATCAAATGGTGGGGATCGCCAAAGCTTTGGCGGCTTCCGTCGATTCCGCGCGCGCATCGGCCGAGGCCGCGCAAAAGGTCGTGGAGCAGCGCCGCGCTCAACTGGACCAGGCGGGCAGCCGGATGGAGTGGGCGCGAATCAATGCGCCCAATCAAATCGCCATTTCCAAGGCGAATGTGCAGTCCAAGCAGGCCGAAGTACAGGCGATGAAAGCGCAACTCGACCGCGCGCAACTCGATCTCAGCTATTGCAAGATCGTTGCGCCCGTGGCGGGAGTCATCACCAAGCGAACGGTCGAAGCCGGCGAACACGTCAGCAAGGGCCAGCGCCTCGTCACGCTCGCCGACCTGGGCAATTTGTGGGTGACGGCCAATTTCAAGGAAAGCCAGCTGAGACAAATGCATCCCGGCCAATCGGTCACGATTTCCGTGGACGCATTCGACCAGGATTTCGATGGGACCGTCGAAGCCATGCCCGGCTCGACAGGCTCGGTCATCAGCTTGCTTCCTCCCGAGAATGCGACAGGAAACTACGTAAAGGTAGTCCAGCGCCTGCCCGTCCGCATCCGTTTCAAGCCGGGCCAGCAAGGCCTTGACCGCCTGCGCCCGGGAATGTCGGTCGTCCCGAAAGTTTGGTTGAAGTAAGTAACACAGACTTCAGTCTGCGGGGGTTCGATCGTGCGCCCAGGCCGTGCGCGGAAGCCAAGATCAATTGGAAACCCACAGACTTAAAGTCTGTGCTACAGGAAGAAAAGCGTGACAGACGCAATAGACGCACCCTGGAAGCCAAAGTACAACCCGTGGCTGATCGCTCTGACGGTCACGATGGCCACATTCATGGAAGTGCTCGACACCTCCATCGCCAATGTGTCCCTGCCGCATATTGCCGGCAACCTCTCCGCCAGCCAGGTAGAATCCGCCTGGGTGCTGACGAGCTATCTGGTTTCCAACGCGATCATCCTGCCGATCAGCGCCTGGCTCTCCACGATCATTGGCCGCAAACGCTTCTATATGGCGTGCGTTGCGCTTTTTACGACCAGCAGCTTTCTATGTGGGCTTGCTCCGAGCCTGGGGATGCTGATTTTTTTCCGAATCCTGCAGGGCGTAGGCGGAGGCGGTCTCCAGCCAAGCGAGCAAGCCATACTTGCCGATACGTTTCCCGCATCCAAGCGCGGCATGGCCTTTGCCGTTTATGGAATGGCCGTCGTGCTCGCCCCGGCGATCGGTCCGACACTCGGGGGATACATCACGGACAACTACAATTGGCGATGGATTTTCTACATCAATGTCCCGATCGGCTTGCTGTCGCTGTTTCTGACGAATCGCCTGGTCGAGGATCCGCCGTTCTTGAAGCGCGAGCAGGAGAGAAGAAGGGGAATCCGCGCCGACTATGTGGGCCTGGGGCTGATCACCATCGCCATTGCCAGTTTGCAGATCGCGCTCGACAAGGGGCAGGAGTCCGACTGGTTCTCTTCGCATTGGATTACTTCGCTGGTGGTCCTTGCGGGCTATGCTTTTCTGGTCTGGATCGTTTGGGAGTGGCACCATCCGAATCCCGTAGTGGACATCCGCTTGTTTAAGAGGCGCAATTTTGCGACGGCGATGTTTTTCAGTTTCACGGTGGGGATCGTGTTGTACGGCACGACATTCATGATTCCGCAATTTCTGCAGGTGCAGTTGGGATATCCCGCGGTGGTCGCCGGGGAGGCCCTGGCCGGCGGGGGTTTCATCATGATCATGGTGTTGCCGCTTGTGGGGACGATGGTCTCGCGAGTCGATCCGCGCAAAATGATGGCCTTCGGTTTCGTATCGATTTCCGCGGCGATGTACTACATGTCGAGCCTGGTCAGCCTCACCATGGACTTCCGCGCGGCATTCTTGATGCGCACGCTGCAGATGTTCGGCCTGGCATTCATCTTCGTCCCGCAGAATGTCCTGGCGTACGTGGGCGTCCCTCGCGAGAAGAATAACCAGATTTCTTCCATGAACAGCTTCATGCGCAACGTCGGTGGAAGCATCGGAATCGCGCTCATCTCGACTTCGATAGCGCGCGTCGCCCAGCGGCGCCGCTATTCGATGGTCGCGCACACGACGCCCGGAACGCCGCAGTATGAGAACCTCGTGTCCGGGCTGGCTCGGACTTTGCAGGGAAAAGGAGCGGGCAGCGTCGAAGCCACTCGGCAGGCACACGGGCTCGTATCGTTCATCATTGACAGGCAGGCGACGACGATTGCCTACGTCGAAGTGATTTCCATTCTGGCAGTCATAATTCTTTGCCTCGTTCCATTTCTCCTCATCATGAGGAGAAACCGGCCCGCGGTGGGCGACCAGGCCGTGATTCACTAAGGATTCCCCCCTCGAATTTTCAGAAACCGAGTGGCGCAGGCTTCCAGCCTGTGGGGTTTGGTCCTTGCAAGGACTAACCCCCACAGGCTGGAAGCCTGCGCCACCTGAACACGTCCATCTCGGCTATACTGTCGCGGCTAGCGGCACGAAGAAAGAGTCCGCGCGAGGACGGGAGTCCCGTTGTATCCCTTCATTCACATTGGCCCATTGACGCTCGGCTCGTACGGCCTGATGGTCGCGACCGGGCTGATTTGCGCGTTTTTTATTCTGCGCGCTGATTTTGCGCGCCGCGGATCCACCGCCGACGCCGAGGCGATCATCGGCATCACGGGCCTCGCCGGCCTCGTTGGTTCGCGGCTCTACCATCTGCTGGAAAGCCCCGCCGAGTTTTTCGCCGATCCGTGGCCGCAGCTTTTCAGCACCATGGGTTTCGCGTTTGTGGGCGCAATCATCGGCGGATTCCTCGCCCTCGTGCTTTTGGCGAAGCGTTTCCGGATGTCGCCGCTGCTGATGCTGGACGCCGCTTCTCCCGCAGCGGCGATGGGTTACGGCATCGGGCGCATCGGCTGCCTGATTTCCGGTGATGGCGATTATGGAATTCCCACGTCGCTTCCCTGGGGCATGAGTTTTCCAAATGGCATCGTGCCCACGACGCAGCGCGTTCATCCCACCCCGATCTACGAATTTCTGGCAGCCGGTTTGATCGCCTGGATTCTCTGGCGTCTTGGCGCGCGCTGCTTGAAAACACATGCCCCGAACGGAATCATTTTCGCGGCGTATCTTGTGCTCACCGGGATCGCCCGGTATCTCGTTGAAATCATTCGGATCAACCCGCGCTCGTTCTACGGCCTCACGAACGCGCAGGCGGCGAGCGTGATTTCGATTCTCGCGGGCGTGGCCCTGTTCGTTTATCGCCGCTGGGCGGCTCCGCAAAAGATACGCGCTTGACGGCTTGAGCTGCCTCGCTTACCGTCCATGCAGACGCTGGTGCGACAGGATTCACACTGTCGGTGTGGTTCATGCAGGTACGAACCCCCGCAGACTGAATTCTGTGCTACTTGCCCGGAGACGCGCGATGGCACGCCCAATTGGAGTCACAATCCTCGGCGCAGGGATGATTCTTGCGGGGCTTGGATTTGCCGCCACCGGAATCATCTTCTTCTTCATGGGATCGACGGGAGCCACCGCGACCGCTCCGGAAAACGGCGCCATGGCAGCTGCAATTGCCGCGCTCGGCGCTGCCGGGGGAGTCATCTTTCTGCTCTTCGGCGCGCTGCACGTGGTGCTGGCGATTGCGATCTTCCAGTTGCGCAACCTCGCGCGCATCCTGACGATCTTCTTGTTTCTGCTGATTGCCGCCGGAGCGTGTCTCGGATTAATTGCCACGCTGTTGAGCTACAGCCATGTCGGATTGTTGTGGAACGTTTCCATCCTCGTGGTGGATTTGCTGGCGCTTTGGTATTTGTTGCGCCCTGCGACAAAGGAAATATTTTCGCGAGCAGTTCGCAGCCCATGATTGCAGGCCTGCGCCTGCTGCCCAGTGCGCCGCGAGGAAGACTGAGCCGTTCCGGGAAGGGAAGATTCAATGCCTCCACGAATCAAGACAACAGCCGTCGGCAGCTACCCCGTGCCTTCCTGGATGGTCGGGAACACCTCGCGCCTCGTTCTCCGCGACGCTATCATGACAGTCCTCAAAACTCAGGAATTGGCCGGGCTGGACCTCGTGACCGATGGGGAGCTCATGCGATTCGACCCGAGCCATCCGGAAACCAACGGGATGGTCGATTATTTTGCGTCGCAAATGGACGGCATTCGAAAGGAATTCACCCTTTCGGATTTCGACCGCTTCCGAGCCGACCGCGCGCCCGGCTTCAAGCTTCTCACTGCGGGCATGGCCGTTGGCAAGATCCAGGAAGGGACGCTCAACCTGCCGAGCGACTACGAGTTTGTGCGCGTTCTGACGAAGTCGCCGCTTAAATTCACGTGCACCGGGCCGCACATGCTGTCCAGAGTTCTCACCAATTGCTATTACAACGATGTGGCCGACCTGGCCATGGATTTGGCGGGCGTTCTTCGCCGCCAAATCGAACTGATCGAGGCGGACGTGGTGCAGCTGGATGAGGCGTGCATCGTCGGCTTTCCCCAGGATGCCCCCTGGGCGGCCGAAGCAATTAACCACGCGCTGGATGGCGTTCTGAACGAGAAGGCCGTCCACATTTGTTTCGGGAATTACGGCGGGCAGCCGATGCTCAAAGGATTCTGGCGCGATCTGATCCCCTTCCTGAATTCGCTGCGCGTGGATCACCTGGTGCTGGAGTTTGCCCGGCGCGGTTACGACGAACTGGCATTTTTTTCCGACCTGGATCCGAAGATCAGCCTGGGGATTGGCTTGGTCGACATCAAGGACAACGAGGTGGAAACCCCAGAACTGATCGCGTCGCGCATCGAGAACATTGTGGAAACGCTTGGGCCTGACCGGCTTCGGTACGTTCATCCGGATTGTGGGTTCTGGATGCTGCAGCGAAGCGTCGCGGATCGCAAGATGCGCGCGCTGGTCGAGGGAAGGGATTTGTTCGAAGGACGATTGTAACGGAGCTTCCGGCAAACTGGCGAACGGGGCTGCGCGTATGGCTAATCTATCGATAACGGATGACGACAAGGCGAGGGTTCGAACGGCTTTATTCAATCACCTCGCTGGAATCGTAATCATTCCCACTTTGAAAGCTCTTCTCGGCCGCAGGGTCTTCGATCTGTTTGGCGTTTTGTCGGATCGTGTGGAACTCGATCAGATCGTGAAACAGACGCACGGCAACCGGGGTTACCTGCGAGTGGCTTTCCGCCTGTTGGCTTCCTGCGGCTGGATGGAGGAGCAAACCAGTCGTAACGGCACCAATGTTGCCTACTCGCTGACGGCCAAGGGCCAGATCGCAACGAGCGTTGCCTCCACTCATTGCGGTGAAGTGATCTCCTTCCTGCCGAAGGCAATTTTCCTGGAGGATTTTTTGTTCGGCAAATCCGACGAGGCCATTCTTCCGTCACTCGAAGCGCTCGTTCAAAAAGCCAAGTTGCATTGGGGGCTGACGGCGCATGGGGATCCTGTGGAGGCAGAGGTTTGCCAGCAGGTTCGCCAATACCTCGACGGCGTTCTGGTGGGACCGGTCATGGTGTCGCTCGCTCGCGGCGGAATTTTGGAAAGGCTCGCGCAAGGACCGCTGCAGTTGGATACGCTGCCGGGCAATCACGCGAGTCTTGGCTTGGTGTTTGACTTGCTGATCGCACAGGGATGGATGGCACGGGAGGAGAATCGTGTTTGGCTCACGCCCATTGGATCCTACGCGGCGCAGATCGCAACGTCGTACGGCGTAACCGTCTCGTATCTTCCGCTGTTCGATGTTGTCGGTACGCTCCTTTTCGGGAACCCGCGCATCGCCCGCATCGATGAGACCGGGTCCGAATTGCTCGTCAATCGGGGGATGAACGTTTGGGGCAGCGGCGGCGCTCACAATACTTATTTCAAAAAAGTGGACGAAATTATCGTGGAGATTTTTAACCGGCCGATCGAGCAGCAACCGGAAGGCATCTGCGACATGGGATGTGGAGACGGCAGCCTGCTCGAGCATCTGTACTGCGTGATCAAGAGCCGAACCCTTCGAGGTACTGTCCTGGACAAGCATCCACTTCTGGTCGTCGGAGTGGATTTCAATAAGGTGGCCCGCAGGATCACCAAACAGAGACTGCGAAAGGCCGAGATTCCAAACCATTTTGTCATTGCCGGAGATATCAACCGTCCGGCCCTTTTGGCGGGAGATCTTGAGACGCTTGGACATGACGTGCACAACTTGCTTCATGTGCGCTCGTTTCTGGATCACAACCGGCCGTATTTGCGGCCGGCGAACTACGTCCGGGGAACGAGGACGGGGCAATCCACCGGCGCATTTGCTCACCTGGGAGAAGAGATTCCCTGCGATGAACTGGAAGAAAACCTGGTGCGGCATTTGCACCGATGGGCGCCTTATGTTGGCCGGTTCGGACTGCTCATCCTCGAGCTTCATACTTTGCCGCCGCAACTCACCGCCGCGAATTTGTCAAAGACACCCGCGGTGGCTTACGACGGAACACACGGATTTTCGGATCAGTATTTGGTGGAACTGCCGGTATTTTTGAAATGCGCCCGCGAAGCCGGATTGCAAACCGATCCGCGATATCAATGCCGATTTCCCGCATCGGATTTGGCCACGGTGAGCATCAATTTTTTCACCGCCGCGGCTTGAACGTATTGATTCGACAGGTTTCGGTAAGCTGAGCCGTGGGAGAACGGGTGTGAAGTGGCGCCGGCGTCCCGCCGGCGATTTTCTGATCTGCGCACAATTCGAGAACGCCGGCGGGACGCCGGCGCCACATAAAACCTGCGTCTCCTGGCGAATCGGATGGATCTCATTTTACGAATCGGATTCGTTTTGAGAAATGCAGGTCACTGCGCGGTCGCAGCTTTTGATTTTCTTATTTCCGCTACGGTCTTGCCGGACGCGTCCACGATCTCAACGGGTCCATATTTCTCGAGAACTGGTTTGATCTTGCTGGCGTCTCCGACGGCGACGACCTGCATCGTCGCGGGATTGATGTATTTCTTGGCCACGCGCTGCACGTCTTCCGCCTTGATCGCCGTGATTTGCGCGGGATATTTATCCCAATAATCGGCGGGGAAGTTGTACGCCTTGCGCGTGATGGCATAACCGATGAGTTGCTGCGGCGATTCGAGGGAAAGCGCAAAACGCGCGACGACCGAACGGCGCGCCGCGTCAAGTTCCTCGTCGGGCACCTTCTCGTCGCGGATGCGATTCAGTTCGCGCAGGAATTCCGTCATGGCTCCGTCGGTCACTTCGGTGCGCAAGTCGCCCCCTGCCGTCCACGGCCCGGCATATTTTCGCGCGATAACATTACTGTACACGCCGTAGGTGTATCCCTTTTCCTCGCGCAGATTCAAAAACAGGCGGCTTGCCGATCCCGCGCCCAGAACTTCATTCAGAACCACCAGCGCCGGATAGTCCGGATTGGTCCGATCGATGGCCAGGTTGCCCATCAGCAGTGTGGTTTGCACCGACCCAGGGCGGTCCACTAAAAATATCTTCTCCTTGCTGGCTGGCGGCGGACCGGGAGGAAACTTTACGGATGCTTTCGTTCGTTGCCACTCCGCCAGCCATTGTCGCAGCTTGGGAACGAGCGTCTCCGCGTGGACATCGCCCGAGATTGCCAGGATCGTGTTCTGCGGCGCGTAATGCTTGTCGTGCCAGTCCGCGAGCATCGCCGGCGTCAGGGAATCGAGAGACTCCGGCGTGGCCGAAACGACCGCCGCGGGATATGTTCCGTACAACGCGCGGCTCATCGTTTGATTCGCCAAAAATCCCGGTTGCGAGCGCTGCTGCAACAGGGCGGACTTTGCGCGCGCCTGGTATTGCGCCAGTTCATCGGCGGGAAAACTCGGGTGGAGAAGTACATCCGCGGCCAGAGCGAACCATTGTTCGAACGCATCCGACAATCCCGAGGCGGCCACCACGGTTGAGCCGGAGCCGAATCCAGCGGATGCTGAAAGCGATGCGCCCAGGGAATCGACTTGCTCGGCGATTTGTTTGCTCGTGCGCGTTTTCGTTCCTTCGGCCAGCAGGCGCGCGGTCGCCCCGGCCAGGCCGGGCACGGCCGCAGGTTCGTACATCGGGCCCGCGCCGTCGATGTCGAATTGCACCGTGACCAGCGGAAACCGGTGATCCTCAAGAATCATCAAGTTGATTCCGTTCGGAAGAGTGGTTTCAAACGGCCGCGGCAGCTTCACCTTCAGAATGTCTTTCGACACGGGAGCGCGATTCAGCCGCTCGACCTTGCTTGTGGGGAGCGACTTGTCGTGGGCTGGATCACCCTGGCTCCAACCCGTTGCCGCTAAAGCAGCCGCCAGAATTACCGCCACTGCCGCCTGCCTTGAAAACTTGATACTCACGCTGCGTCTCATCGATATCCTCTTCGTCCTCTCTGGACGAATTCTTCTAGACCTTTGCCACGCGAAATCCTCTTGCATGCTGCGAAAAAAGTGCCCACCCTTTTGTCATTCCGAGCGGAGCGAGGAATCTCTCTTTCTTTTCTTGAGCTTAAACCGAGGAGAGATTCCTCGCTCCGCTCGGAATGACAAAATGAACTACTTTTTACGTTGTCTGCTGGACCTTTATCGAGGCGGCCCGGCTTGCGCCATTGGACTTGTCCAAACGACGGTTCGCTCGGTTGCGCCCAGATACTGCCGGGCCACGCGCTGAATGTCGCTCGGCGTGATTTCGCTGTATTTTGCGAGAACCGTGTTGATTAGATCCGGATCGTGGAAATCCACGGCGTATTGACCCAAAGTTCGCGCGCGGCTCATCGTGCTGATCATGGACTGCCCCTGCTGCAGTCGATCCTGAATGAGGACTTTTTGCATTTCCGCGGGAGTGACGCCATCGGTTTTGACGCGCTCGAACTCCTCATAAATCAGCTTCTCGACCTCACTCGCGTCCTGTCCGGGCTTGAGCATGGCGAAAGCTTGAAATAGAGCAGGCCCGCGCCGGAAATCGACTCCTCCAGCCACTTGCAAGGCCACCGCTTTTTCCTTCACCAGTTTTTGATAGAGCCGCGAGGATGGGCCGCCAAACAAAATATCTCCCAGCATGTCCAGCGCGTAGAAATCCGGCGTGTTCGCCGGAACCGTCTTGTACACGATGTCGAGTCGCGGCAGGCGGGCGAAAGAATCCTCGACCACGGTTCTGCGTTCGGCGGTCTGCGCGGGTTCGGACATGTCCACGGAAGGAGGCGCAGGCTGCTGCGGGATGTCTTCAAAATATTTTTTGATCTTGGCAAGGGCTTCCGCGGACTTGAAGTCGCCGACCAGTGCCAGGACGGCGTTGT
The DNA here is from genome assembly GCA_035604385.1 of Verrucomicrobiia bacterium. Classification (GTDB taxonomy): domain Bacteria; phylum Acidobacteriota; class Terriglobia; order Acidiferrales; family UBA7541; genus Palsa-360. The sequence continues at coordinate 1,680 of DATNIO010000278.1, read as the reverse complement.
TGGGCGCATAGTAGGTCTTGAAAAACTGCGCTACGTCATCGAGGCTCGCCGCGTTCAGATCGGTCATCGAACCCATTGTGGAATGTTTGTAGGCAAAATTGTCGTAGGCGAGGTCTTCGAGAATTTCGTCCGTTTTTCCATAAGGCTGGTTGTCCATGCGCAGGCGGCGCTCTTCCTGGACGGTGCTGCGCTGGTTGTCGAGATTCCCCTGCGTGATTCGCAGCGCCCGCATGCGGTCGGATTCGAGGAACAGGGCCATGTCGAGTTGATTGGCCGGCACGCGCTCGTAATAATTCGTCAAGTCGTCGCTGGTCGTGCCGTTCACGTCGCCGCCGTTCACGTGCACGAGAATGAGGTGTTCGCCTTTGCCCACATTCTGCGAGCCCTGGAACATCATGTGTTCAAAGAGATGCGCAAATCCCGTGTGGCCTGCCTGCTCGTTTCGCGATCCGACGTCGTAGACGATGCAGAGCGAAACGGTTGGCGCCGCATGGTCTTCCGAGAGCACGACGCGCAAACCGTTCTTCAGCGTGTATTGCTCGATGGGAATCCGTACGTCCTGGGACGCAGCGGCGGCATCGGCTCGTGCGGGCCGGCTTGGCGGCGCTGCTGCGATCGCGACGGCCGCGATTCCCAGCGTCAGAGCGAGCCCGGCATTCGAGAAGATTCTGAAACGCTTCATGGTGTACTCCGGCCAAACGCATTTCTGGCAGACACTCTATCCTACTTTCAATAGACGCCCGCCGGCAGGAATTGTTTCGTCCCACGTTGCGAAGTAGAACGCGGAACCCTGATATCGCATCCAAAGCTTCTCCGAGGTAAACTCTAACGTCCATGGAAACCGGTCCCGAAGCGAATGTAATTGAAGTTCTTTCCCTTACGCGGCGATATGGCTTGCTTGTTGCGGTCGATCATCTGACGTTTTCCGTCGCGTCCGGCGCGACTTTCGGATTGCTCGGGCCGAACGGAGCGGGGAAGAGCACGCTCATCAAAATGCTGACGACGCTGCTGCCCGTCACTGAAGGCACGGCAAGAATCGCCGGCTTTGATCTGGTCAAGCATCCCGAGTCGGTGCGAAAGAAGATCGGGTACGTTTCGCAGATGCTGTCCGCGGACGGCGATCTGACCGGTTACGAAAACCTGCTGATTTCCGCGAAGCTCTACGGCATGCCGAGGGCGGAACGCTCGCGCCGGATCGCGCAAGCCCTGGAATTCATGGAACTCGCGCACGTCGGCGGCAAACTCGTGCGCCAATATTCCGGCGGCATGATTCGCCGCCTCGAAATCGCGCAATCCATGTTGCACCGGCCCAGCGTTTTGTTCATGGATGAGCCGTCTGTCGGTCTCGATCCCTCCGCAAAACGATCCGTGTGGGAACGGATCCGCGAATTGCGCCGCGAATTCGGCACCACCATCCTGATGACGACGCACGACATGGAAGAGGCGGACCATTTGTGCGACATGGTGGCCGTCATGCACCGCGGCGTCCTCGCCGCGATGGATACGCCCGCGGCGCTCAAGGCCCAAGTCGGCGCGGAGGCCTCGCTCGACGATGTTTTCATTCATTTCACCGGCGCCACGATTTCCGAGGGAGGCGAACTGAAAGATGTCGCTCGCACACGAACCACATCTCAACGCCTGGGCTGAGCCCTTCCCCGGCGCGAACTACCTGCGCCAGAC
>DATNIO010000277.1:0-5475 GCA_035604385.1 Verrucomicrobiia bacterium | reverse complement strand
CCCGTGCTGCAGGACGTGAGTTTTCTGGCGATGCCGGGCACGGTAACGGCGCTCGTGGGATCATCGGGTTCCGGGAAATCGACGATGATTGGACTCATCGCGGCGTTTAGCGTGCCGGACGAGGGCCGGGTGCTTGTGGATGGAGTGGATCTAGCGACGGTTCGCCTCGATTCGTACCGGACGCGGCTGGGCGTGGTGTTGCAGGAGTCGTTCCTGTTCGACGGGACGATCCGCGAAAACGTCGCCTTTTCCAGGCCCTATGCGAGCGAAGCCAGTATCATGGCCGCCTGCCGGATCGCTCGCGTGGACGAATTTGCGGAACGTTTTCCGGACAAATACGACACCATCATCGGCGAGCGTGGCGTGAAATTAAGCGGCGGGCAGCGCCAGCGCGTCTCGATCGCGCGCGCGATTTTGGCCGACCCACGCATCCTGATTCTGGACGAAGCGACTTCGAGCCTCGATTCCGAATCCGAAATGCTCATTCAGGAAGGCCTCGCCCAATTGATGCGCGGGCGCACCACGTTTGTCATCGCCCACCGCCTTTCCACCATTCGCCGCGCCGATCAGATTCTTGTGGTCGAAGGCGGAAAGATCGTCGAGCGCGGCACGCACGCGTCGCTTTACGCGCTGGCCGGGCGATATCGCGAACTCTACGACAAGCAGCACGGCCTCGAAGCTAATCTGTTTCTGGCGACAGGCGAGGGAGAAATTCCAGAGCCCACGGAAACAGTCGGCTCTCTGCCGAAGAATTCCGATCCCGACATGATTCGCCTGCTGCGTGACCGTCCCGCGTAGACGGTCGAACTCGGCTTTAAGTAGCACAGCCACTCTTGGCTGCGTGCCGTTGTTGAACGCGCTGAAAACCGCACAGCCAAGAGTGGCTGTGCTACTCAAACCCTTCTCCGGCTCGAATCCTTCTACAATTCCTCACGACGCGGCTGACGAGGATTGCGATAGAACAGCCTTGAGATTCTGTTGCTACTCCTGCCAATTCGGTCTATAAACCGAAGCGAATTCCGAACCAATCTTCTGGAGGAAAACATGCGAGCGATGTTGGCGGTCCGAGTGATGATTTGCGCGCTGGCATTTGGATTTGCGGGCGCTGCGCTTCGCGCGCAATCGTGGGAAATGCCGAGCGATGCGCAGCGGTGTCCGTCGAAGTGGGGCGCGAAGGATGAAGTGGGCTCCGGGAATTTGATGAAGCCGGAGATAGCGCTGAAAGCGGCGAAACTGATTCACACGGGCGAAGTGTTTACGCTCGGCTTCCACCTTTCGGCGGCGTTGCCCTTGATCGGCTCGCGGCGTTTTGATCTGCATACCAAACGCAGCACGGCGACGGACCCGGGCACGCGCGGCGAGAACGAGGAGATCGTCATCACGGAGCTTGGACAAGTTGGTACGCAGCTTGATGCGTTCGCGCACCAGATTTACGGCGGCGAATACTACAACTGCATCACGAATCACGATATGAGTTTCGGCGACGGCAGCGCCTCCAATGACCTGGTCGCCGGCGCCCGGCAGGGATTTCCGAAACTTGGCGTCGAGAAAATTCCGGATATCATGACGCGCGGCGTCCTGATTGATGTAGCAGGCCTGAAAAATGTCGACATGCTGCAAGGCGGCTACGTCATCACGGCCGACGATTTGCAGCAGGCACTGGCGAAAGAAAAACTGAAAATCGAATCGGGCGACGCCGTCATGATCAATACAGGCTGGGGCAAGCTCTACACCGTCAAGGACAAGGATAAATATTTGAAATCCTCGCCGGGGATCGGCATCGAGGCGGGAGAGTGGCTGATCAAGCAGAATCCGATGCTGGTGGGAACGGATACGTGCTGCGTCGAAGTGCGGCCATACCCAGAACAAAAAATGAATCTGCCGATTCACGCGATGTTTCTGATCGTGAATGGAGTTTACCTTGTCGAGAATCTAAAGCTGGAACAACTCGCGGCGGCACGTGCGTATGAAACTGCGTACATTATGACTCCCTTGAAAATCGAAGGCGGGACAGGGTCGACCATTGATCCGATCGCGGTTCAATGAAAGGGCACTTGTCCCGCACCAAATTCAAAGGCGTTTACCACAGAGAACACAGAGAAAACCGGAGATTTCGGAATTGAAGTTACGGCAAGGAATTACGCGAGCGCGGCTGGCTCGCCGCTACGTGCAACCTTGCGTGGCTGAACCACTTCCAAGTCGGGATTTTCCGCGGCGCGTTGCCGCACCAGAGCGATAAACGCGGCAGAGGAGCGCGGCAGCGTGCGGTCGCGGCGATAGACGATTCCCAGCTCGCGCCAGAGTTCCACGTCCGCGATGGGGATGAGTTTCACTTCGCCGGCCCGGACTTCGTTGCGCGCGAAGCTCGCGCTGATCAGCGACACGCCAAGACCCGCCGCGACAAAGCATTTGATCATTCCCACGCTCGTCAGTTCCATCGTGATTTGGAGTTGCGGCTTGTACGGCCGGAAGTGTTTGTCCAGCAATTGCCGCGTGTATCCGGTGCGCGGGAAAATCAAGGGCTGCTCGGCGATATCCTTCATGCGGACGGTCTTGAGCTTTGCCAGGGGATTGCGGGGATTGACCATCAGCATGACCCGGTCCCGGAAAATCGGATGGAATTTCAGACTCGGAGACTTCGCGGGAAGCGTCACGATGCCGACGTCAACCGATCCGTCCTCGACCTTTTGCAAAACTTTGTGGCTGAAGTTTCGGTAGATGCTGATCTGCACGGACGGATAGAGACGGTGATATTCCGCGAAAATTTCCGGCAAAACGTACAGGCACGTCGCTTCATTGGCGCCGAGGGCGAGCACTCCTCGCGGCGTAGTGGCCTTGTCGGCCACGGCGCGCTGGGATTCGGCGCGCAGATTCACCATGCGCACGGCATATTCAAAAAGGGTTTCGCCCGCGGAGGTCAAGCGCACGGACTTGCGGCCGCGGTCAAACAGCTTCTCGCCGTACTCCTGCTCAAGCTGGCGCACCTGCGCGCTGACGGCCGGCTGCGAGCGGAACAATTTCTGACCGGCGCGCGAAAAGCTGCCAAGTTTTGCAATTTCAATGAAGGTGGTGAGTTGGTCGAAATCCATATTGGAGTGGGGAATTATAGCAGAACCTCAGCGGAAGCCCGCAACCAATCCAAAAAAATAATGCGTTGGATAGTAAATCCAGATGGCCAATGCCGTGGGGACAATCGGGCCGGGAGAATGGTAAGATAAAGACTTTCCGGAAAGCCGGACTGGGGACGGGGTCGAAGTGTATGAGGGCCCGTTTCCCTGTATCAGGCTGTGTCTAAAGGGACTGCCCGGAATCGAAATTTACACGTTTGTATCAAATGGTCATGCCAAGGAGGCTGTGGCGCTCCAGGTAAGAGGTTGAATCGAGTTAGCCGAATCGAATGCGTGCTTTTTGCTCGCTCGTTCTGCTACCCCTGGATCGTTTAATTCGGCTCAAATGAGTGAATTGTACCCATTTCGGGGCATTCCGCCTGCTCAGGGATTGTACCGCCCGGAGCATGAGCACGATGCTTGCGGCATCGGGTTTGTCGCCAGCATCGAGGGGCGGAAGTCGCACGACATCGTTCTCAAGGGCATCCAGATTCTGATCAATCTGACCCATCGCGGCGCTTGCGGTTGCGATCCGCAAACCGGGGATGGCGCGGGAATTCTGATCCAGATTCCCCACGCTTTTTTCGAGCGCGAAGCGGCGACCTTGGGTTTCTCCCTGCCCTCGCCCGGCGAGTACGGGGTGGGCATGGTTTTTCTTCCGGTCGACACGCATGACCGGCTCATTTGCGAAGGGATCATCGAAAAGATTGTGCGTGAGGAGGGCTTGACGGTCCTCGGATGGCGCGACACGCCGATCAACGGCAATACGATCGGGCGACTGGCGCGCGCTTCGCAACCTTACATCGAACAAATTTTCGTGCGCAGCGGGCCGGGCATGGATCAGGATGCGCTCGAGCGCAAGCTGTACATCGTGCGCAAGCGCGCGGAAACCGCCATCGCGGCAACCGACCTGAAGGAAAAGGATTTCTTCTACGTTCCGTCGCTTTCTTCGCGCACGATTATCTACAAGGGATTGCTGCTCGCCCCGCAGATCACCGATTTTTACAAAGAATTGCTGGACCCCGATCTGACCAGCGCGCTGTGCCTCGTGCACCAGCGCTTTTCCACCAACACGTTTCCGAGCTGGAAACTCGCTCACCCGTACCGCTATATCTGCCACAACGGGGAAATCAACACGCTGCGCGGGAACATGAACTGGATGTACGCGCGGCAATCGGTGCTGGCGACTCCGCTGTTTGGCGACGACATGAAGAAGCTCATGCCGATCATCACCGCGGGCGGCAGCGATTCGGCCATGCTCGACAACGCCGTGGAGATGCTCACTCTTTCCGGCCGCACGCTTCCGCACGTGATGTCCATGCTGATTCCGGAAGCCTGGGATCACGACGCCACCATGCCCGAGGACATCAAGGCGTTCTACGAATATCACGCGTCGCTGATGGAGCCGTGGGACGGCCCGGCGGCGGTTGCATTCACCGACGGACGGGTGATCGGCGCGAAGCTCGATCGCAACGGACTGCGCCCCGGCCGGTTCCTCGTCACAACCGATGGCCTGGTGGTCCTGGCCTCGGAAGCGGGAGTGCTTTCCATCAAGCCCGAGGAAGTCCGGATGAAGGGCAGGCTCGCGCCCGGCCGCATTTTCATCGTGGACACGGAGCAGAAGCGGCTGATCACGGACGAGGAAGTTAAAAAGCAATTAGCCGCGCGGCAGCCTTACGCGCAGTGGCTGAAAGAAAACCAGATCACGCTCGATCATCTGCCGAGTCCGACGCACGTTCTGGCGACCAACCACGAAACGATCCGCATGCGCCAGCGCGCGTTTGGCTACACCGACGAAGACCTGAGAACAATTCTGTTGCCCTCCGCTCTCGGCGGCGAGGAACCCGTGGGCTCGATGGGAATCGACACGCCGCTGGCCTGTTTGTCCGACAAGCCACAAATGCTCTTCAGTTATTTCAAGCAGACGTTCGCGCAGGTCACCAACCCGGCGATCGATTCGATCCGCGAAGGCCTGGTGATGTCGCTCAATTCCTACATCGGAAGCGAAGGCAACATCCTGGAAGAGACGCCGAAAAATTGTCACACGCTGAAGCTGCGGCATCCGGTCATTTCCAACTGGCGGCTGGAGAAATTGCGGCGCGTGAGCTGGGGGAATTTCCTGGCGACCAGCCTGCCGATGTTGTTCCGCGTCAAGGGCGGCGAGAAGCCGCTCGAGGAAGCGATTGAAACTCTTTGCCGCCGCGCTTCGCTGGCGATCAAGTCCGGATACACGCTGCTGATTCTGACCGACCGCGGCGTGGACCACGAATACGCGCCGATCCCCAGCCTGCTGGCCCTTTCGGCCGTTCACAATCACCTGATTCGCGAGGGGACGCGCAACCAGGTGGCCTTGATCGTCGAGTCCGGC
>DATNIO010000276.1:0-57854 GCA_035604385.1 Verrucomicrobiia bacterium | reverse complement strand
CTCACGCTCGTTCCGCCTCCGGGTTCACCGGGCTAGTCAGTGTCCAATCGTATAGTTAAATGGTTGCTCTTTTCCAATCAGTCGCCGCAATGTGTCGCACAAGGGGCACGCGGGCGACAGGTACCAGATCACCGGATGCCCCTTCGCGCAGTTCTGCATGCCGTGAATCTTCTCGGGCACGAGCGCGATCCGGTTACACCCTTTCTCCTTGACCAGTTCGAGGTAGCCCTGGCCGATGAGATTATGGACCGCGCTATGCACCGATCCAGGCGTGCGCCCGCCGGCGAGACGGCCAATCTCGCTGTACGATGGTGAGAACCCCTTGGTCTCGATGAAGGACCGGATAATCTCGTAGTACTTTCTCTGTGTGGAAGTAATATTGGCCTCTCTCAAAACGTGTCAAGTTTCGCGTTTTGCTAAAATCACAGGATATCCACAGGTTGCCAAGCGAAAATAAAGGACTTACGCGAGTTATCCTTTTTATTCACAGGATTTCCACAGTTCGTGACAGGTTCCGGGTTTACCGTTGTTGAATTCTCTTTCTTTTAGTAAGTCAAAACCAAGACGGCTACTACGGAACAAACCCACCTTCCCTGTGGAAAACTCAGGCGCTTTGTGCGCGTTCCGCTGTCGGCTCGGCCGAATCGCTTGGCGCGGGCAGTGGTTTTACGTCTGTGAACGCGCCCTGAACACTGACAGACAGGTGGCGCACGTCAGTAAATAATGTAGCCTGCTCCAAGGCAATTGCCGCCTTGGCGATCGCGTCGGAGTCTTGGCTGGTGTCTCGAATGACGGCGCTGAACGCGATGGTAAGCCTTCGGTGTTTCTTCTCGGTTTTGGTGAATGTTGCGTTTTCGCTCATGTGATCTCCTTGAGTTGTTTGACGACTTCCTTAAATCCGTACTCCTGGGCTGCGCGCTTGACCATGCCCAAGGGCCAATTCAGCCGGTGCAGCTCGCGTACGAATCCCAAGACATCCGAGTAGTAAAGAAGTTCTTCGGCCTTCAGCTTTCTGCCGTGGCATCGCTGGCACACCGACGCCAGATTAAAGAGCACGTTCGGTTCCAGCGCGAAGTGCAAGAGAAAGCGGCGGGGGAACAGGTGATCGAAGACCTCTCCGATAAAGAACGCCTTGCCGTGTTCGTAGAGCACGTCGCCGTAGTGGATGCCGCAAGCCAGACAAAACTCCTGATGCGCCTTCCTACGCAGCGCCTTGGAAATGTAGGGCCGGTCCAATTCGGCGCGGTCCAGGTGCGCCCACTCGCGTTTCGGCCGTCGTCGCTTCATTCATAGCCCTGGCGCGTCCTTCACTTGCTTGTGGCCGGCGGCGTGGCGCAGTTCGTCGTCGCTCGCTGCGGAAAGTTGCGCGATCAGGAAATCGATAAACTGCTCACTGGTCTTGAACTCGCAGACCTGGCAGATGTGGTCAAACTGCTGCTGCGCGACCTCGCGCTGGCTCCCTGGAATCCTGAATTTCAGGTAGACCATCTCCTCATACTTCTGCTGCTTCCTGCTCTTGCCGTAGTCGGACAGGACCTGGGTCTGGCCCTTCTTCGTGACGTCTTCCTCGGTGAAGTTCAAACTCTGCGCGTACTGAATCGCCACGATCTTGCGCTTAATGGAATCCTCGGACTGGCCGGAGGCGCGCGCGAGTTGGTGGGAAATCTGGTCGACGTCGCCCCGGTCGCGGGAGAGGGCAAAGGCAATCTTCACGAGTTGCGCCCACTGCGAGCGCATAGTCTGAGTAGCCTCGGCCAGCATGGAACCGATTGGATTGGGTGTGCTCAAGGTTCATCCTCCGACTCTGGATCACAGACTTCGCATCCTTCACAGCTGAGACATAGACCGTGCGGGCATAGGTAGCAATCGCATTCCTCGCACCAGAAGTCGTCCTCTTCATCATCGATGTCACGTGCGTCACCGCTCATTCGTTCCACTCCTTGATCTTCTTGAATAGGCTGCGTTCCAACTTCTGCATCTGTTCGATCTCCGGGGTTTGCTCCACGAAGTCGCAATCGAGGTCGCTACTGATGTCGGCGAGCAATTCCCGGATGATAAGAAGTTTTCGCAAGGCTTCGATCATTTGAATAGGCTGCCCGCCGCGGGCCGATCTTCGCCCATTTCAATTTGAGGGGTGATCCCGTCACTATCAAACGTCCGCCCGTTCACCTTCACAAAGCCCACGATGGTCTTTTGTTTCACGAGCACGACGACCTGCTTTTGCACGCACTGATCGAGAATCGGCCAGAGACTCCGGTTGTAGGCGTAGTAGAAGAGTCCGGCGCCCGACCCCGGTTCCCCGATGAGCACGTTGTAGTTCTCGACGCCTCGGCCCTTCCCCTTCGTCCGGTTGACACGCAACTGTTTAATGACTCCCTGAATCGTGGTAACCTCGGCCGCAGTAGGGCCAGAGGCTCCTTTGACCTCTGGCCCATTGTTCCCCGCGGCTTCAGGCTGCGTCACCGGCGCTTGGTCGTGAGGGACCTTGGGTGATTCCGCCGGTATCGACGAGCCCGAAATCTCTTGGAACTGGTGGCCGTTGGTTGCACACCACTCTTGCAACTCAGGGATAAAGGGTGCCGGCAGAACGTAAACGTCCCGATCTTCCAGTTTGATGCCCTGCCACCCGCCCTTAATCCTTTCGAGAACCTGAGCGAGGTCTCCCGAAACATAGGCGACGTCGGAGGCGTCAGACGTCCACGACACCGTGATAATTTTTGCGGGAGAGGCGCTGGCGGTCGATGCGCCGCTAGGCGCTACGTTTTGGCTCGCCTCTCCCATCCCCTGTGAGGGTTCCTCGGCGGCTTCGCGCACAATTTTCCCGGTCGGCGGCTCCTCGGCCTCAATTCCTTCCTCTTCTGGAAAAGCCCACTCGCTCGGATCCTCGGTGAATATTTCACTGAGCGCGCCGAAATTACGGATAGACTTGACGAATCCGCGCTTCTCCCCTTGCTGGCGGACCTTGTTCCGCTGAGCATGAATATCTTTGACCTCCATACGGTCCTGCCAGAGCCAGTTCCCGGTCGGCCTGCCATCTTTCCATTCCTTAATGGATTTTCCGGTCCCTTCGGCCTTTCGAACCTTACCCTCGCTGAAAATCCAATCCTTGGACGGTTGGGGATCGGCGGTCACCCACTGATAGCGGAAGTTCGGCTCCATGGAGGAGCACGAGCAGCGCGGGCCTTGAAAGACTTCCTCTCCGCTGGCGCGATCCATGAGGTGTACACGCGAGACGACCTCCAAGTGGCCGTTGCCCAGTTCGGTGTCCGTCGTCTGGTAGACAGGGCGCACCTTGAGCCATCGCGCAATCTTCTCCGCTCCCGGCTGCAGGAGAAACGGTTTGTTCACTCCGGGGATCGTACCGTAGTCGATCTCGAGTTTTTTTCGCCGCGCCTCGGGCAGCACCTGGTTTTTCTTTTTCGCTTCCGCCTCGGCGCGTTGCAGGGCTTGGTTCAGCCCCTTCGAGATGAAGCGGCGCACGGTCTCGAAATCGACCATCGTTTCGGCAATCGAGCGGGCGGCGAGCGCGCGCGCTTCCTTCTGCGTGCCCGTCACGGTGATAGCCCCGTTACTGCGCTTGGTTTTGCTGCTCAAGGGGTTTCTCTCCTTCCTCGTCCGGCGCGAGCAAAGAGTCCGGGCAATGCCACTCCACAATGTCCTCTTCGTGCGCGGGAATCACTTCCTCGGGCCGGGCAGGTACTACCACCTCGGCAACTTGTTTTTTCCCCACTACGACCGCTTCACAGAGATTTGAGCGGGAGGTGTAGACATCAATTGTCCACAGTCCGACCGTTTTAGAGAGATTGTAAAAATAGGGATCAGCTTTCTTCTTAAAGGAACCCAAGCAGCTTGCTAGTGCGCGAAGTTTTTCTGGCCCGACCGCGACATTGATTGTTCCTACATCGCCACCCGGCAGTTCAGGATGTGCCTCAAAGAAATCGGCCAGCTCGCGGAGCGCGGCCACGTAGTCCTTGTTTTCCATTTCGTTTCTCTCTTTCGGTTTACTTCACGTCCAGTCGCTTGCGGTTCTGCTCGATCATCGCGCCGGGAACTTCTTTGCCTGCGGCGATGGCCACCGCGACGCGGTCCTTGTTGAGCACAATCGTAGTTGGGATGTTCGCTTCCAAACACTCAAGAACTTGCGCGTGCGCCGTCTCATTGAGGGATTGCAATTCTGCAATCTTCGTGGAAATGAGTTCTAAGTCTGGCGTGCGGTCGAAAAACTTCTCCGGGATCTGGCGTTCGTCGGTAATGATGAGCAAGTCCGGTTGCTTGTGTAGGGCGAAGCGATGCACGTTGCCCTGGGCCTCTTGAATGCCCAGCTCGATCATGGCCAGCAGCAGCGAATCATTCAGGTTCTTGTTGAACGCGGCATAGTGGCGGGCGATGAGTTCCGCGTTCTTCACGGTCTTGCGGATGCGCAGCTCGCGCTCCTCGATCGCATTCAAGAGTTCGACCAGGTTGTCGCGGCGCACGGCGAGTTCGTTCTTTTCGCCGACCGCCAATAAACTGCCGGCATCGCGGACGTTCTGGTCTTTCGCTGCGGCCTTCTCCTCGTCCTTTTCGAGTTCGTCCTGGCGGTTGATGCCGGTGACGAATTCGGTAAAGAGCGCGGTGAGCGATTCGAGCGACAGGTCTACGGCTAAGGGCATCGGTGCGAGTGCTTCCTTCTGTGCGGCTTTCGTGGTCATGCGGTTACACCTTCCTTTTTCTTTTCTTTTGCTTTGAGAAATTTCAGTCCATCAGTTTCGGCAATCTGTGAAGCGGTTTCCTGTAGGTCACTCAAAAACTCCTCGGCATCTTTCACGCTGTAGGCCATGAAGCGAAGGGAATAGCCGCGTGCTCCGGCGTAACTTCCCCCTGCCAGTTGAATTTGGACCACGGTGCGAAGGCGAATATAGCCGCACTGTTGCAGGCGGTCTCGCATGAGTTCAAAATTGGTAGCCTTGCGTTCGGACGTGACGCGCGCGGGATGGTTCCGAGTGGCTTTATTGCGAGCAGTGACACGGTAAACCTTCGCTACCTTGGGTTTCATGGCAAGCGGAGAATCGCACAGGCTCCAAATAGTTGTCAACTTATTTTATCCAATTCTCTCAGTTTTCCCTAAACTCTGTTCCGTTATGGAAAGGAATTCACGAAGTGCCATCGCCTTCATGTAGGCGTCGTGCACTCTCCAGCACCCGGCGCAGTTCGCCTTGATGCCGCCTTCTCCGGTCTTGGCAGGGTCGAATCCTTTGTGTTTGGGACAAGACAGCTTCGCCTTAATCGTGATTTTCAGCATGCTCGTGTGTCTCCAGGTGATCGAGTTGTTTCCGGGCACTCTCGGCCGTCCCGTCGTCGGCCATCTCAAACGTGCACCCAGGCATCCCGCAAGACCAGACTCCCTTCGGTGCATGCGGCGGCAGGGATCGCACAGCCTCCTCGACGGGATTCTCCTTGAGAAAAGCCGGTACAAACGCGGCGAGCTTGTGCGGCCAAATTTCATCACGAATCCCGGTCGGTAAATCGTGATACTTCCATTTGCAGCCTCGGTCGTTAAGGTAGACGTCGAAGCGGTCAGCGATGCGGTAGTGGAACGCGGTAAACTTGTGGACCTTGAGTCCGTTACCTTCGAGTTTCGAGAGTGCGCGTTGATCGGTCACTAATCCCCCTCAAAATTCCCACTATTACATGGGCAGGCGCAAGCTTTCAGTTCACCTTCGCCGACTACGGTACGCGCAATGGGTCTCTCGCAACGCTCATGCCGCTTGCGCCTACAGGACCGGCACACCCATGCGGGCGGGTTTACGTCAATCTTAGGACTTCCGTCCGCGCTCTCTCCGTAGCTTTCCAGTAATTTTTCGCTCATCGTTTACGGTCCTTCCGTTTTTCCTGTGCTAACCATTGCTTCATGGATCGTTCAAAACACGCAGCGCAGACCCAATATTTCCGGTAGAGCTTGCGGCACATTCGCCGCTTTTTGCACCACAGTTGACAACGGGTGCGGCGGATAGGCCGGCCTTTGCCTTGTCTCCATCTCATGGTCGCTTGCCTTCCAGTTCCGGCCAATCTTCTAGCAAACCTCGGTAAGCCTCCGCGTCTGCCTCGGCCTCGGTTATGCCGTCGCCCAGGGCGATGGAGAACAGAGACTCCCATCGGTGGGCCTGCTCCTCGGTCAAATCCGGTAAGCGGTCCACAAACTCAACGGTGATGCGGCGTTGGCGCACCTGGGGCCCATCGTCGCGGTATCCGGTATAACCGGGATCGCCGTGGCCTCCCGGTTTCCAGTACACATAGAACCACGTCGCGGTGCGCGTCACGCGCTTTTCGACGCGCAATAGCTCGCGGATCGGCACGCCCTTCGGGAACAGGTAGTAGTGCTCCGGCGCCATCGTGATGGCTCTGCGGCCTCGCACGTCAGCGCCAACAAGTTCGGACAGTGGAACGCGGTTTCCCTTCATTCTGCATCTTCCTTTGCAATCAGAATTTCGATCAGCGCGTCGAGTGTATCGCGCAGATGCCGCACAGTTGGATCGATGTCCGATTGCCACCCGTCGCCGTGGAATTCCTCGCGTAGTTTTCTGAGTTCGGTCGATTCCGGCATGTGTGGCCTTTCTCCGCGTGTACGATGCGCGGCCCCCGGTGGTTTTGGAAGGAAATCAAGAGCCGAGGTCGACCAACTCGTCTGGTTCGGGATCGTAAACTGTGCCCTGATGGTCTGGGTCGTTGTCGGGCACGACGACGGGAGTCAGTTTGCGCTTGCTGAGGCTCTCTATGTACTCGGCGTCCTTCGATTGCGTCTCAGTGACAATTACTTCGACGCGGGAAGGCTGCAGCACATAGAAAATAGCCGGTACTTTTCCGGCGCCGTCGCAGTCCTCGCATTTTGTCCTGCTGGCAATCTCGACTCCTGGGGCGAGTCCAGATCCGCCGCACGGTTGGCAGAGAGTCGCTTTCGGGTGCGCGAACAGCACCCAAGTTTTCCCGGCCTCGAATTCACGCGGTACCGTCGAAATTCTTCGGCTGATGCCGAGTTTGCCGGCCTCGGCTGCGAATTCTCCCGGTGTCTTGTAAAACTTCTCGCCAATCCACAGCAACCCGGCTTTGCCCATTCCAGCCGGAGCCATGCACAGCGGGCAGGGGAAATCATCGGTACAGCGCTCGTGCTGTTCATTGCCGACCAGTCCCGGTACGTCAATCCACGTCCAGCCGCGGGCCTGCTTGATGCCATGCGAGCACGTCGGGCACACGGTCAGCGGGATCGGCAAGCGGTCGCACGGTCGGCCTGGGCCGTCGGTGACAAGATAGATGCCGCCTACCTTGCGGTAGCCGCATCCTCGTTTCGGTTCTACTGCCATAGTGAATTGTCCTCCTCGGTTTTAACTTGCGGACGGATCAACAAAATATTGTTGGTAGCTGTCCGGGTACTTGGCCTTGAGAAATTTTTGGACTACAGGCGGATAGTCGTTGCGGTTTTGCTTTGGCGATTGGACCTTGATGCTGTCCCAGTCGATGAAAAAAACTGCGACACCCGGTACTGGCCGCGTTACCTCGGCAACCCCGCCGGACACCTCGACGTACACAGTCGGTTTGTTTTTCACGGTCAATTCTCCTCGTTCGCTAGATTGCAGGTGACGTGCGCGAGTGGTTCACAGTCCGCGCAATACTCTTTCTCGCAGAAGCGGCACCACGCCCCGCGGTGCTCACGGTGAATCTTCCGGTAGTTCTCTTGCAATTTCCGGTCCATCTCGAACATATCGGATTCTTTCAAGGCGCTTCCTCCCGTACTGCTACGGCGCAGCTCTCTGCGGGAACAGTGAGCCGCGCCGAAGCCTCACGGCTACGTTGCAAGGGCATACTTAACTTCGGCGAATGGAAACTCAAGAATTTCGATAGTTGGTTCGCAGTCCAAGTGTCCGCCGTACCACCATTCCGTGTACAGTTCGCCAGGTGTGACGGACAGAACCTGAACGAAGGTACGCTTGGCGTAGGACAGCGCTGCAGCCATGCGCGACGCATCGCGCAAGCACAACGGTTTAGTGTCGGACGAGCGATAGACTAGAACCAGTTGCGCGCTCGTCCACTCGTATTCGAGTACCTGAAAGTTTGCGTTTGAGATCATGGAACTATCCTCCGTTTAGAGTAGAGTAACTAAGCTCCGAGCATTTCCACTTCTAACCGATTCAAGGAATCACGCACGTTATTAGTGGCATCTTTGGCAATACGTGCGAAGTCTGGACCGTCTTGCTTTCCCGTTTCCTGTTCCCACACCTTTGCCAGAAACAAGGCCAACGCTTCGCGCATCCCATAGCTTGAGAATTCCAGCACGCGGCAGCGGGAGAGGAATCGTTTCTCCAGGCCATCCGTCGAGTTGGAGGTGAACACCCAGATGGTTTGCGGAGGGGCATCCGTCGAATCCAGCTTGGACAGTAGCGCGAGCTGTGCGCCCTCGGTCATGCGGTCCGCCTCGTCTACCAGCACGACATGGAACGCACCCGGCACAGCCGTTGCATACCAGCACATTCGCACTACTTCGTCGATGGCTCTGGCGTCACACTTCTGGGATGGGATGTGATGCAGCTCGCCGCGTATCTGGTCGCACAGAGCTTGGCCCATGCACGTCTTACCCGTTCCTGGCGGACCCGTGAAAATCCACGCGCAAGATGTTGGACGCTCGGCGAACGCGGCGAGCACCTTACGTGGTTTCTCTAACCCGATGAAATCGGCCAGCGTACGCGGCCTGTACTTCTCGCATAGCGAGAGAGGAAACCCCAGGGCGGATTGCGTGCCTATCGCATTGGGAAATAGACTCACGGTTTCACCTCGGGACGCCAGCCGCGATTCCACGTATCGAACCGTCTACCGCTACACTTCGCATCCATGCGGACTACAGCCATGCCGTTTCGATTGCGCGTGACGGTCCCTGTCAACGTCACTCCGCCAAACCCCAACATGGAAGGGCAAAACCGTTGGACTCTCATACCTATGTCCACCTGACAATCCTTCATCGCCGTAGACTGAACCGACGCTTGGGAATGCCACCACGCGGCAAGATACGCTTTGCGTCCAGCGTCGAAAGCCTCTCTACCAGCGTGAATACAGGGCAGACAAACGTCCAGCAATTCCGTTGCCGATACCCGAACCCCACAGCGCATCACGTCCACATGCTGGCAGGCTCGCAGTATCCGCAATTGATCGGCCACACCATCAGCCTGTAGGTTACGTCCAAAGAAATCCGCAACTGTCTCTCGCTCACTCATCACCGAACACCTTGCGCAGCACCGTCACGATCATCCACAGCAGAAACACGAACGTCCCAAGTGACATATCCCTGCCTCCCATTCGTCGAAACTAATAAAAAAAAGAGAGTGTGTAGATACTCGCCTTTCGCTTGCCAAACCTCTGCCATTCACCTTCCATTTGAGCTATCCACTCACGGTTAGCGCCGCGAGACAGACAGGCGAAGCGAGCAAGCGAAGATAGCAGTTGCACGTTCTGTGCCATTGCGAAACACACGGGTTAGGTGCTGCAAGCGCAGCCCAAAGTGGGAACGATTCCCGAAGTGGGACACCGAAATGGGAATGACGGGCGACGCGGCGAAGATAGCGCGAAGATTGCGACGATCAGGCAGGCGAGCACAGCGCACAGCCGCGTGAACACTGGCGAAGATCGGCCCCAGGCGACCGCGCATTGTCCCGCGATTGGCGCACGATCGGCAGCACATCGGCGAGCAAGTGGCAAGCGAACGCCCGCCGCATCCCACACTCCCAGACCTACTCCTGTCTCTACAGGGAAGACCACGCCTACGCTGTTGTCTCGCGCGCGCATTGTCCGGCAACCCCTCCCCCTCCCCTCGAAACAGTGGCCTGACTCGACGCGGACAATTTTCATTTTGAACCACTAATTTTTTAAGTATACACATGGTGCTTGACAACCCAATGCAACAGGAGCACACTCTGCAACCGAGAAAGCAATGCACCACACGCAACAACTCGAAACGAGGCGGGGATAGGCTATGGATCTGCACCTGCGAAACGTGGAGCCGGATTTGGTGCGGGAGATGAAGATGGAGGCGGTGACGCGAGGGGTGACGCTGCGGGTGGTGGCGATGGAGCGGTTGGGCGGGAAGAGGGCCAATGGAGAGGGTAAGGATCGTCGAGAGGCGAAGGGCGGACGGGGGTCTGGAAAGGGTAGGGGTGTGGTCGGACGGAAGCGTGGCGTCGGAGGAAATTCTGGACGACGTGTTGGTAGCGCGGGAGAGAGACCGGTCGGTACAGGAGGGGATCGAGACGCTGCGGTGGTTGCTGTCGGACAGTGCCCAGGATGTCCTCATACACTGACGAAGCACCATGGGTTCAAGGGGGCGTGCCAGGTGGATAACTGCGCGTGTCCAGGGGTGGAGAGTTGAGCGGGGAGAGGGTCATAGCGGTGGACCGGGACTGGTACGTGGACCTGGTTCAGTATTTGCAGGCGGACGAGTCGTTTTCGGAAAAGGGGCAGAGGCTGAACCGAGTGTTGTTCACGGCGAGCGGCAAGAAGCTGATTTTCAAGACGGCGTTCGAGAAAAGGGGGAAACCCGATGTCTCTGCCCACGGAAATTAAGGCGCTGAACATGGCGGGGTACGGGTTCGAGGACGTGGGGACGTGCTCAGGGTGCGGCGCGGAAATCGAGTGGTGGAAGACGCCGCGTGGGAAGAAGATGCCGATTAGTGTGGTGCCGGTGTATCGGGTGGAGGGCGATCCGACGTCGACGCTTTTGCGGCACGACCGGATTCCGCATTTTGCGAATTGTCCAAAGGTAAAGGACTTCCGAAAGAAGAAATGAGCCGAAAAATGATTCGTGGACCGCAGCATGCGCCCTACGAGGCGCGATACCCGGACGTGTCGATAGGAACGCTTAGGAAGATGGACCAGTTTCACGACGATATGATACGGCGCCGCGGATTGCCCAAGGATGCGTTCGCGCTGATCCACGACCTTGCTTACGACGAGGAATCGCGCGACCGCGAAACCTACCGCCAGCGGGCGCAGCGAATTTTGAAGGCCAAGGACGACAAATGTTTCGTGCGGGAGCAGGCCCATTCCAAGCGCCTATACCTCAGAAACCAGAAACGGCACCGAAACGACCGAAGAAGGAGCGACCGATAGCTGAATAGGAGGAAAGATGCGCGACAAACTGGAACAAGCGATCCAAGGTGTTTTCTCGAAGTTGAATTTCGCCATCGAGGACGAAGCAAAATCGCACGGTATTTTGGCGCATGACCTGAGAGTTAAGCTGATCGACCGGCTCTTCAACGCCACCGATTCCGAATTGGCAGGTCTGATTCACTCGGAAGCGGATCGAGGCCAAGCCGAAGCGAGCGCGGGATGAACATTCAGGGATATCCCGACGAGTTGAATTACGTAAACGCGATCCTGCACCCGCTGGCACCCAAATCCGGAAGTTTTTTGACCGCGTTCTGCCAAGCCTGCCAGGCCGCGGACTTTGAAAACTATGAATTCCTGCGACCGCCGCTTGCGGTATTCATGCAAAAGTATCCCTGCGACGTGCAACGCCGCGCGATGGAGGAGCGGGACAGTGGAAACCAACCCAAGTAAAAACTGGCTGGAGCGCTGCATCGGGCGCTTGCGCAGTCCGGCCTCGCGGCTGGCTTCGGCGCACCAAAAGTTCGACGAGCGCGACCTGGAAACCACCACGATCTATACTCTCGTGCTGCACGAGCGCGGCGCCATCGTGCGGCATGAGGTCGAGGCGCGCAGTCTGTCCATGATGCAAACGGAGTGAGCGTTTGTGAGCGCCTCGTTCTCGAAAACGGATTTGTCGCCATCGTTTGCCGGGGACATCGGGGAAGGCGAGCCGTGAAACTGCCGGCCACGCACGCGGAATTGATTGCGGCCGGATGGAGGCCGAGGTCCAGGAGGCACTGTAGGCTATGCAACGCCACCATCGAGTTCTGGAAAACGCTGGCGGGAAAAATCGAGCCGCTCGAATTGACGCTCCTCGAAGCCAAGCCGGTGTACGTGTCCCATTGGGAAACGTGCCCGCGAGCCGGCGAGTTCAAACGCCCCGAAAAGAAAAAAGCACCCGATCCAGAAAGCGGGAAGCTGTTCGGATAAATTCGCTGCGAATCCTGGGGCACAGGGTTGACATTGAGCGGGTCGATTCGACCTGGGCGCTCGGCGAGAAAGTGGGAGAGTCCAACGCGGATGGTGGGCTGATTCGAGTCTTGCGCGGGCTCGAAAAAAGCGTGGACGATGCCACGGTGCTGCACGAAGCGATTCACATTATTTCCGATCATTTAAGCTTGGACCTGGACGAGCATGAAGTGAGCGGACTGTCGCAAGGGCTGTTCGCTCTGTTCAAGGACAACCCGGAGTTTCTGCGATGAGAAGAGCCGTGATTTGAAAGGGAGGGAAGCAATGAAAGAAACGTATCCATTGGTTTGGCCGGAAGGTTGGAGGCGAATTCCGTTGGGAGACCGCAAGTTGCGGCCAGGCTGGAAGAAAACGGAGCGTCAGACGATTGAGGCGCTGGAAGTCGAGTTGAAACGATTCGGGGCCATCGCTCCGGTGATCACGCGGCGCGATCCGGGAGACTTCCGAACTGCCCCCGACCCTTCGATTGCCGTATGGTTTTCCAGAAAGCGCGAAGAAGAGGATTTCAGTTGGCAGAGCGTCCTCGGTATCGACAATCCGGCTCCCACCATCGAGGAAATCGAGACGGCGTTCAAGCGCAAGGCTCTGCCGTTCCACCCGGACAAGGGCGGCGACATCGAGACCTGGCACGCATTCGACAAGCACAAAAAGAACGCCATCGCCTATGTGAATCAGATGTCCGGCAAGACGCGGGACTTTTGCATCCCGTGCGACAATTTCAAAGAGGCCAGGTGGAATATCAACGCTGTGCGGATGACCGTCCATTCCTTGCGGCAGATGGAACGCGACGGGACATCCGGTTTGCTTGAACGGGCCATGAAGGGATTCACGGCTCTGCCGGAGCACAGGGAGGCGTCCGATGTCGTCGCGGCCTCTTCTTAGCGCCGGCTCCGAGGCCGATGAAGCCACCAGACTGCGCCGGGAGATTGCCGGACTCGAACAAGAATTGCAGGACGCTAAAAACGAAGCGGTGAAAGCGAAGCAGGGCGCCTCGGACGCCGCGCAAGCGATTCGCGCGCTGAGAGCGCAACTCGAGCCGCTTCACAAAGCCCTGAAGATGATTTTTGGGGAAATTTCCAGAGTCGATGCGGAGCAAGTGTCACAGGCAGGCGGGAATCCCTCGGGTTTAAGCCCACGTTGGGAAATGCTCAAGAAACGTCTCGGCGCCCGCCAATCGGAAATTATCGACGTGCTGCAACATGGGCCGATGACCTCCGCGCAGATGAGCGCGGCATTGCATTGGGACGTTCGCACAACGCAGAAGCACATTTCCGCAATGAAGGTGGCCGGCTACCTGAGCAAGAACGGAAACCAATTTTCGCTTCGTGAAAGTTAGCGGCCCTGTCTGTTTTTGGAATAACTCTCGACGAAAGGACGACAATGGCTAAAAAAGAAAAGAAAGCGAGAAAGGCTCCGAAAGAAAGGAAACCTTCACGCCCGAAACAGCCCGACCTTCCGGGAATGGAATCCCGGATGTATTCGGACCTGCACGAAGAGGCCCGCAAGTACGCCGAAATCCGCGATGAGCGCATGGACTTGAACGAGCAGGAATCCAAGCTCAAGGAACGCGTCAAGCGCATGATGCACGAGCACGGCCTGAACGTCTATCGCTACGAGGAAGTAGAGATCACCCTCGAACCGGGCGAGGAAGACGTGAAGGTGCGCATCAAGAAACCGAAGGCGGAAGCAGCCGCAGCCTGACATGGCCAAGGGCGAACAACTCGCGATGGGGACGGTGGACGTGGTGCCGAGCATCTCGTTCACCGTTTACGGCACGCCCGTTCCACAGGGATCGATGAAGGCGTTTCTGCGTCCCGGCTCGAAGTTTCCCGTGGTCACAAGCGACAACAAAAAACTGAAACCCTGGCGGCAGGAAGTCACGCTATGTGCCATGAAGGTTTTTCGCGCGCCCGTGCTCAAGCCGCGTGCCCTATGGGTGAACGTGCTATTTTTTCTTTCTCGCCCGCCAAGCAAGAGTGTGAAAATTGAATATCCTGGCACCAAACCGGATATCGATAAACTCTTGCGTGGCGTGCTGGATGCGCTGACCGGCGTGGCCTACGAGGACGATTCGCAAATCTGCCGCGTGAGTGTGCAAAAAAATTACGGGCGCCCGGAACGGGCCGAGATTACAGTCGGAGTGATTGGATGAGCGATGCCCGATTCTTTCAAGGGGACGTTACCGAAACGCTCATTAAGGCGACCGAGCTCGTCTCCGAGGTGCATCCAACCGATGTGTTGGTGATTCTCTACGGCAGGGAAAAAGACACGGACAGTTGTTTCATAAAAATGATAGGCTCTAATGAAGTCACCATCGAAACAGCCAACTGGCTACTGGACAAAGCCAAGAATTTTCTAATTGCCGAGGACCCGGAGTGAGAACCAATCCTACACAGAAGGGCGAACTCGTCCTGATGGAAAAGGCCATTCCCGAGTCCGAGGACGAGCGCACCGAGGAAGCGCGGCGCCTGTGCGCCCTGATTTCCGACGACGACGGTCCGAAGCTGACCACCTGGGAGTTGCAAACGATTCAGGACGTGCTCGGCGGCAAAGCCGCAACCAAGATTCGGCTGCGCGAAATCCGCGCCGTGGTGAAGCGATTGCAGGAGAACGAAAAATCCAGAGGATAGGAGAAATACATGGGAAGTCCCACTCTCAGGCCGTTCAATGCGCTCAACGGACTGGAACTGAAGAAAATCATTCTTAAGGAAATCGAGAACTATTTGGATAACGATTTTCACTTTCGCCAGAGCGCGGCTTATCCGCTCATCTCCTGGGGCTGGAAGGCCGCTTTCAATATGTATCCGAACGAGCCGGGACACTTCGAGGTAAGTATCGGCCCGAAAGAGATTCGCGCCCCCGGCTACGAAGGAACTCCCGAAGCCGACCCCGTGCAGGTCGATATCGGAGCGACGCGTGACGTGACGGCGCCGGCAGGACAAAGCGCGGACAGCGCTCGCCGCGACGCGAACTTGCCGATCCCGGCGACGCGCGTGGTGAAAGGGCCGGGGGGCCAACGCATGGTCGTCGATGCGCCGTCGATTGGGCCGGGCGCGGCGGCGGTTTCTTCCGCCGGCGAGGAGCCGGCTGTGCAGACCAACGCCGACAAAGCGGGACACATTTTTGCCCGCTCCGCCACGGTCAAAACCAAGGCCGCACCGGACGGTGTGGAAGTGCTGCCGGCGGCGGGCACCAAGCCGGGCATCGAGGAAACGCAGCAGATTCTGGAGCGCGAGGCGAACGCGCCGAAGGAATAAGCGACGACATTCAAATTCTCAAGGGTGACGCCCGACATCTGCCGCTGGCCGCAAGACCCGAGCATTCTGGTCGAGAAATATCCGATGAGGGCAAGTTGAGTCTAATTACACTGCAAATAGAGCCGAAGTTGCTGCTCCGGCTACTCGCCGTGCTGGAACGTATCGCCTCCGCGCTTGAACGCGAGTATCCTGACGTTGCGGTCCGGCGGGGACCGCCGGCGGGAGTCGAAAATCTAACTGTCTTCGATCCAGAGAAGGAATTCGATCTTGAGCAAGAAGAAGAACGACAGCGAGAAGCCGGACTCTAAGGCGCTTGCCAAGCGCGAGCCGTTTGGACCCATCTCGTCCGTCTGCCGCTACATCCAGGGCGGCAAGCAGGAGTTCATGCGCCTCGCCGTGCTGGCCGGGCAGATCGAGCCGGAGCTGATGTGCGTCGTCGAGGATTGGGAAAAACTTCGCGTGCCCGCGCAGCAAGTGACGACGATTGAATCCCTGTGCCTCGCGCGCGAGATCGATCCGAGCCACTTCTGCGGCGTGGTGGTGGAAGCGGCTGTCAAGTTCAGGGACAACGCCACCTACTTGATCGCGGCGCTAAATATGCCGGACGTGGTGGAAAAATCCGTGAAGTTCGCCAAGAGCAAGGACGGATTCAAGGACCGTGAGGCGCTGATGAAGCACGCGCGGTTCGTGCCGGTCCCGGTAGGTTCGCACATTTCGGTCTCGGCGCAGGCGGCGGCCAAGGCTAATTCCGAGTCCGACGCGAACGCCGAGCGCGGACTGCCGACCTTCGAGCGCACGATGACCGAGTTGGAAGACGAATAGTGTATTCCCCCAAAGTAACC
The DNA here is from genome assembly GCA_035604385.1 of Verrucomicrobiia bacterium. Classification (GTDB taxonomy): domain Bacteria; phylum Acidobacteriota; class Terriglobia; order Acidiferrales; family UBA7541; genus Palsa-360. Next base: position 41,620 of record DATNIO010000276.1, on the reverse strand, counting down.
GCCGAGAAGATCAAGGCCGCCTCGAAGAAACTAGGCCACGAACTCACCCCGCACACCGTCCACGAGGTATCCCAACAGAATCGCCGCCTGAACGAATTGCTTGGAGAGGATGGACGCCTGATTCGCGCGCTCACCACGCAGGAAATGGAGTGGTGCCTGAACGAGCGCTTCCTCTGCAAGCTGGATTTCCGCTACTACATCACGCGCTATTTCTTCATCCGCAACTGGTCGGGAAAGCTCGTTCGCTTCGAGCCCAATGTCGCTCAAAACATCGTCGTCGATATTTGGGGAACGCTCGAAGAGCAGGAACGCGCCATCTCGATTCAGGAACTCAAGGCGCGCCAGCTCGGTGTCTCGACCGTCACCGAAGCGGCCGTCGCGCACCGCGTCCAGTTTTACAGACAGGTGAACGCCGTCGTGGCCTCGTCCGATCCGGCCAAATCGGCGAAGATGGCCGAAATGATGGAGCGCGGCTGGCAGAACATGCCTTGGTGGATGCTGCCGGTGCAGACTTCCTATAATGCCGGCGAGCTGATCGAATTCGGAGAGATGAACTCTGGTGTTTCCATCCAGCACGGCTCGCAGTTTACTGGCATCGCCCGCGGCGACACGCCTACGGTCGCGCACCTTTCGGAACTTGCCGATTTTATTTCTCCCGAAGAACTCGTCGATGCTTCCCTGCTTCGCGCCATGCACGAGTCGCCTCAGATGTTTCTCGTTCTGGAATCGACGGCCAAGGGGAGAAAGAACTGGTGGCACCGGACGTGGGAATACTCCAAGCAATACTGGGCCAGCGGCATGGCCAAGCTCTATCCGATGTTCTTGCCCTGGTTTGTCGGTCGTGACATCTATCCCACCGAAACCTGGCTGCGCTCGCATCCGATTCCCGCCGAGTGGGAGCCGGCCGAACTTACCCTCCATCACGCCGAGCGCGCCGCCGCCTACACCAAGAGCGACGATATTCTCCGCCGCTTCCTCGGCGAAGGCTGGAAGATGCCTCCCGAGCAGATGTGGTGGTGGGAAGTCAACCGCCAGGAGTACGCGGCCAAGAAAGAACTCCCTCAATTTTATTCCGAGACGCCGGCGGACGATCTCGAAGCCTTCCAGTCCACCAACGTCTCCGCGTTCGACACGGACACGCTGACAAGCTACCGCGAGCACACCAGGGAACCGCTCGCCGTGTTCGGCTTTGTCGGGCGCGGCGACCAGATCCCGGTGCGCATGCAGCCGGATCGAAGGGAGATCGACCATGACCTGCCCCCTATCAATATTCGAGCCAGATGGAGCCCCTCTGTCGAACCCTTCGAGTGCCAGATGGTTCCGCTTAAATTTCGCGGCTATCCGAATACCGACCCTAACGGAAAATACTTCATGTGGGAAATGCCCGAGGACGACGAGTCCTACGGCCTTGGCGTCGATACCGGAGACGGAGTTGGCCTCGATCGGAGCTCCCTGGAGGTTCTACGTAAGGGAACTTTGGAGCGAAACGACGCCCAGGTCGGGGAGTTTGTAAATCCCTACGTCAATGCGTTCGATCTGTGGTCCATCTGCATGGCGATAGGCTCACTCTACTCGACGAACGTGGATGGACACCGCCGGCAGGCCAAAATGGTGATCGACTGTCTGAAGAATGGCGAATCGACGCAATGGGAACTCCGTAAACGGGGATGGACCAACTTCCATATTTGGGTACGATTCGACAATAAGAGAGTGCAAGCTGCAAAGGCCAACAAGATCGGTTGGTTCGCGAATTCCTGGGCGCGCGCAATGATGATGGATTACGCGCTCAAGGCTCTGCGCGACCAATTCGTGGACATCAATTCGCCGTGGTTTGTCGATGAAATGGCCGACCTCGAACGCGACGAGTTCAAGCAATCGCTCAAGGCCGTGTTTGGCGGGCACGACGATCGCTTCGTCGCCTTTGGACAAGTGTTTATTTCCCTGCACATCATGGAAATTCGCAGCAACACGATTCCGACGCTCTCGCGGCGCGTGGCCCTGCGCGAAGCCAACCAGATCGATCCCGTCTACCAACCTGGATTTCAGGCGAGCGACGAGGTACGAGATTGGTCAACTTTGGAAGAGTTGGAACGGCAGGCGTTGATTCTGGACACCGAGGAAGGATACAGTTAGGTCCGACATGCCCGTCTACTCTTACGAATGCCCCGCGCACGGCGTTTTCGAACTCAGCCTGCCTCTCAGTAAATGGGGCGACAAGAAAGCGTGTCCGAAGGACGGATGCGGCAAAACGAGCGAGCAGGTCCTCCTGCCCTCGCGCACGGCTGGAGAATTTTCCACACCCATTATTGTTCACGTCGCAGCGGACGGATCGGTGCGCTTTCCGGGGCGCGGCGACGCTCGCGTGCCGGAAGGTTTCGAGCGCCGCGAACTGCGCACGATTCGTCAGGTTGAGAGCTTCGAGCGCCAGATGAACACGCGCCTCTCGGCCGAGGCCGATCAGCACAACACCAACGAGGAGCGATACTTTGGCACGATTCGCTCGGAGTTGCGCGGCGAGCTGCGCCAGCGCATGCAGGGCATGAGCGAAATGGGCCGCGCCTTCGCGCAGTTCGCCATGAAGGTGAACGACGCGCGGAAACGAAAATCCACCGAGGTTGGCTTTCACACCGAAATCCTGCACTTCGACCAATCCAACCGCGAGGCGCACTCCGACGACCGCACGGATTGGAAGCGGCGCCACGGCTAGGAGACTGTCATGGCTCAGTGGATCCAAAAGGCAACGGCCAGAATGAAGCGCAAAGGAACGCTTGGTAGCTTTGGCAAGGCGACGCCGAAAAAGATTGCCGCCGCCAAACGTCATGGCGGCAAGGCCAAGAAGAAAGCCATCTTTGCCGAAAACATGAAGAAGGCCGCCGCTCGCCGGCGCCGTCGCGGCGGGCGATCGAGGTCCAGATAAGGATTTCTGATGGCGACTGTTTCGCAGTACATCGCGCCTTCGCGCCTCGAGTCCGAGGATCACCGCCTCGGCTGGATCAAGGAGGCGGACGAGGACGGCGACAATTATTTGAAATCGCAGCGGTCCTGGCGCGACATCGATGCCGCCATTGACGTTCTTTCGGGTCACATCTCCGAAAAAATTCCGAAGGGCCAGTCGCAGGTCACGTTGAACATGGTGGCTCGCGACATCAAGGAAGAGATTGCGACCCTCTCGAACATGCGCCCGATCTGGTCCTACAAGAGCGACAATCAGGATTTTTCCAACCTGACGCAAATCCTCAATAAACTGCTCCTGTCCTGGTACATGCAGACCTTCGCTGACCGCTCCGTGCGCTCGGCCCTACAGTGGGCTTCCACGGGCTGCGGCTATCTTGGCCCGGTCTGGCGCAAGGACTACTGGTGTACGGGCCGCGGTGACATCGTGCTCAAGCCCTACGGCCCCATGGCGGTGAAGCCCTACCAAATCGGCAGCGATCACGACCTGCAACAAGCCTACGTCGTGACCATCGTCGATGAGGTTCCCTTTGCCAAAGCCTTGGCCATATATCCCACGCAAATCGACAAGATCGTGCCCACGCGCTCGACGCCAACCTGGATGCGTAAGGGCATTCGCCGAGTCTCGAAATTTCTTTCTCCCGTTTTGCAGCGCTTTGGACCCGACTCCAGCAAGAAGAGCGACATCTCCGAATTTCCCACCATCGACATCAAGCGCAGTTACATCCTCGATCTCAGCTACAACGATTCCGAAAAGCCTCTTCTCATGGGCCAGCCCGGGACGAAGTGGGAGTACACGGTTCCGGTTTACGGTTCGCAAATTCCCACCGGCGACTTCGACGAGCAGAACCGGCCGCTGACCGTGAAGGCGGGGCTTGACGATTGCCTGCTGTATCCCCTGCGCCGGCTGATCGTTTGGACCGACAACGGAATTTTGTACGACAACTCGGCCACCGACTGGCACGGAAAGGTCCCCATCGTGCCCTTCCGTCTGGACGACTGGGTGTGGGACTACCTCGGCGGCTCGCTCGTGCACACAGGGCAATCCATCCAGGAATCGAATATTCGCCTGATGCGCAGCGTGGACGATTCCGCCAACGCGCGGCTCGATCCAGCTTTGCAGTACGATGAAAACACGATCTCGCAATCCCTCATGGACCGCCTGAAACTTCGCGTGCCCGGCCAGCGCATCAAGGCCAACCTGCAAATGGGCGAGGGCGTGAAGCCAATCCTGCCATCCGCCTACTACGACGTTCCGCAATGGATCACGGCGTACATGGATGGGAATTGGGAAAAACTACACTACGTGCTCGGCACGCGCGACGTGGCTGGCCTCGCCAAGGCCAAGATGATGAGCGGCGACAGTCTGGAAAAAGCCGTCGAGTTGGCAGGGCCGATCGTGACCGACATGTCGCGCAACATGGAACGGTCGATGCGCGACATTGGCGAGATGTGGAAGGGAATGGCGCTCCAGTATTACGACGTGCGAAGAAGAGTGCAGGTGCTCGGCAAGGACGGCGTGACCGAAGAGGACTTCGATTACGACCCCGAAAACATGATTCCTTCGCACCTGCCCGACGAGTTTGCGCGAATTAAAACAGGCCGCATGTCCAAAGAGGCACCCTCCCGCGCAACCATCGTGCAACGAGCGAAGGCCTACGTGAACGCGTGCTACTTCCACATCACGCCCAACTCGCTGCACCAGATTACGCAGATAACGCGAAAACTTTTGATGCTGCAACTCTGGAAGGCGGGCTTTCCGGTCGATCCCTGGTCGGTCGCGGACGCGCTCGACCTCGACAACTTCGGCACACCGGACAAAGTGGCCGCGCTGCTCGATGCTGCGGGTAAAACGCCCACCGATAAAATCGGCCGCTGGATCATGTGGAAGGAACTAATGGCGAAACTCACGCCGCAGCAGCCGCAGAAGGGGCGTCCGGCCTCCGGGCAGAACCCGCCCGCGATTCAACAAAAGGATGGTGGTTCCAGATCGACGGTGAGGGAGAGCCCGCGGTAATGAGCGCGCGCCGCACAGTCCGCATCAAGACGGAATATCGCGAGGAAGATTTGATGTCCGTGCTGCGGCGCCTGATGTCGAACTCCTATACTGGGCCAATCACTCTTCATTGCACTCAGGGAATTGTACGTTCCGTGGTGACCGAAACAGAGCTTTCCGTGAGCACCTATTTAGAGAACAGTGAGCATGCCAGCAGTAAATCAGAAAAACTACTTGACGCCGTTGTTGTTTCAGATTGACACTATTGCCCGGATAGCCCGACCGCAATCTGTCTCCCCCGAGACAGGGATTTGACGAGGGCCGAAAGACCTAAAAAATCTTTCGGCTCTCTTTTTTTGGAGAATGAAATTCCTTGGAAGCCCAAAGACGCCACGCGACACACCAGGAAAGCGAATACGGCGAAGCGTCGCCGTCAGTGGATGCACGTTGCGGAAAGCGTGCGGGCGCGCGGCGGTTCAGAGGCCAGCGCGGTGATCCAAGCGAACGGAGTTGTAGCTAAAAATCGCGCCGGGAAGAAACGGCGCAGACGAGGAGGAAAAAGCCGATGAGGATTCACAGCCGCAAGGGCCGTGGCCGTTCCAAGAAAATGCACAAGGGCGGACGCAAGCGCCGCTAACACTCTCCCGTCAAGAAGTGTCTGGCCGTAAGGTGTGAAGCTGGGACGGCTAGTTTCGCTCCCCTGACGAGGGTAAAGAGAGACGGGAGGGGCGCCTCGGGGGTTGTCCCTCCCACATTTTCGGAAAAAAACGGAAAATGAGGCGGAAATGAGAATTCACGAACGAGGCGGAAGAAAGCGAAGTGGCGGAAAAGGGAAAACGCGCATCTCCTCGCCCTTCCAGAACGCCATCGCGGGACGGGGCCGCAAGCGGGGCAAGACCCGTTAAACATGGCGACGTCGACCAACGGACTGGGCGATATGCCGCAGCGCGGGGGCAGCGATAACGCTCCCGCTGGACCTGCGGACCTGGTCGGGCAGGATCAGTCGCAGAGCCAGCCGCGCCAGACTGATCAAGCGCAGCAAGACCGAAATTTTACGTCGAACGTCCGCAACGCTCACAAGATGCTCGACGACCTGGCCCGCCAGTATCCCGACATGGCCGAAGCGTGCGAGAAGAGCAAGAAACTTCTCACCGACGCGATGGTCAAGCGCATGGCGAGCCAGAGCCGGCCGTCCGGCAGCGATGTAGCACCACCCATAGCAGCATAAGCACCGGGAGAAAGTCCGCCACTAGCGGGTGGAAACTCCCGAGAACCGGCTGGAAGCCCTGTAAAGGGAAAGGCCAAAAACTTTAACCCACTGGAAACCGCTAAAACGGAAAGGTGGAACGGAGGATCGCATGCCATTCGGAGCGACAGAACTTCAAGAATGGGTCAAGGGCCTAGACATTTCTCCCGAGGACCAAAGGGTCGTCCTAGAGAAACTGGGCGGCGAGAAGGTAATCGTCAAGGTCGGCAGTTCGATCATGGCGCAGCGTGACTATAGCCGCGGCATGGACGAACTGAAAGCCGAAAAGACCCGCCTCGAAACCGACTTTCAGAGGAAGGTCGCTGAAGAGGAACGAGTGTCGCAGGAATACATGGGAAGCCTCGGAAAGTGGAAAACGGACAAGGAAAAAGTTTTGAACGATGCCGTTCTCGCGCGCGAGCAGGCCGAACAGCGGGTCACCGCCATCCAAGGCAAGATCAAGGAACTTGCCCCCACCTACGCAATCCCCGAAAGCGAACTCTCCTCGCTTCTTGCCCCTGTAACCGCCCCTGCGGCACCCCGTCGAGACGACCCGCCACGCGAACCGGATACGGGCAAGTTTGTCAGCAAGGAAGACTTCAACAACACAGTTATGAACTACGCCAAACTTCCGGCGATTATCTTCGCGCTCGGACAGGAGCACTTGCAATTGTTTGGCCCGAACGCTCCCCCGCCGGACTTCGTTGCTCTTATGGAGCAAGCTCCGAAAAACAAACTTAGCCTCCGCCAACAGTGGGAACAGACCTTCAAGGTTCCCGAGCGGCGCACGGAAATTGCCAAGACGGCGCACGACAAGGAAATTCTAGAAGCCGAAAAGCGCGGCGGCGAGCGCGTCCGTAGCGAAATGCTGGCCGAGAACCCGGCTGCCGGCGTAACCATCCGGCGCGAAGGCCAACCCGGCTCTCCCGTCCTGGAAATTTCGCGCAAGCACGTCAAGGACGGAAAACCGAACACGGAACCGTCGCCCATGCGCGGAGTCGAAGCAGCCATCGCTGCCATCAATCAAGGCACGTACAAAACTGGAACGGGAACATAGACACTTTTTTAAGGAGCGCTCAAAATGGCTGACCCAATCTATGACGAGATCAACCTGACCACGTTGAAGGAGATATACCCTGTTGTGATCGAGGATAACTTTTTCCTCGACACGCCGTTTCAGGCGTATCTGCGCGCGAAATCGCTCGTGCCCTTCGGCGGCGGTGCGTTCATGCAGAACACCTTCCTCTACGCTCCGATGATTGGCGGATCGTATGCGAAGGGCGGCAGCTTCAACATCACGAAGCGCCAGACGCTCGCCGGCACGCAGTTCGATCCCAAGTACTACGAGGTTTCCGTGCCCGAATACAAGGAAGACATCCAGGTCATCAACAAGGGACCTCTGGCGGTCTTCTCGCTGATCGACACGGATCTGCGCAATGCGATGAACACGATGTCCGCGATCATTGCCGTGGCCATGTCCTTGCACGGGCAGGGTTCCGGGACCGGCATCACCGGCAACCGGCCGAATGACATCAACGGGTGGATCGAGGCGCTGAACGATGGCGTGACGCCCGGATGGGAAGGATCGATCTTTACGGCCTATGGGACGGCGCCGCGCAACGGCGTGATTGGCTCGACGCTGAACTCCGTGCCGCAGTATGGAGGGACGTCGACTGGAGCTCTCGCTCCCATCACTTACCAGTTTCTCGAGGAGTTGTATCAGATTTGCTCGATTGGGCGCGAAGAGCCTGATCTGATCGCATCCAACAAGGCGTTGTACGCCTACGTGAAGGAACGCATCCAGCCACAGCAGCGCTTCGCCCAGGAACGCGATCCGTACTTCGGCGTTTCCGGCATGCGCATCAACTCCGCGATTTTCTTGAAGGACGATTACTTCCCCTCGCAGAAGTTTGGAGTGAACGACGCCAATCTTGGGAACTACCTGACCAGCAGCTTCGCGGGCGCGGCTGGCTACAAAGGCAACGTGCCGACGAGCGGCACGGTCAACGTCGGCGAGGTGCTCGGCATGTTCAACACTCGAAAGTGGCTGTTCCGCGTCTCGGACGATCCCGAATACGGCTTCGGTTTCGGCGGCTTCGTGCCGGCGCAGGACAACACGCGCGTCGTCGGGCAGGTGAAGGCAGCCTGCAACCTGGAATGCACCGCGCCACGTTTGAACGGGCAAGCCTTTGGCTTTGGAGGGTAAGAAACCGGTCTCGGAAGAATAAAATTTATTCTTGGAGGACAGCATGTCGCCATCCAATTTCGTGCAACAGATCGACCGGATCGTTTCCAAAATTGGAAACGCGAACGATCCGCTGCCCGGCCAGTCCGTCTCCTCGGGAACGGGCGCCGCTCAATACGGCGGGCAGGTGGGCGCGCGGGTCTGCCTCGGCAACGACGACGTGCAGATTACCAATTCGTCCAGTCCCACACTCTACGGCGGGATTTACCAGTACGTGCTCTTTGTCTCGACCGCGACCGCCGGAGCCGAGCAGGGCTTAATTGCCTTCTGGAAGGCTGGCTCGGACAAGACCTACGTGGTGACGAATGACGAACCCACGGGAGTCTCCGACGTGGCGGGAATCTGCCTGAACTCGGTTTCCAAGGGGAGTTACGGGTGGATTCAGATCGCTGGAAAAGTTCAGGTAATGTACCGCACCGTGGTCACCAAAGTCACCCCTGCGATTGGCGATTTGGTCCTCTGTGCGGGGGCGGGCGCCGGAGCCGACGTGGCGACGGCCGACATTCTGGTCGATACGACGAACCTTACGTCCACCCAGGCCCGCCGCATCCTCGGCATCGCCGTGGATTCCGTTCCTGCCGTCAACATCGCGGCGCAGACGCTGGGCAACGTGCGTCTGAGTTTCGGACGCTACAACTTCTAGGAGGGACTCATGCCACCGCTTTCCTCGACCGCCGTTCTGCCGGGGTTTCCTGCCCCGAGCGGCGGGGACCGCCTCGTCAGCATCGTGGACCACAAAGGACCGGCCTCGTACACCACGGTTACTGCTGGAACCAACCCGCCGAGCGGTGGCGACATACTGACAGCAGCCGAGTGCGGCCTGAAGTACATTACGGCCGTCTCCGGACAACTCTCCGACGATGGCACCTACCTTGCAGATGCTTCTCCCGGGGCGGGAGGCGGAGCCGAAGCAACCTCAGTTGTGCTGATTTGGTCCACCGCCAACACAGGCGCCCAGGTTTCGGGTGCGACGAACCTTTCGGCCCGCACCGTGCGCTTCATCGTTTACGGGCGATAATCGGCAGGACAAAAAAGAAAACAGTCGGACACTTTCCGACACTGTCCGACTGTGGCACATCATTGTCTCAAGAGTTTTCATTTCACTGGAAAATTCCAATTAAATAGTGGAAACTCTCCCGCGTGAAACCACTCTATACGATCTGCGTGCTTTGCCACGACAACCTTGAGTTGACCAAGAAGTGCTTGGACACGGTCTTTCGTTCCAGTGCGATCGAGCGCGCCGAAGTCATGGTGATCAACAACGGCTCGACGGACGGAACCTCGGAATACCTACGCGAACTCTCCGAAAAGAACAGCATCGGCGTCGTTGAACTGGACACCAATAACTGGATTGGACCCGCCTACAACGTCGGGCTTCAGCTCGCGCATGCACCTTACTTCGTCACCCTGAATAACGACATCGAAATTCTCGACATGGACTGGCTCGCTAAATTGAGGAAACCCTTTCTTGATGATCCAGACATGGCGCTCGTCGGAATTGCCGATACCTGCGGCGAGTTGACCGCCGAGGGCTTGGGCTTTCAGGGAAGCAACCTCGACTACATCGAGGGTTCCTGTATGATGGCGCGCACGAACCTCCTGCGGCGCTACGGATTCTTCGATCCAATTTTCCGGCTCGGGTACTGCGAGGACACCGATCTCTCCCTCCGATTCCGAAAGCGCGGCTACCACATTGCCCAGGTAGATGTGAAGCTCTCCCACGTGCGCGGAGCAACCTCGAAGATCGTTCAGGAGCGCGGCGTGGACCTTGCGGGCTACGAACTGATGAACCATGTCACACTCAACAGGCGGTGGGGCACCTACCTGAAAAACCGGAACTTCAGTGAGCGAATTGCCATCCTGCGCACCGGTGCGTTTGGCGACGTGATTCAGGCCACGCCGCTACTTCGCCAGATCAAGAAGGAAAACGCGCATGCGAAGATTTATTTCTTCACGAACTGCGGGGAGGTCTTGCGCGGCAACCCGGACGTGTTCGCGGTGCTGCCGGCATCGGACTATGCGCTGTTCTACAAGGGCTGCGACAAGGCCGTAAACCTGGATTTGGCCTATGAATTGCGCCCGGAAATGTCGATTATCGACGCCTACGCCGCGTGCGCCGAGGTGCCCACGCCTGACCATCGAATGCACCTTTACCCGGGAGTAGAAGAGCGCGGGTGGGCCAAAGAGCGCCTGTCCGGAAAGAAGTGGATGGCGATTCATCCCCACACCGGGCAGCCGTGGGTGGGAAAAAATTGGCAGCACTTCGACGACCTCACCCATCGTTTGCGTCAAAGGGGTTGGAAGGTTGTGCTCGTTGGGAACGAGAATACGCTGGTCGAATGCGACTTGGACCTGCGTGGAAAAACCAGTTTCCATCAACTCGCGGCCGTCATTGAGCGCTGTGAGTTTTTTGTCGGCGTGGACTCCGCGCCTATGAACATCGCGCAAGCCTCGCTCGTGTCCACCGTGGGAATCTTCGGCTCGACCAATCCCAAGAACATCCTGCTTCCCATTCCCTTCTTCCAGCCGGCCAGCGTACCGATGGATGCCTGCGGTTGTCTTGGCTGCCATAGCATGTACGCCCCGCCGCGACTCACGCCGTTGTGCATTCGCGAGACGGACCTCTGCATGGAGCGGTTAAAGGTGGACCGCGTGGTGGAAGTCATTGCCGAAGTTTTGCGGGTGCACACGCCCTACTCGGAAACGGGAAAGTTTCGGCACCTCGTCGAGCGCTGGTGCACAGGCAGGGGAATTGACATCGGCTGCCACCGCGACCCGCTGAACGATACGTGTGTGGCCTTTGACGACGATCCCTGGCCAGAGGTAACGGTGCGAGGGGACGCTCGCAGGTTGCCCTTCGAGGCAAATCAGTTTAACTACGTCTATTCCTCGCACTTGATCGAAGACGTCGACGACACCGAAGGACTGCTGGCCGAGTGGGTCCGCGTGCTCACTCCAGGCGGAAGAATCATTATTGCCTGCCCCTATCCGGGACGTTTTACCGGATTCAACGCGGAGCATGTGCACGACGGATTCACGCCGGATCAACTCGCGGAGTATCTGGCCGCTGCCGGGTGTTCCGTGATCGAGAAGATGGAGTACGATTATTCCAGCATCGTGGTAGCGAGAAAGGACAAGCAATGAGCGTGGCCGAGTTGGAGCACGTAGGCGCGGATCGGGAGGTGGGGTTGGCCAGTTGCCGGGTGTGCCAGTCCTCGGGCCTTGTTGAGGTTCTGTCGCTTGGTAATTTACCTCTTGCGAACTCTCTCTTGAATTCGCCCGAGGAGGAGTACGAAACCTACCCGCTCAACTGGATGCTCTGCACGCATTGCTCGCTCGTGCAACTCGACCGCGTGGTGCCACCCAAACTGCTATTTGACGATTACAACTATTTGACCTCCTGCTCGCCGCCGATGGTCGAGCACGCGCGCGCTCTCGTGGAACTGGTTCTGAAACGCTTCCAGCCAGACGAGCAAGGCCTGGTCGTGGAACTCGGATCGAACGACGGCTATCTCCTGCAGCACTATCCGTCCTGGGTGGACATCCTTGGCATGGACCCGTCGAAACAGGCGATTCTTGAAGCGGCCAAGCGCTACATCCCCACGCTGCACGGCTACTTTGGACTGTCTGAGGTGGCGAAGTTTGGCAGGAAGGCGTACGTGGTCCACGCGAACAACGTGCTGGCACATGTGCCGGACGTGCTCGACTTTGTATCGGGCATTCGGGAACTCTTGAGCCCGGACGGCGTGGCCATCATCGAGGTTCCCTACCTGTGCGACCTAGTGAGCAGGGCGTCATTCGACACGATCTACCACGAGCACGTCTACTACTTTTCGCTCACTTCGCTTGTCGATCTATTTGGGCGCTGCCAGCTCTACGTGAACGAGGTCGAGCGCATCCCGACGCATGGCGGCTCGTTGCGTATCTTCGTTTCCAAGAAACCCATTGTCGAACACAACGTTTCGGAACTGCTCGCGGAAGAGCGTCCCTTCATCTACCACGCTGACTACTTCGCCGAACTCGCTGCCCGAGTAGGGAATGTCCGCGGCGAGGTTCTGCGCGCGCTCGGACGAACCAAGACGGTTGGCTTCGGCGCGGCGGCCAAGGCCACCATCCTGCTGAACGTCTGCGGAGTAACCAGCGAGCAGATGGAGTATGTTGCTGATGACACCCCGACAAAACAAGGCAAGTTTATTCCCGGCACAGGGATTAAGATAGTGAAGGTCGAGGAATGGCTGAAACGACAGCCGCCGCAAACCATGATCCTGTGCTGGAACTTCGCCCACGATGTTGCCAACCGATACGCCAAGGACTATCGGGGGAAATTTTGCACGCCCTACATCTTGCCGGAGGAAGCCCATGCCCACGGTCAGTGACGCGAGTTCGCGGAAATTGCCTCCGGAGATCGTACTCCTACAGAACGGGCACGCGGATTTGGCGATTCCGATGCTGGAAGAGAAACTGGGAAAGACGCCGAACGATTGGAAGCAACACGTCAACATCGGCATTGGCTATCGTCTGACCGGGCAATACCTTCTGGCCTTGTTGCACCAAAAACTCGCCACGCAACTGCGGCCCGACAACGCGGCAACCTGGCACAATCTTTCCGTGACGCAAACGGAAATCGGTTCCTTCGAGGAAGCGTTTCTCTCCGCGCAGCAGGCGCACTCGCTCGCTCCGCACCACCCGCAAACTCTCCTGTCCTACGCCTGCGCGCTGATGCGCGAGGGCAAGATTCATCTGGCATGGCCCTACTGGGAGGAAGCTCGTTATCGCTCGACCTTCGCGGAGTTTCCGGGAGTCCGCCTCTGGACCGGTGAGGAAGATTTGAAAGGCAAGCGGGTGCTCGTCATGCGGGAGGGCGGGTTCGGCGATTCGATCATGTTCCTGCGCTGGTTTCCGGATTTAATCGAGCGCGGCGCCGTCGTTTACTTCCAGTGTTGGGACGAGCAAGTGGAACTGTTCAGTGGCAATCCGTGGGTTCCCTTCCTGATCCCGCAATCCCAGGCCATCGCGCCCAGGGACTTCGATTTCTGCGTTTCCCTGCTTTCCCTGCCGGCGCTCTTGAATTGCCAGCCGGACGCGATTCCCTGCGCAGAGCACTACATCGAGGCGAACCCCAAACACATCGCAGAGTTTAGCAAGGTGCTCGGAAGAAAGAAAAATCATATTTTGGGAATCTGTTGGGGAGCGGAAGAAAAAGGTTCGCAGAAACTTACCCGCACGATTCCGGATAAAGAAATTGAAATATTGAAAAGTTGCGCCTTTGATTGGGTTTCGCTCTGGCCGGAACATGATACGGATTGGATAACCGGCAGGACGGGAACACGCTTAGGCCCATGGCACATGACCGCAGCTTTGATTGCCAATTTAGACGCCGTGGTGACGGTGGACACGGCTGTTGCTCACATGGCCGGGGCGATGGGCAAGCCCACCTTTCTGATCTTGCCGGCGGGAAGCGATTGGCGATGGTTCCGCGATACCCGGCCGCGCATTCATGGCGAAACCTTGCCGATCGAGACGAGCGTGTGGTATCCCTCGATGAAGGTTTTCCGCAGCCAGAAGCCGGGAAGTTTTGCGGACGCGATCGAGGCCGTCGTTCACGAAATCAACGCGGGGAGTTGAGTTGGCATACGTCGATTACTACACGGAGCTCATGGGCCACGTACCGGAGCTTGACGTCGGCCTCGCGCAAATTCTTGTCAACCGAGCGTGGAAGGATATCAAAGAAGCGCGGCTGTGGAGCTGGCTGCGCGGATTCGGTGTGCTCTTTGCGCCGCAAAACATTACCACCGGCACCGTGACGGTTACGCAATTTTCGGCAACCGTGAGCCTGAACGCGGGCGCCAATGCCGCGCTGAACAATCTAACGAATCCACTCATCATGCAGCGTCAGTTTCGCAGCGGGCAAGGACCCGTCTATAACATCGCGGGCTACAGCAATGGCGGATCGACTTTGACGCTGGACCGTCCCTACCTGGAGGGCAGCGCCAGCGGACAGTCCTATCAGGTCTATCGTTGCTACTACCAGCCGACCGACCCCTCGGGAAACCTGCTGACTGACTTCCTGATGATCAAGGAACTGTTCAACCCCGTCGACGGCTACGCCGTGATTGGCGGCAACTTGCGGATTACCCGCGCCGAACTGGATGCGCGCGATCCGACGCGCGGCGCTCAGGACCTTCTGTACTGCCTGGCCTCATTCACTGTGGATGCGACCGGCCTACCCGTGTTTGAAGCGTGGCCGCATCCGACCTCCCAACGCGCCTATCCGTTCCTGTACCAGAAGCGTGGCGTGGACCTGTCGCCGACCGTGGATATTCCCGCGACACTTTCCAAGCATTTACTCATCAACCGGGCGCTCAATTACGCGTATGATTGGGCCATCATCAACGCGTCGCGCTTTCCGACGCTCAAGGGCGTGGACTGGCGCTTGGCAAAGGCGGAAAACGAAAGGCTCTATGACAACCCGCGCGATCACCGGGGGCTCCTGCAGGACGCCAAACGAAACGACGACAATCTCCAGCTCGACAATTACCTGCCGGAGTTGCGCGACTATCTCAACTTCCCGCCGATTGACGCGAAGTTCTGGCAAAGTCACGACGTGAGTTCTTACTTCGTAGGAGGCTGACCATGAGCAAGAAAGACGCAATCTCTTCGCCGATGCAGAACGCTTTCGGACATACGGTTTCGGATCGCGGCACCGGCGACGTGGTGAACGATCACAATATGTGCCCCGTGTTCGGCAAACCGCACGACATGGGCCCGGATACGATTCCAACCGTGTTCGGGACGACCGTGGGCGGCAAAGGCCCGCACGGTTCGCCCGGCACGGATGCGGCTGTATCCTCGACGATGGGGGAAAAATGAGCAACAAGAATAGACTTGGCACGCCCATGACGCAAATGAGCAATGTCCCGACCGACACCACCAGTTCCGCCGATGCGCCCTCGATGTACACCGGACCGAAGGGCCGCGTCGACCAAATCGCTGAGGACATCGTGGCGGGCCCGCAGCAGGGGCCGCGCCGAAGCGCCACCGGCGAGCGGGAATCCGAGCTTTCCAAAAAACAAAACTGGTAGGAGGCTCTGTGCGAAAGCTGGCCTGGATCCTCGCGCTCCTCGGAGCACTCTGCCTGTGGACGCCATCCGCTTCAGCGCAAGCGCAGCGGGCATTTGGCTTCTGCCAGAGCGGGGCCATCGTCGCTGTGGTCTCCGGGCTGTCCGTCACTCCCGACGTGCAAGCCTCCTATCCGGGCTGCACTGTCACCGTGAACATTACGGGCGGGGGCCTCGCAACCCTGTTCACCGATAGCGCGCTGACCATGCCCCTTTCCAATCCCTTTACTGCCAGCCTGACGACCGGCTACTGGTTCTTCTATGCCGCCAACGGTCACTACGACGTGCAGTTGTCGGGAGCCGGGTTCATCGCTCCGTTTACGCTTGGGGACTACGGCCTGGGCCTCGGCGGCGGAAGCGGATCGCTTTCTGGAATGACGGCTGGCCAGGTACCGATCGCGGCGACAGCCTCCACAGTGACCTCCTCCAAGCCGATTCAGGGAACGGATGCAGCTTTGCTTTCCGCCGGCACGGTCAGCGGCACGGCCTCACCTCTCTGCACGGATGCGAACGGCGGCGCGACGACCTCGGGATGTCCAAGTGGCGGGGTGAGTTCCCTAAGTGGGGATGGAGTAATTATCACAAACGTCTCCTCGACCGGGAACGTGACGCTGGTCATCGCCGGAACGAGCGGGGGTGTCGTCTGCTTTTCCAGTACGAGTGCGTGGAAGTCGTCGGCACTGCTTACGACAGGATTTCTGACGAAAGGCGGGGGTGCGGGAAACTGTCCGGGGCCGTCCTTGTTCGACGATGGGGCGACCACGGCGAATACCGGGACCTACTCAGGAACGGGCGGGATCGTGGCCTCGCAAGGTCCGGTCGCATCTGGCAACGATGGCGTGCATGCAGCCAGAATGACGCTTCCTGGAAACACGACCGTTCCTTCCCTGCCCGCGAACACCCTCAATTGGCTTGGTCCCAATTCCAATTCCTTCACCGCCTACGGGATTCAGTGTCCCGCGACCGAACCTGGTGCCACTTCGATCCTGGAACTAGCCGCGGCGTCCTCGCACATTTCCGCGTGTAGCTATGCCAGCGTGACAGGAACGGGAGCCGTCGTCCTAGCAAACTCTCCGACGCTTATCACTCCCACCTTGGGCGTCGCGGGGGCCACTAGTATCAACGGAACGGCGATTCCGACCAGCGGCGCGCTGACCGACATCGTTTACACCAATACGATTGCCGGACGCACGACGGCCATCACGGACACGACCATGGTCACGGTGGGTGGAACCTCACTCGCCTACCGCTTCACCGGACAACTGGACTGCACGACGAGTTCGGCGGCGGCAACGGCCACACTCAATCTAAAGTGGACGGACACGAGCACCACGGCGCAAACCTTGAGTGCTACGGCAACCTGCACGACCCTGGGAGCGGCCAGCTTCGCCGATCTCTTACATTTCATCCGGGCCAAGACCGGAACGGCGATTACGATTGGCGTTACCATCGTCAACACTCCGACCTTCGACTACGATGTTCGATTGGAGACCATGTAGGTGAGCTACGGATACCTCACTCTCGCCGAAGCGCAAACCGAACTCGCCGGCCGCTTGGGTGATCCGAAATCGATCTTCTGGACGACCGCCGAATTGACGCTGTGCATCCGCGAAGCCTTGCGGTACTGGAACGCCACGACGATGGCCTGGAAAACCCGATTCACGTTCAACACGACGACGGATGAAAGTTGGTACGATTTGACGGCCGGCATCGTCACGCCAATTCCGTTCGACGTGACCGATTCCGAGGTCCTGTCCTTTCTGCTCTACAATCTCATCGAGCCGCAGTTGAGCGGAGGCAATTACGTCGGCACGGATATGTTTTCGCTCGATGACTTCACGCAAGCCATGCAACGGCGGCGCGACCAGTTCCTGCTGGAAACCGGCATGGTCACGTCGCAAAGCGTGATATCGCTGCCGCCTCCGCCACAGAACCGGGTCACGCTGGCTGACACGGTAATTGACGTGAAGCGCATGGCGTTCATCGACGATAACGGCGTCTATTCCACGCTCTGGCGCACCGATGAGTGGGCCGCGCAAGCGTTTCAAAATAACTGGAATCTGAAACCGCAAACACCCAACGGGTTCAGCATCGCGGCCGTCGCCCCGCTGGTGCTTTCGATCATTCCTCCGCCATCCGTGCACGGCACCGCCGAACTCGTCACAGTGAACAGCGGTGCCGCGCTCAATCCGGCTGCCGGAGTTTCACTCGGCATCCCGGACGATTTTGCCTGGGTCGTTCGCATGGGCGCGCTCGCGGACCTATTGAACCGGGACGGGCAGGCGCGCGACGCAAAAAGAGCCGAGTACGCGCAGGCCAGATGGACCGAGGGAATCGCGCTCGCCAAGATTTTTAATTCCGTGGTCAACGCCTACATCAACGGCGTGCAAGTGGTTCCCCAATCCGTGCGCTCGTTCTCGACCTATCGTGCGGGCTGGCAAAACGAGGCGCCGGGTGCGCCCAATGCAATCGGGGTGATGAGTTGGAACCTCGTGGCAATTGCATCACAACCGGACGCTGGACCCTATTCTTTACTCTTCGATTTGGTGCAAAATGCTCCCGTGCCGGTGATTGCGGGAGACTTCTTGCAGGTCGGGCGCGAGGATTTGGACGTGATTTTGGACTACGCGCAGCACCTTGCGAGTTTCAAGAGTGGCGGCGATGAATTCATGGACACGGTTCCGCTTTACCAAAATACGGTGGGCGCGGCCAAAGCCAGAAATGATCGACTGCGGCTCGAGATTCCGTTCTATGATTCGTTGAGCGACCGCGCCACGCGACAGGCCGCGGAAGCCGATGAAGGACAGGTCAAGCAGACGGCCGCATAGAGGAGGCTTTTATGGGAGCAGGAGGATTTCTCGGCGGTTTGTTCAGCGGCTATGCGGGTGAGGCGAAAGATAGACAGAAGGCCGGCAAGCGGGGCCTGCTTCGACGCAAGAAGAAGGCTCCCGTGGCCGACCCGATTGAGTACAAGAAGGGCGGTCGGGTGAAACGGGGCGGGTGGGCCAAGGTCCATAAGGGCGAGGTCGTCGTACCGAAGCGCGGGAAGAAACGCGGCAAGAAGTCCGGAAAACGGAGGTAGCCATGGCACCGGTAGGAATGGTCAGTCAGTTTCCTCGTCTTTACGAGGGCGTGCAACAGGATTCGATCACGGGCGCCACAACTTCCACTGTCGGGCAGGTGTTTGAAATGCCTGCCGACTGGAACGGCCAGCCGACCGTCTTGGATTGGGAAATCCTTTTTCCCGGCTCCGCGCCCGCTTCCCTGAGCGTACAACTGGAAGGCAGCGACGATTCCAGTTTTCCAACGGCCTCGACCTTCATCCTGGACGGGCCGTACACGACGACAACCGCGACGGTGCGCTTCGTGATCAACAAGCCCAAGCGTTTTGTCCGAGCCAACCTCACGGCGATCGGCAGCAACTCGGTGACGGTGCGCCTGAAGAATTCGGGGAAACAATGAAAAGAAAGATCAACTACTGGGCTGTGCCCCTCTTACTTGCCGCGGCGCTCGGTGGCAGCCTATTGGGAATCGTTCACGCATTCTCGCTACAGGGGACATCGACCGTCGTGGGCACTGGCATCATTCCGTCCGGCAACACACTGCCGACGAAGTGCACTCCCTCAACCGTAAGCGATCCTGGCTCGCAAGCGCTGTTTTACAAGACCACAGCCACGATTGACCTCTATCGCTGCACGGCGACGGATACCTGGACACAGGTTGGATCGGCAAGCGGCGGACCTCCGACAGGTGCGGCCGGCGGCGACCTGAACGGAACCTATCCGAATCCCGGCGTCGTCAACATCAACGGGACCGCCTTCGCCGGTACGAGCACCCACCTGGTCGCCTTCGGTGCGGCAAACATTCCCGTGGACAGCGGCATCGTGGACACGGCGGCGGGATTGCTGGCGGCCTGCACGGGCTGCGCTCCGCTTGCTTCTCCTACCTTCACCGGAAATCCAGCCGCTCCGAATTTTATTCCCGCGCAAGATGGCTCATTCGGTTCGAATATCAAGTACACCGTGACGGGTTGCGAGACGAGTTTCGGAATCACCACCGTTAACACTGGTGGCGTGACGACAACGACAGGGGTAACCTGCTTACCGGCAGGCGCGATCATCGATGGGGTCGAGTACCGCATCACCACGACGATCACTACGGCGACGAGTTTTACCGTGGGCTACAGCGCTCAAACGTCGCGCTTTTGCGGAGCCCAATCAACGCTGACGGCCGGAACCACTGGGTCCTGCATGGCTCAATTCAATAATGGCGTGCCGCAAAACGCTTGCGGAACATGCGCCGTTCTTGTGACGTTCTCTGGTGGGACGCCGGGGGCGGGCGCAATGCGGATCATCGTGTACTCGCATCAGCCAACACCGCCAACAAGTTAGGAACTAAATCTAAAAGGAGGAAGTGGAAATGCGAAAAAATATTACAGGTGTTTGGATCCTTGCAGTATTTCTGGCGTCAATCGCCCTGTCCCTCTTACTGATGCCAACGGGTGCTCAGACTCCGACACCTGTTTACCCGGTCATCAAGGCCAACGTGGAATATCAGAATCAGACGAGCACGATTCCCGCAACGGCTTTGTTCACGCCACCGGCAGATGGGACCTATCGGATTTCAGCTTACATGGACTGGATGCCGGGAGACAATGTGTGGGCGGAAAATTTCAACCTTTCATGGACTGACGATTTCCAGGCTTACTGTTCCGGGTGCGCAACTCAAGTATCCTTCGGCACCGGGATCGGGGGATACAACGGCTTTGCCGGAGTAGCTAGTGTCGCGCGCGTTAAGGCAAACACGCCGATAAGTTTCGATGTGGAGAGCATCTCCGGGACGCCTGGTCCCTACAATCTGTACATCGTGATCGAGAAGCTGAAACCTCTTTCCTAGCGAGGGCGGCAGACGGGCGAGAAGCTATGAAGACAAGATTTATTCACATCCTGGCGCTCGGGTGCATGCTCATCGCAGGCGTGGCACTCGGGCAGGGCTGGTACGTGGGCAATCACGATACCGGTCCGGGTCCCAACCAGTCGCTTGGCGTCTTGCTGATCGGCTCCGGCCTGCCCTCTGGAAGCTGTGTTTCAGGTGGTTTGTACGTCGATAGTAGCACAGGAAACATCTGGCCCTGCCAAAATAACGGCTATTCAACCTACATGGCTCCCGGAGCATCTACCCCAATTCCATCCGGCTCCATCTTGATGATTTCCTCGGGTTCCTGCCCCTCGGGTTTCACCGAAAACGATTCCTTCAACGGTGTCATGCCCTACGGCACGGAAGCGGCCAACGGGGACGTGGGCGGCACCGGCGGGGCGAACACGATCACGCCCACCGTAGCATCACTCACGGCGGCGGCGCAGAGCTTTACGGGCAGCGCGGCAACATCTAGCGCCACTAGCGCCGGTACTCCTTCGGGCACGAATGCCAGCGGGGGGTTCAGCGAAGGTGCGATTTCTTATCCGGCGAACGTCCCGACCATCGCTGCCGGGATTTTTACTCAGCCGACAGTTTCCTGGCCTGCTGGCGTGCCGACGTTTGCGGGCAACGCGCTGGCCACGCACACGCATACGGTGACGCCTACCGGAACGAATGGCGCGGTTTCGGTGGCCACCACGTCCGGGAGTTTGGCGGGAACCAGCGCCGGAGCGTTTTCCAAGATCGCGACGGTCTCCCCTGGAAGTTCCTTCACGGTGGGCGCGGAGACCTTTACGGGGTCCCAGGACACGACTTCGGCGGTAAGCGGGGGTACGCCAGCCGGAACCGTGGCCTGGCCTGCGGGAGTACCTATGAACGCAAGCGGCGCGTTCAGCGAGGGAGCGATCTCCTGGCCGGCGAACCCGCCCACGATTGCGGCAGGGAACTTCACGCAGCCGACCTTTACCGGGAACGCGCTGGCCACGCACACGCACACGCTTACCGCGACCGGAACGAATGGAACTTCGGCAGTGACCGGTACGCTGAACAGTTTCGACAATCGGCCAGCCTATTTGAAAGTGATCTTCTGCCAGAAAACATGAAGCTCCTTCGGCTACTCGCGCTCGTGCTTTTCGCGGCGCTCCCCGCGAGCGCGACGACCTACTACATTTCCTTTTCCAGCGGCTCGAATTCGAACAACGGCACGAGCGAATCGACACCTTGGAAGTCTCAGCCCTTCATGCAGCCAGCGGCTGGCTGTGGCGGCTCGTTGCCCACCTACACACACGCGGCCGGTGACAAATTCGTGTTCAAGCAGGGCGACTCCTGGCCGAAGGCTTGCTTTGACATGGTGATCCTTGCTGGCGGGACCTCGAACCTTGTCCAAGACCAGTATACCTTCGATCCCACCTGGGGCAATGCGGGAGGAACAACCGGAAATCTCGGCCAGCCGGTCGGAGTCTTTCAGTTCACCGCCGGCGGCGCAGCGATCAGCGGAACGGACGGGCTGAACGAATTCATTCACGATGCTTCTTCCAACTTCATCAACTTCAACGGCGTCGAGTTCAAGGCCCAGGTTTGGACCGGGACTGGTGTGGCCTACGCCGCCGACATCACGACCACGACGAGCGTCACGTTCACCAATATCTATGCGGACGGCTGGACACACAGCGGGGCGACCAAGGACACCTACGTCGTGATCGAGGGGAACAGTGGAACTCCGTTCAATATGGGCGTGACGCTCGCTTCCAGCGTGATTGACGGCGCCAACAGCGGCGGGAGCGGCGTCGCCGATAGCGGCATGGCCGCGTTTGCCATTCCCGTCTGCCAGAACAACGTGATTCGAAACGTGGCCAACGGCTGCCTTCTGAATGCCAACGTCCTTGCCTATGCCAACACCATTGGACCTGTGAACGCTTCCTTTGACGGGACACAGACCTCGGCGTGCCTCGATGCGGCCGTCATGATTCCCGGCGGCTTCAGTCTGAACTACTTCTACAGCAACGTGGTCCACGACTGCGCGGGGATTACTTTTCTGACGCAAGGCGCGGCGGCGAACAATGGCCGCGAATTCGATTACCTCTGGAACAACGTGGTTTACGTGGGAAGCTCCGCAACGACGACGCCACCGTTTCAGTTCGACTCTATCAGCACGGCCAACAATGGGTCTCAGGTGCATGCGTGGAACAATACCGTGGTGGGCGGCGCGAGCCTCGACTGCATGGCGACGGTGAACCGGGGCAACGGGAATTTCGGAACGCTGGATCTGCAAAACAATCACTGCATTTCAAACGTGGGCATCATCTCGCTAGCGATCACCGGCAACGTCTTCACCAACAATAATAATTTGCTGATGTCCACGACGACGGCCACCGCACAGGGATACACCTCTTCCGAGAGCTTCGTTTACTCGCCGAGCTTGATTACGAATGGCACGGTGCACGCGGGGGTCAATCTTTCCTCGCTCGAAACGCTCAATCCTCCCGGCTTTCCGGTTGCCTCGATTGCCAACGACACAACCTACGGGGGAACGCGCCTCGTGAATATTCGTCCCTCCCTTTGGGACATCGGCGCCTACCAGTTCAAGACCCTGCTGAGCGGCACGTTCTTCGTGGACAACTGCGTCACCGTGGGCGACGACACGAACAGCGGCACTTCGCCAGCGACACCCTGGCTGACCATTGGACAGGTCAACCTCTCCGGGTTCGCCCCGGGCGCCGTCGTTTCCTGCCGAAGCGGATGCAGTTGGCGGGAAACACTTACGCCACCGTCGTCCGGCGTGGCGGGAAATCCGATCACGTTCACGGCCTACGGAGCGGGAGCGTTGCCCGTTTTGGATGGTGCTTTCTTGACCAGCGGGTGGATCAGCGGAGAGCCGACAATCCTGTCCTACAAGGCTTCCACGGCCGCGGACAACGCCTATGACGACGGGCACTTCCTGACCGAGAACTCCCAAACACTCAGCGTGTCGCAGTCGAACGCCAATACCTACACATCGGGCACGCGTTTTGAATCCGTGGCGCTGCCGCAGGGGCAAACGATTTACTCCGCGACTTGGCAGGGCTACGTCTATCCGGGAGACACGATCAACACGACGATGTACGGCGAGGCTGCCGACAATTCTGCCGCCTTTCCGACCGCCGGCGGGACCGTCACCTGTCCAGGCTCGAACGCTCAGTGCCCGAACGGACGCGCCAAGACCAGCTCGAATGTGTCTTGGGTAACGAACAACAGCGGCAGCTATCAGTCCGTGAGCGTGACGCCGATTGTGCAGGAGATTCTAAATCGCGGGGGATGGAGTTCGGGAAACGCCATGACGGTCCTAACCTATTCGCCGGGACCTTCCGTGCCGCTGTTTGGCCGCGTGTTCACCAATGTCTTCAATACCGGCGCGCTCCTGCAGATCGTCTATGTCACTCCGGCCACGAACATCTACGCGATTCCCTTTACCTGGACCGACAAATATGATCCGACCGGCGCCGTTTACTTCGACGGCGTTAAAGTTCCCCAGGGCGTGGCCTCACTCGGTGCGTTGACTGCCAACAATGAGTGGTACTACGACTACGCGAATCTTGCGCCCTTCCTTTACATCTACTCGACGACGAATCCGAACACGCGGGTCATCGAGATTGCAGATCATGACCGGCTCTATGCGCTCAACTGTTCCGGGCGCAGCTACGTGAACTTCTCGAATCTTTCCGTACAGAGAGCGAGGAACGGCAATGCCTGGATCAGCGCGTGCGCGAACGTCAACCTGACGAACATGGAATCCACGCTATCGTCCTCTATTGGCGTGGGCATTGAGTTGGGAAGCTCCAACGTGACGGTAACGGGCGGGCACATTCACGACAACGGAGGCTTGCCGCAGGGTGACAGTGACGGAATCGGAATTGGCGGCTACGGAGCCGTGGCGGAAACCGGATTGAACATCAGCGGGGTTGAAATCGATCACAACGCGAATCTTGGCATCGAATCCTACGCCGTGGTGGGGACCTCGGGAACGCGAAACATCCAGTTCAATTACATCCACGACAACGGCAACTGTTCGGTCGATCCGACGCGCTGCGCTGGTCACGGCGTGATGATCGACGGTCCAGGTACGCAGACAACCTCCGTGGTGGCCAACCTGCTGATCGGGAACCTAGGAGACGGGCTGCTGGCCGTGCATCCCTCCGCGCCCATCACGGTCAACGCCTACGGCAACACAATTTCGGCGAACGGCCAGAATGGTCTCGATGCGCAGGTGGGAACCTGGACGGCAAAGAACAATCTGGTTTTCAATAACAACGTGACCACGGGCTACTTCGAGGTCAACGTGCCGAGCACGGTCACGTCCTGGACAAGCGACTACAATGATTACTGGAACACAGGCGGCGGAAATTTCATGCAATGGAGCGGAACGCCGGCGACCTTCGCGGGCTTCAAGACGGCTAGCAGCGGGGACGCTCACTCGATTAGCACCGACCCGCTCGTGGCGAACGCTGGAGGACGAAATTTTTCCATCGCGGCGAACTCGCCGCTTCTCGATACCGGAGTGAGCCTCGGCAGCACTTACCAATTCGCGCTCCTACCGACAAGTTTCTGGCCGAACGGGGTCCAAACCGGGACGCAAAATAACTTCAATCAGGGCTGGAACATCGGAGCATACTTACTCGGGGTTTCCGGCCAGCTTGGCGGGGGCGCGGCCATCAGCGGCGGATCGATTCACTGAGGCAAAATGGCATCGGTTCCAAGCGTAATCGGGATTCTCAAGAACATGCGCATGCACGCGCCGCAGCAGATCGACTCGCGGCGCGGCATGACGCTGGTGGGAACGACCTCGCCGGGAAACTTTGTCCATTCCCTGCGGCGCTTGAATAGCGGAGCCAGTTTCATCCGACTCGCTGGCGCGGACACCAGACTGATCGAACTGGTCTCGCCCACGCTCTTCCCTGAAACCTTTTCCGGCAATCCGCTGTCAATGGTCCCGTTTCGTCCCGAGCAGTCGCCGCTTCCCTGGATGTATATTGCCGACAGCCTGCAAATGCGAAAAATAAGTATGGCGCTCGAAGACTTCTTGATGGGAGTTGCGCCACCACTCAGTCCTCCTACGACCGGCTTTGGTCCCGTCTCCTTTCAGGACATCTACGACTTCAGCACGGAGACAAGCGCGGCGGATTGGATTGCAGGGGGAACGGGCGCGGCCATGGCGCCCTCGGTTCAATTTAGTGCAAACGTAACGGCTATCGTTCCCGACGCAGGCCCCACCTTCCCGCAGTTTGCCTCGGCTTTTCTGTCCGGCTACACGACCGGGAACTTTGCTTCTGTCCTGCCCAACACGATCGCCATGTTTACGGCTGTGTCTCTGCCCGCCAATCTGCCCATCACGGGAACCATTGCCGCGGCCTTTGCTTCCTCGACGATCAGCAGCATTGTCTTCCAATCCGGAACGACCGGAGCGTGCACGATTAAAATCCCGTCCTCCGCAGCGTTGCTGACAAACGGTGCGCTGGTTTACCTGAGTGGAACGGAATACGTGCAGGCAAAAGGATGCGTCCAGAATCCCGATGGCAGCTTCACTTTCCAGGCTGTCACGACCTTAACGCACGCGAACGGCGACAGCGTGGTGCCCAAGGATACGGTGCGTTTCTACGTTCCCTATTCGTACCCTCCGTCGACCTTCGTCGGGGTGGCGCTGACTTCCTGGGCCATGCAGTCGAGCATGACGCCCGGATCGGCCAACTGGGTGCTGACCGCGTTGAAGGACCTGTCCACCACCTTGACCAATGGCGTCCGGCAGATCCAGACGACGGGCGCGACGCCGGACACGATTTACCTGGCCATGCAGGTAAACCTAAGCTGGCCAGACATTACGTCGGTCAAACTTGACTTCGACGTTGACTCCACCACAAACAACTTCAGCGTGAACTATTACAGCTACACAAAAAACAGCGGCTTTCCGTCGAGCGGTTCGGGGTGGTTTGTGATCGCCATTCCAATCACGAGTCTCAGCCGGATTGGTTCCGATGCCACGCGCACTTTGGCCAACGTCGCCGCGATTCGCATTACGGTAAACGATGTCGGCACTCCGCAGCAGATTTCCTTTAGCTCGTTTTGGGTTGGCGGAAATTACGGACCTTCCAATGGTTCCGCGCCGGGCTATCAGTACCGGGTAACCGCGCGCAGCACCGAGACGGGAGCCACATCAAATGGGAGCCCGGCAACACAGACTGCGGTTTCCACGAGCGCCGGCGGCCAGCCTGTCGCAATCTACATGGGCAACGATTCCGACCTGCAACTGGCGACCTATGGGGTGTACGACGTCTACCGCTTCGGTGGAACCCTGTTGCAGTGGACCTTTCTTGGAACGATGCCGAATCCAACGATCGGAGCAACCTCAGTATTTTTCGACGTCTATCCTGAATCGGCGATTGCCAGCAACCCGATCCTGCAAACGGACAACTTCCAGCCTTTTCCCACCGTGGACACACCGAAGTCCGGCGTCGTGAACGTGAATGGAAGGACCGTCAGTTGGGTTTCGGGCAACGAGTTCAACGTCAACTGGTCGCAGGGAACGCAGATCACGATCAACGGCGTGCTCTATTCTTTTTACCAGCAGCCGGCAAACCAGACGACCGTGGTATTGAACCAAGTAGCCGGGGAATTGACGAATGTCCCCTACCAAATCGAGCAAGCGACCATCCTCGGAGTTCCGCTTCCCTGCCTGTGGGGACCGTTTTCCCAGGGCACGGCTTCCTTCCTGTTCGCGGTCGGCGACTTAAATCAGCCAGGGGTACTCTTTTTGACCAAGGGGAACAACCCGGACGCCGGACCGGACACGCTGCAAATTGAAATCACCTCTCCAAGCGAGCCGCTGATGAATGGCTGCATGTACGATGGAACTTCGTTTGTCTGGTCGTCGGATCGCCTCTTCCGCCTCTATCCGCTCTTTGGCTCCAGCCTGATCGTCGAGAATGGCGTCATCCAGCAGACGACGGGAACCAACCTGTTTACTCCGATCGAGGTGCCGAATGGAAAAGGCCTGTGGGCGCGGTGGGGCATCGCCGTGGGCCCGAAGATCTGGTTCATTGGAAGAGACGGAATTTATGAGACGACGGGCGGCGAGCCGAAGCCAATCACCCTGGGCGATTGGTCGAAACTCTTTCCGCACGAAGGAGGGCCTGGAGTTTCCATAACCCTGCCTGCCGGCTTTGGGGGACCGCTACTGCCGCCGGATACGACTCAGCCGAACAAGTGGCGCCTCTCCTACGCGGACGGATATCTCTACTTCGACTACCCGGACCCGAATGGTATCCCCAATACGCTCGTCTACGATACAGAGACCGAATCCTGGGGAGTCGACGTCTACAATCCTTTCGTGACGCTGCACTATGGCGAGGAAGGCGCGGGCGTGCATTCTATTCTGCTTGGTACCAGCGCCGCGCAGGTCTGCCAGTTCAGCCAGAGCGGATTCAAAGACCTCGCGAATCCCGTGCAGTTCGGGCTCGCCTACCCGTTGATGAACGAGGGTGGCGGCGAGTACAGTTTGGTTCGGGAGGCGCTCTTGGGCATCCTATCGCTTAGTTCCGATTTGAATAGCCTCGTTCTCGACGTTCAGGTCGATCTACAGGTCCTCTCAAACGTCCAGCTTTTCGCCCTCATCGGCGGAGTCGGAGTTTACGAACGGATTTACACGCCCGTCCCGGCGGGCAAAGGCAGGCTGCAAGGGTGGTCGCTAATTGGGGATGGCCCCTTCACGCTCGTCATGCGTGACTGCGAAATGCACGGCCGCAAGTGGGGATCCGATGGACCATGGGAAAAAATCAATCCGTTCAGCTCGCAGCGGCGCGTCCAGACGCCTGTGATAGGCTAAGATCATGGGGAATTATATAGATGACTCCCGCAAGTAAACAAAGGAGATACAAATGAGCAATGAGCACGTCCACCCGCTTTTAAGGGAAGTTTTAGATAATATTGTCGTGGCACACGATAGTCCTTCGATGAATTACTGGCTCGAATGTATTTCTGACGCTTGTGAATCAGCGGGAGTGTTGGCCTCGCGGGATCAGGTACGTCAAATTGCCGATGACGTGAAAATCTCGCACGACAATTACGGAATGGCATTTCCGGTTCCGAGCGGCAATCCGATGGAGTCTGAATTTAAACGACTTAAACGATTGTTTGCGGAGGAAAAAGAGAAAGTGTTTTGCATGGAATGTGGCGGACGCGGACGAATTATCTCTCAAGGACCGTCTCACTCTTCGGATAGTCAGTGCTGGAAATGCCACGGAGAAGGCAAGCACAAGCCGTGAAATCAAGGGAGTCAACATGAAAAGAGGACACTTGTTGTGAGTGAGTTGAAAATGGGAGAAGGTGAGTTTTATCGAGGGCGGCAATTCTGTGAGCACATTGTAGGGCAACCACACATTCGGGACACAGATTATCCTTGCGACGTGTTCACACCATGCACTTATGGTGCTGGAACTGGTCAATGTAGCGGAGACGGTCACTACATGTGCCGAGAGTGTGAGGAGCACAATGAGGCACTTTTCGTAGCAATCGAGAGCGGTGAAATTAACGAGTTAGCACATGAATGGTGAGGGAGTCAACTATATAATTCCCAGATCATGGAAGAGGAAGATCTGTACCCACTACTCACTAAGGGTTGTTCCCTACTTGTACTACTGAGGGGAGAACGCAAGCCGAATTGGACACCGCGACCGATAAAAGCGGATTCGTCCGGTTTATGGTACCGTCTTGGGAGGACCAGAATTTATCTGCCGATCACCAACTGTCCGCAATGACGATCTGACTTATGGCTGCTGCGAGTCCTAATCCGATCAGCCTTCCCGTTGCGCCACAGCGGTGGTATCCAAACTTTCCCAACAGCAGCGATCGCGACACTCAAAACGTCTACGACGCCATCACGCGGCTTTACGATCTGCTCTACCAACAGCAACAGCAGATTCAGGTTCTGGCCGCTTATCTCAACAAAAATCCTTGAAGGCGGGAGTATAATTTGCGGCATGAACGACGAATTGAGATACGGCCTGCTTCCGCAGACGACCGAGGACTGGGCGAGGCTTCGGAAATTCTTCCAGGGCGAGCGCGGCTTCGTTCCTCCGACCCACCTGGGAATGGCTTCCGTTGCCGAGACGCCCGAGGGAGAAATCGCCGGCGCCGTCATTCTCCAGATGGTGTCCTATCTCGGGCCGTTCAAGATCGATCCGCGCTGGACCGGACTGGTCGATTACGCAAAACTAAAGGAGCCGATCGATGAGACCTTCCGCAAGGGGCTCAAGCCGCATCTCGTGATTCAAGGCTATGTGGCTATCACGTCGGACGAACGGATCGCGCGAATTGCCGAGGTGGCTGGAATGGAACGCAAAAGAGATGCCGTGCTTTTGGTTCAGGAATTTGGCGAGCATACTGTGATCGGATAGCAGGGGGTGCGCCATCTGTTTCCTGACTGGATGCCAGAACCAGCAGCAAAAAAATCTCGAGACGCAGCAGTCTGCGCTCACGACGCAGCAGATCGCAACGTCGCAATTCGGCATGAACGAACTTTCCGGCAGCCTTCCGGACGTCCTGAACTTCTTCAAGTCGCTCGTATCTGGCGGCCCGAAGGCGATGGAAGTCTTGCAGCCGGCAATTAGTAGTCTCACCTCACAGTACGAAAACGCAGCCGTTGCCGGGAATGAATTTGCTCCACGCGGAGGCGGACGTACAGCCGCACTCGAAAACGCGCCTTTCGAGGAAGCTGGGAAAATTGGCAACCTGGTCGCGTCCGAGCAGGTGGCTGGCGCCGAGGGTCTGACGAGCGTGGATCAACTGCTCGCGGGCCTGACGACTGGATCGGCGGCGAATGCCTCCAGCTCGAACATCTACCAGCAGGAAATCTTGCAGCAGCAGCAACAGCAACAGCAGCAGGCGGGCGCGTCTCTGGGATCCGGCATCGGCGCACTGATCGCACTTTTGGCGGCATAGGAGCACAGCATGGCGGCTGGCGGGTTCTTAAGTGGATTGATCGGGTCCTACTCCTCGCAAATGCTCCAGAAGAT
Organism: Verrucomicrobiia bacterium; assembly: GCA_035604385.1. Classification (GTDB taxonomy): domain Bacteria; phylum Acidobacteriota; class Terriglobia; order Acidiferrales; family UBA7541; genus Palsa-360. Next base: position 11,106 of record DATNIO010000276.1, on the reverse strand, counting down.
CGACTTGGAGCATCAGCAGGAGCAGGACGACCGAAAGAACCGCGTGGCCTACCTGCAGGCCGCAATCGGTTCGGGAAAGCTCACGCCCGACGCCATGAACGCCGCCATCGACGAATTGGGCGAGATCACGTCGGGAGGCGGCAAGAAGGGAGGCGATCACCTTGACATCCTCAAGAAACTCGTCGGAAAGGTTTCGCAAGGGTCTGCGCCTACCCCGTTTGAACAGCGCGTTCCAGGAGAGGCTGCGTCCCGGCCGCAAACGCTTGGGGACATCCCTGCGGCGACGCGCCGGTCCACGGCTGCCACGGCGGCAGCGACGCCGGGCGGGGTAGACGCCTCGAAGGCGGGAGTTACATTCGGCGCCGACATGCCCCTGCCACCGAAGCGCGCCAAGACCATGAAGTCCCAGGAGGACATCGACAACGAGGAAATTGCGTTCGAGAAGCGGCGTTCCCAGGAAGTCACCGAACCGGCGGCGGAAAAAGTGGAAGAGCGGACGGAAGCGCGCGAACGCCTGCGGCAAATGCACGAGGACGGCCGCGCTGAAGCGAACCGATTGGCTGCCGATGCACGAACCAAGCAAGCCCAGGAACGACAGGACGCCAGGGACAAGGCGAGCGCGGCACTCCGCGAGAAGTTGCAATCCAGGAGGGAAGCGGCAGCAACGGCCAAACTGGATGCGACCCAAAAGAAAACTTTGGACACGGCCAACCGGAAGGAAATCGACTCCACCCTCACTCTTTACATTCGCACCATGCAGTCGGAACTTGCCGCGGTGCGCGGTGGAATCAAGGCCGCGACTGAATATAACGACAAGTTGACCGAGACGGAGCAAAAGTGGGCCAAAGACCACAACCTCCGGTCCTTCCTCGGAGAGTCGGCCAATCTTGGACCTCCCGAACAGATTCAAGTCTCCCAGGATCGCGCCGACAATCTGCAACGCGCCATCGATTTCGTGATTGCCAACAAGAACAAAGTTACCGACGAGACTTCGCTTGACCAGGTGGAAGGTGTGAGGGACAGCATCCTCGCGGGCGAAGGTCCGGAGATTTCCCGCACCGAAGTGAAGGCGCAGTTTCCGAACGCCACAGACCAGGTGATCGACCAATTCCTCAGCAAGAAGAAATCGCAGGGCTGGAAAATCTCAAACAACTAAATGCCGCCACAGGGAACCACACTCGACCAGATGGACGCGGCCTTTGACCCACTGGCCCGGAAAAGCGCAGATGAGGGTTCCTTCGGCAGCATCCCGCCTCCTCCCAAACGATCGACAGCCGCGCCCGTCCCTACCGCTCAGGCCTCGAACGCCGCGCCTACGCTCGATGAAATGGAGCGCGCCATCGTTCCCAAGCCTCCTACGGACAAAAAAACCGGGCAACCCAAGGCCATGCCACCGGAGAAAAAAAGCACATGGGACAAATTGTGGACCGGCGTGGTCTCCCCGAAAACTTCCGAGTCGCTCGTTCGGTTCATGCCTGGGATGCTTGTGAGTGGCGGAATGATGACGCTTCCCATTCCTTCCTCCAAGGATCTGATGAAGTACGCCGAGCAACAGCCCGGCGACACTCGCTTGCAGCACGCGTACCGTGAACTCGCCGGGTACACCGCAGGATGGGAGAAGGGTGCGAGCGAACAGGTTTCCCAGATGACGTCGCTTGCGGGTGGCGCGCTCGAAGCGGCAGAATTACTGAGCGGCATCGGAGAAGCGAAGGCCGGCGAGCCGGTCGTGGAAGCGCTGACAACTAGAATTATCCGTCACGCGTTGCGTTTTCCAGGACGCGCCACGGGAGCGTACTTTGCCGTGCAGGGCGCGAAGATGGCGCTTACCCCGCAGCAAGAGGGCGAGAACAAGTACGATTCGTTCTGGCGGCGGATCAACGGGCTCAGCGCCTTCGTGGGGACAGCCTATTCCTGGGGTTCGGAGATTCACCGGGTCATGCCGAAATTCGTCCAGCACTATTTCGGATTGAGCGAGGACATGGCGGCCAAGGTTTCTTCCACCGTCAAGCAGGTGGAAATCACCAGAAGACAACACGAGGGAAACATCCAAGCGATCGACGCCGAGACTCGTGAGCAAATCGGCGCGCTGCGCGACAACCTGCAAAAAGAAATTGGAAACATCCACGGCCAGACGCACTCGGCGGTCCAGACGATCCTCACGCAAACTGAGGAGCTAATCGAGAAAAACAAGGCGAAACTGACCGACGTTCAAAAGCAATCTCTGCGCGACGGCGCCCGCACCGTCGCCGACACCATGCAGGCATTTCTCCAGGAGAAAGCCCGCGTTGGGGCTCCCTTCGACAAGATTGGCGAACAGATCCGTGGCGACGTGGCCTACGCGCCGGAGATTCAGGGAATTGTCGAAGCTGCCTTCAAGGACAACGGTCTCGAACCGGGCGAGATTCCACCGAAAGCGGTGTCTCTGCTCAAGATGCCGGAGCCGGACGAAGAAGGCGCTCCTGCCGGAATCACCGTGCGCGGGCCGGACGGAAAGACCGTTCAGGTCAACGAGAAGTACCTGGCAGGATGGCTCGAAAAGGGCTACGAGCGCGTGGGCGGCATGAGCGGGGAAGGCGGTCTCGACTTCGACCGGCTGACCCGCGTGCGGGAAGACCTCGGTCAAGCGGCAGAATCGGCGAAGGACACGGCGCAGAAACGAGCGCTGTTCAAGGCTCGCGACGACGTAACCGACTTGCAGGAAAAGATCGCCACAAAGAATGGGCAGGGCGAAGCCTACCGCAAGGCCAAGAACGATTACCGGGAGTTCGTTCGCGGCATCGGTTCGGACATGGTGCACACCTTCCTCGATGCCGCGGACGCGGAAGCGCAGACGATGGCGCCAAAGATTTCCGCCATGATGAAGAACCGGGAGATTGGCGATGGCTTGCGCGGGGTGCTGAAAGCGGCTGGTGTCGACGTTGCCCCCCTGGACAAACTCCTCGAGACGCAAACCGCGATCGAGGAAGCCAGTGCCGAAGCCGAGCGGGTTCAGAAAACGCGTGTGGCCGAGACCGAAAAAACCGGACGCGCCAAGATCGCCGAGGCGGGCAAAACTGCGAAAGAGGACATCGGCAACGTGAAGACCTACTCGCTCGAACGCAAGGCCGAGGAAAAGGTTGCGCTTCGCGAACAAGTGCGCAAGGCCAAGGCAACCGAGATACGCGGCAAGAAAACGATTCGGGACCTGTTTGGCAAGGATCCCGAGGAGTTGTCGGGCCTGGACCGGCAGCGGCTCGACGAAATGCTCATCCGCGAGTCCATGAACCGGGCTAGCGCTGGCGGAATGGGCCAGTGGGCCTACTGGACGCTCGGCTACGGACTGCTGAAGCTCGGTATGGGGAGCATCTTCGGCGTGCCAGGCGTGATCATCGGGGGCTCGCGCGTCTCCTTGCCGCGCAGCCTGCAAAACCCCAAGGTCCAGGATTGGGTGATTCGCCAGAGCGGAATCGATCCGGCCACGCCCGCCGGCGTTCGCGCGCGCCGCGGGCTCACTCACTTGCAGCGCGCGCTGCGCAGCGGCGTTCCCCAAGCGGCAGCGGCAAAGGCAGCGGAAGATTCTTTTGGAGAGATTCCAAAACGAAGATAACCCAAAGGTTACCAGCCCGCACTTGAGTCCTTGAAAAAATACAATACAGGAAGATACTTAGTAGGTCATGTGGGAGCCATAGGGTGGGCCCCCACTATAGGTGCTTCTGTTGGCAAAGAAAGTAACCAGGATGGAGCGGTTTGAGTTGCGTCTTGCTCGCGCGGACGGAGAACTAGTGGCGCTTCACGCGCGGTGTTTGGAGGTTCTTCACCTCAGCTCCCAAGCGAAAGAATCCGCCAAGGTCGAGGGTATTTTCAGCCGTCGCATGCAGAAACTCGTGGAACTCACGGCGGCCTGCGAGGAAGAAATCGCCGAACTTAAACGCAAAATTGCCGTGCTGCGGACGCTGGCAAAATGAAAGTAGAAAGCGATTTTTGGGCCGTGGTTGGTTTCAACGCGGGCTTCCTTATTTTCGGGTTGCGGTGGGTTGCCGGCAGTCTGAAGGGTATCAGTATTGCCCACCGGCGCACCCAGGCCATGCTCAACATGCCGGAATGGGCTGACACGGACGACAAGAAACGTCTCGCGGCTGAACTGATTCGGCCGGGAGGAAGGTAGGAGGACAGATGCACGCACGAATCGTGGTTTCCGTTTCGCTCTTTATCGTGGGAATGGCGTTGCACACCCTCGCACAAATCGACGCCATTGCTCGCGCGAAAAACAGCCCGCTCAATTCAAGGGTCGCCATCTTTCTGGCCCGTTGGCAGACGGTCGTGATCCGGTCGGCATGGTCGCTGGCTTTCTTTACGCTCTGGCTGCAGGGCCAGCTCGTGGCCGTGCTGAACGCCGTGAACGTGCCGCTACCGGACATCGCGCGCGCGGTCTTGGACCTGCACGTCGGCGGCGCCGTCGCCTGGATGGCGGGCTATCTCTTCGACAGCGGCCTGTCTTTCGTTCCCGGCCTGAAGAGTTCGGTTCCCCCTGCCTTGGACAGCACTTCGGAAACACCGCCAAAGGTGAACTGACGTGGATGCGCTCCAGCAAATTGTGCGCGACGAGGGGTGTGTTCTCCACGCCTACCAGGATTCCATGGGATTCTGGACCATCGGCTCGGGGATCCTGATTGACGCCCGCAAAGGTGGGGGAATCACCCAGGAAGAATCCGACTACCTCACCAAGAATCGGATCGGGCTTGCGGCGCGCGCACTCACCTTCTATCCGTGGTACCAGACGCTCGATGAAGTCCGCCAAGCAGCCGTCCTGAACATGGCCTATAACCTGGGCGTCGAGGGCCTGCTCAAGTTTTCCAAGATGCTGAGTGCCATCGAATCGCAGGACTGGAACCGTGCCGCGGTGGAAATGCTCAATTCGGAGTGGGCAACGCAGGTGAAAGACCGCGCAAAACGGCTGGCCGATCAAATTAGGTTTGGAACTTGGCAGTAACGGCCGGCGCGGCAGCTCTACCAGAGGTCCCTCCCAGACTCCGCTCACCGCAGTCCGCAGCGCCAGAAACGTTTTTTTCGCGGGATGTAGTGCTTGCGCCTTCCCCTTCCGTTGCGTCGGCCGTCGGAAGGATTGTACTACTTCGTGAAGATTCCGGCTTTATTTAGAAGCGCGGTTACCGCATCGACGACGGCCTTGAGTTCCGTCTGGACCGTTCCAAGAGGCACGCCCATCGCTTCCAGGGCCTTCTCCACGGCGGTAATCACAATGTTCGCCTTTGCGCTACCCGTTCCGGCGCCGAGGACCTCTTCCGCGAAGGTCATTTGCTTCACGACGAAAGTGACTATCTTTACCGCTCCATCTTCCACCGACTTGAAAAATGTGCCAATGCTCATGTTTTCTCCTTAGAATCCGAGGAAACGCCCGATCAAGCGTACGCTGAATAATACCGCCGCCTTGAGCTTGCTTACAGGCTTTTCCAGTTGGTTGACCTCGTAGGTGATACCCTCGTCGGTCTTGGCGAGCGCGTGTGCGCCGCTGGCGGTCGTCGCTTTCAGGTTTTCCATGGACGACGCGGCGTCGGCTAGGATTTGATCATAGCGCGGGTCCTGGACGCGAAGCGTGAGAGCCTGGACCGTTCCTCGCGCATCTCGGGCCACGCCGTCCAGAGAATCAACAGTATCGGCACTCCGGTCAAGAACCCGGCGAGTAGCGTCAAGGTCAAGGCCAGCTTTCGGAAGAAGTCCATCGGGCGCCTCCGTGAGCGAATGGTCGAGTCGTACCACGAATTCCTTGACGGCCGCGCTGGTCTCTAAGACCTCGGTGTCCTCGCGGTTAAGCGTCTTGATCTGGCCGGCCGTCGCTGCGTTCAACTGCTGGATGGCTGGCGCGAGCTGCGTGGGAATTTGCGCGTAGGAGGCGCTGGCTTGCTGGATCGACCCTGACAATACATGTAGGTCGTCCGAGGCGCGATGTACGGCCCAGGCCAGCGTGAGAGCCACGCCGACAAGCGCTACGGTGCGGACGTGGCGGTCGGCGTCCATCAGGGCAAGAGTTGGAATCTCACAAACAGCCAATGGAACGCGTAGCCGCAGGCCCATAGAAACAACGTCCAAAATATGCAGCGCTTCACGAGGAGACTAATCCGGTCCCGACGTGCAAACTTCTTAGCGAGGTTCGGTGGCGCCTGGTCCTGGCTTCGTACTGGTTCATTGTTCCAAGGCTCGAAGTCTCCGCTCACGTGGTGGCTCCCTTAAAGTGTTTCTTCCATAGTTCGTCAAGGATCGGCGCGCTCTTCGTACACAGGAAGTACGTTCCTTCCTCGATCGAGGATAGGCGCAGCTCGAAATTCTCGAGCCCATGCTGGCGGATGATGGTGTCGTTGACGCGCAGGGCCTCGTGCGGAATTTCGTCGAGCACGGCCATGAACGCTTGTGGATCGATGACGAAGCAGCGCACGCCGTTGATTTCGCGGCACTCGCCTTCCTCGATCGCGCGGGTGATTCGGTCGATGTTCATTATCTGCTGCCCTCCCCCTTTTTGGGAACTTCGAGACGGTGATCGCGCAGCGACTTGTACAGTGGCGACTCGGCGAAGAAATTCTCCTCCAATTCCTGATGGAAGCGATACTTTTTCCCACAACGGATGCATAGGGCTTCCACGCCGTCCTCCAGAAACTGGCGCTGAACATACCACAGACCCAGGCGCCCGATAGGAAGGTGCCCGATGAAAAAGCAGACGATCTTCTGCAGGGCTGGTTGCACCATATCTCGAATGTGGTCTCGAAACAAACTCCAAGAACATACGATCAAGCTGGCTCCTCTCTTGCGCTGGATGCGCGTGATTGTTCCTTTCGGTGCTATGTGAGTATTTGATCTGGCGACTTACCAGATGCCAACCGCTCAAACGCCAAACGCAACTTCACAACGTCAGCGTAAGCTGGCGACCAGCCATACGATTGCGGGCTTGCAAGCTGTGTTGGATCAACTCCACCTAAAGCTGCAACACCGCAGCCAGCAAGTTGAACTTCCAGCCTTTCGCAGCGTTCTTTATAATCCTCGTCTCTGTTCATTTGGTCTCCTTTGCAGTGTCGGCCTGTTGCGAGCAACTATTCACATGATCCGCTTCAAATAGTCTCCCGCATTCCCGGCAAGTCCAGCCAACGGTGACGCCTTCGACCGATTTCAGTGGCTTCCATTTCTCTAATTCGTTTGACGGTGGTTCAATGAGTTTTGGCTGATTCATGGCTCCTCCGGCGCTCCGGCCTGTTGCGAGACAGGGCTGGCAGCGGCGCGAAGTGGCATAATTCTTTCACGGCATTCAGCCTGTGGGTCTGCTCCCATAGCAGCCATAGCGACCCTTGTGAACCACCACTCCGCTTCCTCCAGCTTCGCCTGCTGCACGCGCTCGGCCACGATTCGTTCAAGATCATCCATAGCCATTTGAAGCGCGTCGGATAGTTCAGTGATCTTTGCATCGCGTTCCGCATCATGCCTGTCCAGCGCGGGCTGGTCGGTGGAGATGGCGAGGATATGATCCGACCAAAGTTTATTCCAAGGTGTGACGCCATCGGCTACCAGTCCCCCGCATGAGCATGCGCCTTTTTCAATAAGCCAACCGGGATCGTCTGGACCAGCCTTGATATACATAGGCGTATGCCCAGCCGCCTCCCGCACAATCGCTGCACGCTCCAGCGTCAGTTCGGCGGAGGTGAAGGTGCGCTCCGGCGGCGGATCAAATTCACAGTCACCAGGATGTTTCCAATCTTTCTTACAATAGCCTTGGCCCATACGATAAGCAGGGCACATTTCTCTCGTTTCTGCGCTCATGGCTTCCTTTCCTACTTGCCGCGCTTCGGGGGTGGGGCGATTGCTCGCATCAAATGCTCTGGGGCCGTCCCGATGCTGACACCTTTAATGCGCCAGTCCCAGATTCCTAGCAATTTGTGCTCGCCAATAAGTTCGACTTTCTTATTACAGTCGGTGAGTAAAACAAACTGCCCCACTCGAAACTTCGGCTTCGGTCGCTTCATGGTTTCCTATCCGGCGTGGCGGCAGGCTCGCCCAATCTCGTCGTTCCCAATGCCGTAGCGATAAGCAGGAAGCCCAACAATTGCTCAAAGGAAGAATGCTCTCGATAGCCACTTTGTTGAAGGTTCACTCCCATTCCCAGACACAGCGCGGGAATGAGCGATTGCATTGTTGCATTTAATTGCCGAAGGGTGGCGTGTTTCATGGCTTCCTTTCTGGCGTGACGGCAGGATCGGCCATAGATCGAATCGCCTCCCGCAACGACATCGGCTCCCCCAGGGCGGCGCGAAGCCGATGCCATACACCTGATTCTTTTAACTCAAGATAGATTTCTTCTACCTCTTTAGCCAGCGCCCTCACCCGGTCGATCTGCGCTTGCAGGGCGACGACTAAATTCCATACTGACTTGTATCGGTCACCAGCGAGCCAAACGGAATTGCAATCCTCTCCGAAGCAGCAGCGAATCTCAGACCAGAACGCTTCATAATCGCCTTGGAAGTCTTCCATCTTAGCGAGTTCGTTGCGGGCCTTTTGCGCTTCCTCGACGGCTTCTCGCAACTCACTAAGACGCGCCTTCTCGTCTGCACGTAGAGGATCAACGCAAGCCGGAACGTCACTTGTGCAATTTTCTTCGCCAAAGTGCAACCATGCCTCGTGGCGATCCGTGAATGTTTCGCCACAGAAGAAACAACGCCAAGACGCTTCCAGCGCGGCAATCCTGCGGTCCTTCGCGGCTACCTCTTCGTCGCGGGCGTCCCAACCGCCAAAGTAATCGGATGCGCTGTGAGTTCTCCGAAATTGTTCAGTTTGACTGTCCCACCACTCCTCAAACGTGCGCGGTTTCTCGGTCATGGCTGTTTCTCCCGTTTCACTTTCAGCGCCGCAGCTTCTCGAACGTGCATCCGAAGCTCGCCCCAAGTCATCAGTCCGCCGCCAGCCGCAACAAGAGTGTCATCGCGCAAATTGGCTCTCATGTATTTGTGAAGGAGACGCAAGACTCGCTTTTGAGTCTCGATCACTTCTTTCGCTGGCAACGTCCAACTGCGCGGTTTCTCGGTCATGGCGTCAGTCTCCCGTCTTCTAGCGATACCTTTGATAATCGTCATTCTCAGCGGCTTCGCGCGCATCGGAATCCATTTGCCTATACATATTCCTGACTTCTCGATTGCATTCAACTTCGCCGCAAGATTCTGGTTCTCGATTATTGTTCGCTCCCGGCCCGATTTCCTTGCCACACCATGCACAGTTCATGTCAGTCTCCAGTCCCCTCTCCGCGATCCTTGCCCCTTGTCCCTCGAAACTTCGCAGCCTATCTATCGACTTCCGGCCACCTTGCCGCTTTTTCTAGCGCGGATTGAATCTGCTCGGGCGACAATTTGAAACCAGATACTTCCTTCCGAACTCCCTTGTTCACTTCCGCGCAACTTGGATCGAGGCCAAGTTCGTGAACAAACGCGGCCATATCCGGCACGTAAGAAATCATCACGAAGGAGCCATTCGGCAGTTCCACTTTGAGCGGACGCCCTTCTTTTAGCCGTCGAATGTTACCGGGTTCGATCACGATAAATTGCGCTGATTCTGAAAGCGGAAAGGTCAGCATGGTTAAATTCTCTCCGCTTTGTTCCACGGCTGGAGTGATGCTGCTGTTTTTGGATTGGGGAATGTGCCATCGAATCGGATAGCGCGGTCGTCAAGCGTCACTAGAGCAGGCGGCTTCCAGCGGGTGAAGCGCACGCTTTCGATACCAAGCTCGAATCCGCCTTCATACCACAGGGTTCCGGCGTGCTTCTTTAGCCATCGCCGCATAGCCGAAATTCCCCCGAAGTATCTTGCGCGGCTCGAATGAATCACGACATCGTAGCCCGCCGCGAGGGCGTCGACCATAAAAGCAATCGCCCCCTCTACGGGAGGATCGGGGATATTTCTTGGACCCTTCCAGCCGCTCGCGTATGAATGCACGACCCCATCAAAGTCCAAACAAATTATAGGCTTCATCTTGCTCCTTTTTTCGTCCCTCGAAAGAAGCTAAAACTTTAGAACTTTCTGCGCTAACCGCTTGGCCGCGATCTCGCAGTATTTTTCTTCGATCTCGATGCCGCAAGATTCATACGTTTCTGTTACTACAATTTGCTGAATGGCCGCGATTAACTCTGGATGCTTTCTTAGTTTCCTCAACGCTGATTGCTCTGCCCAACGTACCTGTTGGACCGTTATGCCCAGTTCTTTTGCAATCTGCTCACTACTCGCAGCAAACAGAGTTTCGTTCAGCATAGGGCATCCTTCCTGATTCGTTTCTTTCGAGTGCCGCTAGTTCGTCTCTGAGGGTTATCATTCGCTTCTTCGTCCATAGAGGGAAATTGGAATCTATAGAGTCGGAATCAATATTCCAAGCGTGGCGCACTTTTCGGAGCGTCCCGGCACGTCCGTAGTGAAAAGGTTTGTCGCAGGAATGCGCCAACCTACACCAACCGTACGCCGTCAACTTAAAATCATCCGTACCACCGAGAAAGATGCCGCTGAACAGATGCGCCACTTTAAGCACAGCAGAGTGAGTCATGTCGTCTTGCACAGCCAAATACCAAGGCCAAAAGCGCGGGAGACGTTCAAGCCATCGCAGGGAAAATTCTAATGACTCGATTCCCCTTGCTACTTTATCGGGCACAACGGCTATTGTCGGATCGCTGTTGATCTTCAGTGCGGAATCGAGACGTTTCAAAAACACCGTTTCTGGAAATGGCAAACCTTTTGTCCATGCTTCATAGGCTCCATTGTCAAACGCCCATCGCTCGAATGGATAAAGAGGCCCTATCGCTCGATCTCTAGCGAACATTCGGCCCCAACCTTGCACTTGTAAGAAAGCAACTCCCTTGCCTCGGGTATCTCCAAGGAATATTTTCACGGCAGCACTTCCCTGCAATCTCCGTGGTAGATCGTGATGCCGTCTTCTTCGTAATACGGTTTCATTCGTCCCTCGAAAGCCCCGAAATTCGCCTCACGCTCGTTCCGCCTCCGGGTTCACCGGGCTAGTCAGTGTCCAATCGTATAGTTAAATGGTTGCTCTTTTCCAATCAGTCGCCGCAATGTGTCGCACAAGGGGCACGCGGGCGA
>DATNIO010000275.1:0-7793 GCA_035604385.1 Verrucomicrobiia bacterium | reverse complement strand
GCCGCTCCTTCCATCGCCGTCGAGGTCGGAAGGAGGTCCATCCCCGGCCACGTTCGCCCTTCGTTCGAGGAAGCCGAGCGCTACTGCAAAGGCAGGACCGCGGCGCCCCAAGCCGTCGCCGCAGAAGAGCCCGCTCCTGAGGAACTTTCAACGCCGTAGCTTTTCGAGGCCTCACCCATGCCGCCACCGCGACCCATCATCATCATCAAGAAAAAAATCAGCCACGGTGGCCATCACGGCGGCGCCTGGAAAGTCGCCTACGCCGATTTTGTCACCGCCATGATGGCTCTCTTCATTGTTCTCTGGCTCCTGAACCAGAGCCCCAAAATTCAAGCAGCCGTCGGCGGCTATTTCCGCGATCCCAACGGCACCGCCACCAAGCCCGCCAGCGACAAGCCCGGGGTTTCCGATCGCTTCGTCCTGGCTCCTGAGGCCATGGAGAGGTTGAAGCAAGGCCTCGAAAAATCGCTCAAGAGCATGCCCAATTTCGACAAGCTGAAAGATCACATCGAGATGACCGTAACCTCCGAAGGCTTGCGCATCGACCTCCTCGAATCTTCGAACGGCACATTTTTCGATAGCGGCAGTCCGAAATTAAACGCCGATGGACAAGACATGCTCATCAAACTCGCGCAGGAGCTCGGCAATCTCCCCAACGCCATTTGCATCGAAGGCCACACCGACGCCAAGCCCTACGGCGGCGGCAGCGCGTACACCAATTGGGAGCTCTCCGCCGATCGCGCGAATTCAGCCCGCCGCGTGATGCAGGCCAACGGTCTGCGCGCCGATCAAATCTCGCAAGTTCGCGGATTCGCCGATCAAATGCTCCGCCGCCCGCAAGCTCCCCTAGACCCCGCCAACCGCCGCATCTCCGTAATTGTGCAGTATGTAACGCCAGTGAAACCCGACACTCCCAGCATCTTGGCGCCGGCCGCGAATCCTCCTCCCGCTCCTTCAAAGCCCCGATCGCCCTAAGCTCCCCGTTTCCTTTCCTTTCGCAGGCGCGCTCTGCATTCTCGCGCACGGCTCTCCGCGTTTCCTTCCCCGTACTTTCGCGATTCGTTTGTTATCACCGTGCTGCGCTCGTACTACGAAGTACTCCCCCGCGGGGGCAGCGCAGCGTCCCTGACCCTAATTTACACCTCAGTACAGTAGTATCCAAAATGTCATCGGAATACTTTGCGAGCCAACGAAAGTCGCGCCACGAATGAATCGCCGAAGGACGCGCTCACTTGGGCCTGCGCCTTCCCCAGCGTGTTCGCGCCTTTTCGGTCGGCATAAAGACGGACCTGCCCACCACAGGCCCGGCAAACAGGCTTTCCGGCGACAGCACAATTTGGTTTTTCTCCAGGATCGAGCCCGGGAAGACTCGGGGAGACAGTCATGAAGCAGAGAATCGAGATCGTCGTTCTAAAGAAGTTGCCTGTTCTGCTTTTCGTTCTCGCGCTCAGCATTGCCACTGCAGGAGCTTTGGGCCAACAATCCTCTTCTGACACTCTTGACCCGGGTCCCCGCGGCGGCTCCATCGGCGCGGGTAACCCGATTCAATCAATCGTGAGCACGCCGCAGATGGCATTTTTCACCAACGGCCAGGGGCAGTTCACCGAAGTCGAAGATGTTGTCAACACTTCACCCGGAAATGGCGGCCTCGGACCGACCTTTAACAGCAATTCCTGCGGCTCGTGCCATTCCCAGCCCGCGATCGGCGGATCTTCCCCGAGCGTCAATGCCTATCCCAACGTCGGACAGAATCCCCAATTCACCGTGGGCCAGTACATGGGCGGGCAGAACTCCATCCCCTTCTTCGTCACGGCGAATGGTCCCGTCCGCGAGGCGCGCTTCAAGTCCGACGGCGGCGTTCATGGCTTGTACACGATTGCGGGGCGGACTGATGTGCCCACTTGTCCTACGGGCGCCATGTCGCAACCTGATTTTTCCGCCGAGGCTGCGAACAACAATCTCAGCTTCCGCATTCCCACCCCGGTCTTCGGCGCAGGCCTGATCGAGAATATCGACGAGGCGACCATCATGGCCAATTTGGGAGCTTCCGCGAGTCCCCAGTTGGGAATCGCGGGCGTTCCGAATCGCAGCGGCAACGATGGCTCCATCACCAGATTCGGATGGAAGGCTCAGAACAAATCGTTGGTCATCTTCGCCGGCGAGGCCTATAACGTCGAGATGGGCGTCACGAATGAACTCTTCCCGAACGAGCGCGGCTATCCTCCAAATCCCACTCCAGCGGGATGCCTTGTCAATTCCACCCCCGAAGACCGCACCGTGTTCGAGAACTCGGACCCGACGCAAGTGCCTTCGGACGTGAACGCCTTCGCGAATTTTATGCGCTTCCTGGATCAGCCGACTCCCGCATGCACCGGAGGTGGATGCTCGCCCCAAATTCAGTCGGGCACCGCGACGTTCACAAACATTGGCTGCGCGAACTGCCACACGCCTTCAATGACCACGACGACGTCGGACATCACCACGGGTCTATCCCAGGTGCAGGCCAATCTCTTTTCCGATTTGGCGCTTCATCATATGGGTAGAAAACTCGCGGACGGCATATCCCAGGGAAATGCCGGTCCGGACCAGTTCCGCACCGCTCCATTGTGGGGCGTCGGACAGAGAGTTTTCTTCCTGCACGATGGACGCACTTCGGACCTCGTTCAAGCCATCCGCGAACATAAGAGTCAAGGCAGCGAGGCCAACCAGGTCATCAACAACTTTGAAAACTTGTCGCGCCAAAACAAGCAAAACCTGATCCTCTTCCTCCGCTCGCTCTGATCGCGTGCTGGAGGCAGCTTCTCTCCTCAGGGCCTCAAGGCTCCAGTTCGAGGGTGTTCGGCGCCTCACGCCGGACCGCTCGGTTGGAGCCTTGGCGCTTCTGCTAGTCTGCACGCGCCGCAACGGCTCCGGTTAATCTGATCGCTCCGTTTTCTGCCGCGCTTCGCGCCGAGATTATTCGCAGCGTCGCGCACGATTTTGATTTCCATATTTATCCACGCCAGAGGAGCGTTCCCCCGCAAGGGTAGCTCGAGGTCCTGACCTTAATTGGCACTCGGGTACAGTAGTATCCAAATTTCCATAGGCATACTTTACGCAGCGAATAAAAGGTCGCGTCACGCAGAATTCGGGAACGACGCGCTCTCTTGGGCTCGCCGCTACCCACCACGCATTCGCGGCCGAGCAAAAGGACGAACGGGCCTCCCCACCCTGGCGCCGGCGGGCAGCAAGCTTTTCGGCAAAATCACAATCTGATTTTTCTCCCGCACCCAACCCGCGGAATACCTTGGGGGGACATTCATGAAGCAGCGAATGAAGTTCTTTGTCACGAAGCGTCTATCGTTGTTGTTCTTTGCTCTCGCAGTTTCCATCGCATCGGCCGGAGCCATCTCTCAAGATGCCTCCACCGCCGATATCCTGGACCCGGGCGTGCGCGGCGGCGCTGCTGCCGCGGGCGGTCCTCGCGACGGGCTGTCGTCAACTTATCAGGACATGTTTACTGCTGCGCAGCTCAGATTCCAGGAAGTGGACTCGGTTTCGGGCACTATCGCTGGCGAAACAGGCGTCGGCTTGGGGCCGGGCTTCAATTCCAATAGCTGTTCCTCTTGCCATGCTCAACCCGCCGTCGGCGGCTCCAGTCCTGCCGTAAATCCCCAGTTCAGCCTCGCTAATCTCGACGGCGCCAAGAACCAGCTTCCCGAATTCATCCTCGTGAATGGGCCGGTCCGCGAAGCACGCTTCATTCAGAAACCGGACGGCACACCGGACGGCGGCGTGCACGATCTCTTCACCATCGCCGGACGAAGCGACGCTCCAGGCTGCACAGATCCGCAACCGGACTTCGCCAGCGCTCTGGCGCAGAACAACGTCATCTTCCGCATCCCCACGCCTGTTTTCGGCGCCGGTCTGGTCGAAGACATCTCAGACGCATCCATTCTGGCCAATGCTGGAGCCAATGCCGCTACAAAAGCTCAGCTCGGTATCGCGGGCACTCCCAATCACTCCGGCAACGATGGTTCCATCACCCGCTTCGGCTGGAAGGCGCAGAACAAATCCCTGCTGATCTTCGCCGGCGAAGCCTACAACGTCGAGCAAGGCGTCACCAACGAGCTCTTCCCCAACGAACGCGACACCACTCCGGGCTGCCAATTTAACGGCACTCCGGAAGATGATACGAACATGACGATGCCCACTACTTCATCCTTCCCGGCGTCCGGGTTTTCCTCTGACGTCGTGAATTTCTCCATGTTCGCGCGGCTCTCGGCTCCTCCCACTCCGGCGCCGCCGACCGCGCAAACCCAAGCGGGCGCGCAGACCTTCAACAACATCGGCTGCGCCTTCTGCCACACTCCTTCTATCAACACCGGCGCGCTCTCGCAAATCACCCAACAATCCAACGTGCAGGTCAACGCTTTCTCAGACTTCCTCCTCCACAATATGGGCTCTGGCTTGGCCGACAACGTCTCTCAGGGTGCCGCGACCGGTAGTCAATTCAGGACTGCGCCATTGTGGGGTGTGGGACAGCGCATCTTCTTCCTGCACGACGGGCGCACTTCCAACCTCGTGGAAGCCATCAAAGCTCACAAAAGTCACGGTAGCGAGGCCAATCAGGTCATCAACAACTTCGAAGGCCTGGCGCGAAAGGACAAGCAGAATCTGATTCTATTCCTTCGTTCACTCTGACAGCTTCTCTCCTCAGGGCCTCAAGGCTCCAGTTCGGGGATATTCGCCGCCTCCCCCTCGACTGGAGCCTTGGCTCTTCCGCTGGCCCGCACTTTCCCTAACGACTCCCTTGGGCCGATCGTCGCATTCGCCTGCGCGTGCCCTGATGCCCCCCACAGCGTTTTGCAACTCCCGTGAATTGTTGCGCGTCCTATATGTAGGAGGAATTCTAATTGGAGGCTCATATGCGAAACTTCATACGGTTAACAAAATTTATTCTTGGACCTTTATTTATTCTTCTGGGAGCATTCTCGCTCCCGGCTCAGCAGCAAAATCCTTCGGCGACGGTCCCGGTTCGCGCCGTCGTCACGGTGATCGGGAAGAATTTCACCGAGCCGCCGAAAGTGACTCGCGACGACGTTCAGGTCTACGACGGCAAAGAGCGCCTCACGGTCTCCGAATGGACGCCCGCGCAAGGCGAGCGCGGCGCTCTCGATTTCGCCGTGGTCATTGACGAAGAGACCAGCAGCGACCTCGATTTGCAACTCAACGACATCAAGGACTTCATCAAGGAGATGCCGTCCTCCGCTCGCGTCGCCGTCTTCTACGCCGCCAACGGAACGGTGAAGATCGAGCAGGACTTCACCACCGACCACGAAGCCGCGGCAAAGGCCATACGCATCCCGTTCGGCAACGTTGACGCCTACTCCAGCGACTATCTTTCCGTCATCGACCTGATGAAGCGCTGGCCCGCGAGCGGAGCTCGCCGTGAGATGCTGCTCGTCGCCGACGGCATTGACCGCTTCCGCGGCGATATTCCGGAAAGCCCGGATCTCGATACCGCCATCGAGCACGCACAAAAGTCGGGCTTTATCATCCACACTATCTACGCCCGCGGCGTCGGCCGCGCCGGACGCAATTTCTTCCGCGTCAGCCTCGGCCAGGGCAATCTCTCCAAGCTCGCGGACCAGACCGGCGGTGAATCCTTCTTCCAAGGCACGCAGACGCCGATCGCGTATGCGCCGTTCCTGAAGCAACTCAACTTCGTGCTCAACAATCAGTACCTTGTCACTGCCCTCGACAAGCCGGCCAAGAAACCGGGCCTGCGCCGCATCCGCGTCCGCACCGAAGTCAGCGGCGTAGAAATCTCAGCCCCCGAAGACTGGTACATCCCAACAGTAGCCGGCGGCGAGTAACTCATCGCAAATTGATTGCGGGAAAAGGCATCCCGGATTCTCAGGGATGCCTTTTCTTTAGCAAAGCGTCTTCGCGCGGCCGGATTGCGGGCTGAAAAAAGACCGAAGCAGCAGCGGCAGATGGGCATATCGTCCTGCAACATAGCGAACAAAAAGCGAATAAAAACAATCGGGACACCGAAATATTGTTTTCGGCGTAAGTGCCTGAAAACAAGCCACCGGCGCATAAACAATCGGGACACTTCACCCCTTGTTATAAATTCCTTGTGCCGGTTTTTTTGATTTTTCTACCGTATCCTAGGCGAATGCAAGGCGAAGTGCGGGCGCGGCAAGCCCCTCCCCGACAGCGCCGAAAGAATGGTCGATATCCCCACCCTTCCCACAAGCCGGGAACGACCGCACAATTAAAAAAGGGCGGCCAATGGGCCGCCCTTTTTGTTGGGTGTGGATCACTCCTCAGCGGCCGCTGTCGTCTCCGTCACGGTCGTGGCCAAAGTTGAAGAGGTCGAAGAGATCGCCTATGGCCGGACTATTGCGCGGCACGTAGGGATCATCCTCGCGGGCGATGGGATTTGGGAAATTGTCGCGGCTGCGGTGCGTTAACGGTTTCAAATCCCAATTGCGCTCGATGAACTTGAGAATCGAGACGTGATCCGAGTACGTGTGACTGATGTGGCCTCCCTTGCTGAACGGCGACACCACGATCATCGGAATCCGCGGCCCATCGCCGAAGAAGTCCAGCGGCTGGATGTAGCCGGAATCGTAAAAACCGCCGCCTTCGTCCAGCGTGATGAACAGAGCGGTTTCGGCAAACAGTGACGGATTGGCTTTCAGGTGATCTACGATTTTCTTGACCATTCCTTCGAATAGATCGAACTTTGACGACGCGGGATGGCCGTCCAGAAGTCCGTCGGGCTTGACGAAGGAGACCGAGGGCAGAGTGCTGTCGTCAATCGCGGCGAAGAAATCGGTAGCGTCTTTGATGTGCTCCGCGCGTTGCGTGGCATCGCCCATGATGGAATTCGCATACGATTCGAAGTTGCAGATGTTGCAGTAGGCCGCGCCGACTAACACGGATGGATCGGTGGTCGTCGGATTGTGTTGCAGCGCAACCGCTGCGTTGTACGCTCCTCCGTAATAAGCCCACGAGATTCCTTTGTCGTTCAACGCGTCGCCGATCGTGCGCACATTCGTCGGCGGAACTGAACCGCCCTTGGCGATCCCGGCCGTGTCGACAGTGCCGTCCGGCAAAAATCCCGGGCTATCGTTATTGACCATGTAGAAGTGGCCGTTCTTGCAATTCGGATCGGGACGGTACGGAAGTGATTTCAAGTAGTCCCGAATGGGCTTGATGCCGGGCTGCGTGGGATCTGCGCATTCGGTGAAGTTGCCGTCGAATCCCAGGTCCACGGTGTAAACGTCGTCGCTGCCGGGAAGTGGATCGGGGTTGGCGATGTGCGAAGGCGGAGTCGTGGGATTTCCATTTCCGTCGGACCAGAAGATCGCGTCGCCGGTGCCCATCATCACGTGATTCGCGCCGGTGCCGCCCATTACCGCCTGATGATAGTTGTCGCTCATGGAGTACTCGTCGGCGAGGGCCTTCAGGACGGGAACGTCTCCCTTTTGGACGTTATAGAACTCCATGGAATTTCCGCCGCCATTGTCGTCAAACGCCGGTGGGTTATCGAAGTTATCGATCTGATTCGTATAGTTGGTGATGACGAAAGGATAGAGATCGCTCAAGCATCCCGAGGGATTTTGATGTGTGGCGTTTGCAATGTTGCAGTCCGATTGCTGCCACATTTCGAACAGCCGGTGAGTCGTGTCTCCGGTATAGGAATCGTAAGGGAGATTTGGCCCCGCGAGTGGAAACGGCCCGTTGGGGAGCGCGCTGAAATTTTGTACGCGTGTATCCGGGTCGGGCAGGAAAAACGT
>DATNIO010000274.1:0-10378 GCA_035604385.1 Verrucomicrobiia bacterium | reverse complement strand
GATCGCCGCCGCGGTCCGCCGAAGCCGCGCGGCTTGCGCCCCGATCCACAAACGCAGCTCGGAAAACAGCCGCCGCTCGATTTCGGAAATGCGTTCGTCGGCGTCCAAAACCTTGCGTTCATATTCCTTCAGCTCCGGCGTCGTAAAGCGTTCCGCATTCACGAGCGTCTGCTTGCGCTCAAAATCCGCGGGCGCGAGATGCAAATTCGGGTTGGATATTTCGATGTAGTAGCCGAACACTTGATTGAATCGAATCTTGAGCGATCCGATTCCCGTGCGCTTCCGTTCCCGTTCTTCCATCGCCGCAATAATCTGCTTGCTGTGCTGCGAGAGTTCTCGCAAATCGTCCAATTCCTTGTCGTAGCCGCGGCGAATCACTCCCGGATCGGAGGCCAGCGCCGGGGGATCGTCCGCGAGCGCCGATTCGATCCGTTCGCGCACGTCTGCCAATTCATCCATTTCCGCGTGCAATGCGCAAAGCCGCGCCGACGGGCATTTCTCCAAATATTTTCGCAAGAGGGGAACGCGCGCCAGAGATTGGCGCAGCCCGAGCAGGTCGCGCGGCGAGGCCACGCCCAGCGTCACGCGTCCCGCGAGGCGTTCCAGATCCTGCACGCCGGCAAGGTTATGGCGAATCTCTTCGCGCAGCACCGTATGGTTCTTGAGCTCCTGCACGGCGTCCAGACGCGCTTGAATTTCCTCGCGATTCACCTGCGGGCGCAAGATCCATTGCCGCAAAAGCCGCGCTCCCATGCCCGTAGTCGTTTCGTCCAGCGCGGAAAGCAAAGTCGGGGAAGCGCCGCGCATGCCATCGTCGAAAAAAATCGGCGCCACCAGTTCCAGATTGCGGACTGTAACGACATCGAGCACCAGCGCATCCGCCTGCTCGTAATACCGCACGCGGTCGAGATGCCCGAGAGACGCGCCGGAATGATTCCCATTTTCGGCGTCCATGGCCGAGGTTTCGCGCAAGTAATGCACTACTGCGCCAGCCGCCGAGACAGCCTGCGGATGCCCCGCGAGGCCGAATCCGTCCAGCGTCGCCACACCGAATTGTTCCCGCAGCATCCGTTCGGCGTAGTCGAACCGAAAGACCCATTCGTCAATCCGCGTCTCAACGCCTTCGCGAATCTCCGGCCGCGCCGCCTGCGAACTACCGCTAATCTCACCGTCGGCCCCGGCTGCCGCGGCAAATAAACTCGCTTGCCGTGGAATAAGAATTTCACGCGGCCTCAAGCGGTGCAATTCATCGCGCAATTTTTCTTCCGCGTCGCTCCCGGAAAACGCCGCCGCGCGAAACTCGCCGGTAGTGA
The DNA here is from genome assembly GCA_035604385.1 of Verrucomicrobiia bacterium. Classification (GTDB taxonomy): domain Bacteria; phylum Acidobacteriota; class Terriglobia; order Acidiferrales; family UBA7541; genus Palsa-360. The sequence goes on along the minus strand of DATNIO010000274.1, from coordinate 9,065 downwards.
CATCCGCATAGGCAAACCCGATGGGCGATCCGCCAGCCGATCGGGAGATTGCCGCCAGATAATTATTTTCCTTGGGCTCGAGAACATTGAGGCTGGTGGCAGTTCCCGGCGTAATGACGCGAACCACCTCGCGCCGCACGAGTTTCTTCCCCGGCCCGGGCGCCTCCATCTGATCGCACACGGCAATCTTGTAGCCCGCGCGCAAGAGGCGCGCGATGTATCCCTCCGCCGCATGATAGGGAACCCCGCACATCGGCACTGGTTCGCCGCGCTCTCGATTCCGTGAGGTCAATGTGATCTGCAGTTCCCGCGACGCCGCAATGGCGTCCTCGTAGAACAGCTCGTAGAAATCCCCCAACCGAAACAGGACCAGCGCATGCGGATAGCGTCCCTTAATGGAGTGATACTGCCGCATCAGCGGTGTGGCTGGTTCAGTCATGTCGAATGGAGCGCCGGAACCGCGTGCGGGCCAATCTGGGAGCCCGCCGGGATTTGGACGCCGGTCAGCAACAGTAAAGTTTATACCGCGCCACCTTCTCTCCTGTCGAGCAACTGAATCGCATAAAGATCGAATTGCGTCTGCCCAAAAGCCCCGGAGGGGCGGCAGATCGTAGCCCACCGCGTCAGCGGTGGGAATGCTTCCAGACCCAGAATTGGAAGCCCCGTCAGGGGCGACACATGCGGCTCGCGCGCAGGAAACTAGCCTACCGCCATAAGGCCCACAAGCAAGCTTCAGAAAGGGTCTCGACGTATACTGCCTACAATATGCCAGGGCCCAAACATCGCGAGGAAATCGAAATCAAACTCCGCGTTCCTGACCTCGCCGCGCTTCGCAGGCGCCTAAAACGCCTCCGCGCACGCAAAATCACGCAGTGCACCTATGAATTCAACACCCTGTACGACACGCCGCGACTCGATCTGAGGCGCCGCGGCCAGCTCATCCGCATCCGTACTGAGCAGCCTGCTCTGAGTCTTGGAAAGAGACGCCCAAAAGAAAACGCCGCAGCCTTGCTGACCTACAAAGGTCCTTCCTTATCGCGCAACGCAATGGAACCTAGCAGACGTTCAAATACCCACAGTCATTTCAAAATCAAAGAAGAAGCCCAGGTATTGGTCGCCGGGGCAGACGAATTGGCCAGGATTCTTCGCGCCCTCGGATTGCATCCGGTATTCCGCTACGAAAAATTTCGGACCACCTATGCACTCCCGGGTGTCCGTGGACTAAAGATCGAACTTGATGAGACCCCCGTGGGCACTTACCTCGAATTGGAGGGCCCCGTCGCAGGCATTGACCGCGGCGCCCGTCTCCTCGGGTATGCCCGCAATGACTACATGACCGACACCTACGGCTCGCTCTATCTCGCCGCTTGCCGCCGCCGAGGCCTGAGACCTGGCGACATGCTCTTTCCGACAACAAAAAAATCGCGTTAACACACACTCTTTCCTTGACAAAGATTTGAACACCGTTTACCTACTGGGATGGAGTTTTTTGCGTGGCCATGAACGAATCCGAAAAGCTAGAACCATTTCCGAGTAGGAATCGATCGGCGGCACGATGTTTCAAAATGGCCCGGCGTACTGCCGCCGAAACGCAATTTCGCCGTGCTTTAAAAGTGAGTAGTAAAGGCCTCGGGTAGACCCGGTTTTTCCGCCACCCGCGGCCGGGCTACACCCTGGTTGCGGGTTTCAAGTCAAAAAGTTCCCGCCGTAACCAGCCATTTACGCGAATTTATGCGTTAGCGGGCCAGGATGCCGCGCCCGCCACATCGTAATCAATACAAGCTCCAGGGATGTAGTTGTCCACAACCCGAGAGCTTGGGAAAGGAGGCAAAATGCTGCACGCTACCGATCTTCTGGGCGGAGAAGCCTACGATCGCGACGGCCATTTCGTCGGCCAGATCAACGAATTGTTTATCGAGCCCGCCGACCAGCCGAACCGTGTGGCCCGTGTCCTCCTTGGCCGGGGGAAATTCCTTCCCCTGATCGTGCGTTACGACCACATCGCCTTTGTCGCCCCCGGGGTGATCCGCCTGAACGTGGAAGAAAAGGACCTCGAACACTACCAGCCCAATGAAGCGTGGCTGGCTATGCGCAAGGACTTGCTCGACCAGCAAATCATCGATACCAGCGGCCGAAAAGTGGTTCGAGTCAACGATATTGACATTGCCGAGCAGCGCATCAACGGCACGGTCGAACTGCGCGTCACCCAGGTGGACGTGGGCTTAACAGGCGCCGCGCGTCGTCTCCTGCACGGCATCGCCTCACCCGGCTTGGTGCAGGGTCTGGCGACCAAGCTGCCCACGCGCGTCATTCCCTGGGAATTCGTCAATTTGATCGAGACGGACCCACTGCGCCGAGTAAAGCTCCGCATCACGCATCAGAAACTCGAACGCATGCACCCTGCCGACCTGGCGGACATCATGGAAGACCTGTCGCCGTTCGAGCGCCAATCGATCATCGCCTCTTTGGACGAGGAGACCGCCGCCGAGGCCCTCGCCGAGTTGGACAAACGCTTGACCACTCAGATCGTCGAAACGCTGGCTCCCCAGAAAGCCGCCGACATTCTCGAGGAAATGGACCCCGACCAGGTTGCCGACGTGATTGCGGACATGACGCCGGAAAGGTCGCGCGACGTCCTGAGCGAGATGCCGGGCGAGGAAGCGCGCGAAGTGCGCGAGTTGCTTAAATTTGAGGAAAACTCGGCCGGCGGAATGATGAATACCGATTTCATCTACGTCGGCGAGGCGGCCACGCGCGACGAGGTCGTCGCCTGGATTCGCGAAATGGACGTAGACGTTGAGCGCCTCGATACCGTCTTTCTGATCGACGGGACAGCGAAATTCTCCGGCGCTGTCTCTTTGGGACGCTTGTTGTTCGCGGCGCCGGACGAACGCATGGAATCCTTGAAAATGGAGCCCTTGCTTTCGATTCCCCCGGACGCGGGAGACAAGGAAGTGTTTGAACTTTTCGACAAGTACAATCTGCACAGCCTGGCCGTCGTGGACGCGCTCGGCCGTCCTATCGGCGCGATCGAAGTGGATGACGTGGTCTCGCGCATCCGTAACCGTTGATGAAATTGAAATTCGGAGTGGCGCTTCGGATTTGGTTTGCGTAGCTTCCGTCCGCCGCGGCGGACAGGCAAAGGGTCTCTACAAATGGCCGTACTTGGAAAACCCGAAAACGAAAAACAAGCGCCGGAAACTCCCGCGCTCATCACACGTTGGAAGCTCGTCCCCGGCTGGGTAGAACCCTGGCGCGTTCGCCTTTCGGACTGGGGCAAGCGGACACGCTTCTGGCGCCGCCGCCTGCTGCTGTTTCTTGCCGTGGTCGGCCCGGGAGTCATCACCTCCAATGTCGACAACGACGCCGGCGGAATCTCGGTGTATTCGCAGGCCGGCGCGATGTACGGCTACGCGCTTCTTTGGTCGCTCATTCCCATGACCATTGCGCTCTACGTCACCGAAGAAATGTGCGCCCGCATGGGCGTCGTCACGGGCAAGGGCCTCTCCGATCTCATCCGCGAAGAGTTCGGTTTCCGTCCGACTTTTTTTCTGATCCTTGCCGGCCTGGTGGTGGACATGGGTAACGTCTGCGCCGAATTTGCTGGCGTGGCGGCCTCCATGCAGCTTTTTCATATTTCCAAGTACATCTCCGTCCCGCTTGCCGCGCTGGCCGTCTGGATTCTCGTCCTCCGCGGAACCTACCGCCAGGTCGAAAAAATATTCCTGGCGGCTTGCGTTCTGTATCTTTCCTATGTGGCGTCCGCGTTTCTGGCCAAGCCGGACTGGCTCCTGGCGGCGCGAGACACGGTGATTCCAACCATGCATCTGGAGGGCGGTTATCTCCTCATGCTGACCGCCTTGATCGGCACCACTATTGCGCCGTGGCAATTTTTCTACATGCAAGCGAGTTTCGTGGAGAAGCGTGTATCCGCGCGCCAGTATGCCCAGGCCCGCATGGACGTGCTCTTCGGCAGTGTAAGCTGCATGGTGATCGTCTTCTTCATCATCGTTTGCACGGGCGCAACACTGTTCGTTTCCGGCCATCACGTAATCAATGACGCCGGAGAAGCGGCGCAAGCCCTCGTCCCCCTGGCCGGAAAATGGGCCGCGATGCTCTTCGCGTTTGGCCTGTTGAACGCGTCTCTCTTTGCCGCCTCCATCCTGCCTCTCTCCACCGCTCACGTAATTTGCGAAGGCATGGGGTTTGAAGCGGGCATCGACCACAAATTTAATGACGCACCTATTTTTTACAGCCTTTACACCGGAATGATTGTCGTGGGCGCTGCGATCATCCTGATCCCTCATGCTCCGCTGGAAAAAATCCTGATCCTTTCTCAAGTGGGCAACGGCGTCTGGCTCCCGGTCGTCCTCATCTTCATGCTCCTGCTCATCAACCGCCGCGATTTGATGGGCGACTTCGTCAACACGCCCACATTTAATGTCGTCGCATGGGTCACCGCCGTCGCCGTGATCATTCTCACCCTCGTCCTGGTCTACGTCACCATCCTCCACCCCAGCGGCATGCCGGGAACTTCCGGGTAAGAAAGAGTCCCTACCGCGAGGCCCCACATCCATGCGCATGCAAAGAATGCCGTCATATCCGTGTAAAGAAACCGTCACCTGAAATTCACATCCCCCCAATAATGCCCGTCTACGCTTCCTTTAGATGTGCGCCTACTCGCGGATGGTCCGAATCCTGATTGCTCTGATCCCCGTATTCCTGTGGGTACATATCTCCGCGCTTGCGAAAAGCATAACTCCTGAAATCTGCCCGCGACCCATCGCGGGAAGCAGGGCATCCGAGCCAGAAGACGTTACTAGCGACCATGGCGTATTAAAAGTCACACTCAAGTTCCTGACTGCCGTCGACTCCCAAGGGCGCATCCGCTACTGCTACATCTCCAAAGACGGCGCCCAGGCGCCTACGCTGCGCGTGAATCCCGGCGATACCTTGATCCTGAATCTGGAGAATGACATAGCGCCGGATTCCCCCCACGGCTCTCGGTCTCGACCTCCCATGCAAATGCAGCCGGACTCCTGCTCGGAAGCAAAAATGACGGCATCGTCGACAAACCTGCATTTTCACGGACTGATGATTCCGCCGGTTTGTCACCAGGATGATGTCCTTCATACAGTCGTTGGGCCTTCCGCCGCACCCTTCGAATATCGGTTTCGGATTCCTGACGACCAGCCACCGGGCCTCTATTGGTATCATCCCCACCTTCACGGTTTTTCGAAAGCGCAAGTGCTGGGCGGAGCTTCTGGAGCGCTGATTGTGGAAGGAATCGAGCGTGTCACTCCGCAACTGGCCGGTCTTCCGGAGCGTGTCCTCGTCATTCGCGATCAGGATTTGATCAATCCAGACGCGCAGCCCACAACGCCCGATTCCGCGCCGCACACCGTAACTTTGCGCGATGCCGAGGGAGACATCCTGAACACCGGCACCGACGGCGGAAAGCCGGCAAAAGATTTGTCCCTCAATTTTGTGCCAGTGGCTTTTCCCGATTACAAACCGGCTCTCGTCGAAATGAAGCCCGCCGCGCGCGAATTGTGGCGCGTCTTGAATGCATCTGGAATCACATACGTGGACTTGCAAGTCTTATACGACGCCTCGCCGCAGCCGTTGGGTGTCGCCGCCCTAGACGGCGTGCCCATCGACGATAACGGCGTCGGCGGCCGCGGCCTTTTGTGGAAGACTCACATCCTGGTGCCTCCCGCAGGCCGGGTCGAATTCATCTTGAAAGGCCCGCCGCTCGGAGCCCACGCGACTTTGATGACGCGCGGCGTGGATACTGGCCCAGCCGGGGAAAATGATCCCTCGCGTCCACTCGCGACAATCGTGGCTGTGGCGGATGCTCCCGAGCCGCGCTTCAAACTTGCTGCCGCTCCAACCCCGCTGCGCCGGCAAAGTCCCGCCGCGCTCCGGGATGTCGCGCCCGTGCGCGTGCGCAAGCTGTACTTTTCCGAAAAGCCTCAAAATCCCGCGGACCCGAATAGCCCAACCGTGTTTTTCATCACCGTGGAGGGCCAGCCCCCCGCGCCGTTCGATCCCGCCTCTTCAGCTCCCAATATCACAGTCCGCCAGGGAGACGTGGAGGATTGGATCATCGAAAACCGATCCCAGGAATTGCATGCGTTCCACATCCATCAAATCCATTTCATGCTGCTCGATTGGAATGGAGTTCCGGTTGACGAGCCATTTCTCCGCGATACGGTCAACGTGGCCTATTGGGACGGCAAGAGCCCCAGCTATCCTAGCGTCAAATTGCGCATGGACTTCAGAGATCGGAAGATAACAGGCACGTTCGTCTATCATTGCCATCTTTTGGAGCACGAAGATGGCGGCATGATGGGCACAATCCGGGTGATTCCGCCGGTGCCAAGTCCTTAATTTCAAAATTCGCACCGAACTTGTTTTGGGCCGCGGGATCCGAAGCGAAGCGTCATCTCCCCGGTGTAATAAATAGATTCTTCTGCTTTCCTACTTCCGCGTTACAAGAAAAAGACATGCCATAAAAACAGATTTCATTCCATATTCATCTGCGATTCACACATCCCGCGTATCAATCATTGCGCGCGCCTTCACTTGCGTTCCCAAGTTGCTCGGCGGCAACGGCGGTCGAGGTTTCTTCGATCGCTAGACGCTGGCCCAAAATTTCTGATATCCCTTTGAGGAGAAACTATGAGTGTGAATTGTCTTCGTGTATTTGCGAGCGCGTTAACAGCCCTCACATTGGCGATTGGCGCCCCAGGCAGCCTCTGGGCGCAGCCGCGTGAACATGATTCGGATGATTTCCACACGACGACGCCTATCAAGCACGTCGTCGTCATCTTCCAGGAAAACATTTCCTTCGATCACTACTTCGCCACCTATCCTCACGCCACGAACCCCGATGGCGAACCTGCCTTCCACGCGAAGGACGACACTCCGCGCGCCAACAATCTGCTGGCCGGCGGATTGCTCGACGAGAATCCGAATTCCACTCAGCCGTTCCTTCTAGACCGCACTCAGGCTGTGACCTGCGACCAGAATCATAACTATGGCCCGGAACAGAAAGCCTTCGACCACGGCTTGATGGACAAATTTCCGGAAATGGTCGGCGTCGGCAACAGTGTTGCCTCTCCCTGTTATGACGCCGGCAAAGGCGCGGGCCTTGTGATGGGCTACTATGACGGCAACACGGTTACCGCGCTTTGGAATTATGCCCAGCATTTTGCGATGAGCGACGATTCCTTTAGCACCATGTTCGGCCCATCCTCTCCCGGAGCGATAAGCCTCGTGGCGGGAACGACCTCAAATGCAACCGCCTCTCCAACAACGCCCGCGGGCGGCGTTGCCAAGCTGGCCGGCAACATCGCTGGCGGGGTGCTCTCAGGAGCGCTGATAGGCGACGCACGTCCGGGCTTTGATGAATGTGTGACCACAAATGCCAAGCTGCAGGGCGTGACCACGGTAACGTTTTCTCCTTCCAGCAAGAACGTGGGTGACTTATTGAATGCGAAGAGCGTCACGTGGGGCTGGTTCGCAGGCGGCTTTGCTCGCACCGGCGTGAATGGAAGCGGGCTCGCCGTTTGCGGCGCACATACCCTAGGCTTGGCTGGGGACGATGCGGTTACAACGGTTGGCGCCTACATCCCTCACCACGAACCCTTCAATTACTATCTGTCCACCGCCAATCCTCATCACGATCCTCCGACGCCGAGCCTGATCGGCAAGGACGAAGCCGGAGTCAATCACCAATACGACCTCAACGATTTTTGGGTCGCGCTGGACAACGACCAGCTTCCCGCCGTCAGCTTTCTGAAGGCGGTTTCCTCCCAGGACGGGCACCCCGGCTATTCCGATCCCCTCGACGAACAAATCTTCCTTGTCCAGACGATCAACCGTTTGCAGCACAGCAGGGAATGGGGTGAAACTGCGGTCATCATCTTGTATGACGACTCCGATGGCTGGTACGACCACGTCATGGACCCAGTCGTGAACCAATCCAGCAGCGCCAATGATGACTTCCTGTCCGCGCCCGGTTCTTGCGGTGTGACTCCCGCGTTGGGTGTTCCTGGACGCTGCGGATACGGACCCCGCCAGCCTTTGCTCGTCGTTTCTCCCTGGGCAAAAAAGAACTACATCGACCATCGCACAACCGACCAATCTTCCGTTCTGCGTTTCATCGAAGACAACTGGAATCTTGGCCGGATTGGCGCCGATTCAAGTGATGTCAAAGCCGGCACGCTGACTGGCTTGTTTGACTTCGACGATCACCACGACGGCGACCACCACGGCCGCGCGTCCAAGCTCTTTCTCGACCCGAGCACGGGAGTTGTGCTTTCCGACGACGACGATAACTAAGAATCCTCCACGAACCAACGCGTTGCGCCGGGCTGTCGGCTCGCTCTCATTTCTACGGGAGCGAGCCGGGCCAGCTTCTTGAAGTAACGCCTCCCCGCCGCAAAGGATGAATCGTTCTGCTTCCGAAGGTTCCCTTTGCTTTTGCGCGTTAGTTACGGGTGCCGTGTTGCGCCGTGAGATGCCCTATGTTAGCTTTCCAAGATGCTCGCGAAACAGCCTCTGTCTACTACACGGAATTCGCGGGAATAGTCGCGTGAAAGCACCGGAATCGCTTAAACCTACGGACCTCGCTGAAGAGCGGCTGCTCCTTGAACTGGATGCGGACCGGCTCCCTCAGCATATTGCCGTCATCATGGATGGAAACGGCCGCTGGGCGCAGCGGCGTCATTTACCGCGCGTCGCGGGCCATCGTGCGGGAGTCCAGTCGGCTCGCACCGTGATTGAAACCTGCGCGAGGCTCGGAATCCCCGCCTTGACGCTCTACGCTTTTTCCATGGAAAACTGGCGCCGCCCGAAAGCGGAAATCGATTTTCTGATGCGCCTGCTGCGCGAATATTTGCGCAAGGAACTTCCGGTCATCCATCGAAACAATATTCGCATGCTCGTCATCGGCCGTCCCGATCAGTTGCCGGAGGAAGTCCGCGCGGACATCGATCGCGCCATGGAGATTACCGCCGGAAACACCGGCATGAAACTCGCGGTGGCCCTCAACTACG
>DATNIO010000273.1:0-7844 GCA_035604385.1 Verrucomicrobiia bacterium | reverse complement strand
CGATTTCGTGGCGGCGGAATCGATCCATCACGCCTTCTTTTTCCTCGCTTTTCATGCGGCCGTGAAGCAGACCGACGTGCCGGTTCGGAAAAATCACGCTGCGCAGCCGCTCGAATTCGACGATGGCCGCCTTCAGTGACCGCTGCGATTCCTCGGACTTCGATTGCTCGATCACCGGGTACACGACATAGGCCTGCCGTCCGGCCGCCATTTCGCGCCGCAAAAAATCCCACACGCCCGGCAAGTTTCCCTCGGAAGAAACCCGCGTCACGATCGGGACGCGCCCGGGGGGCATCTGGTCGATCACCGAAATGTCGAGATCGCCGTAAAGCGTAAGCGAAAGCGTGCGCGGGATCGGCGTCGCCGTCATCACGAGCACGTCCGGCGCCGTCCCTTTTTCCATCAGCTCTTTGCGTTGCAGCACTCCGAAGCGGTGCTGTTCATCGACGATCACGAGCCCGAGCCGCTTGAATTGCACTTGTGGCTCAAGCAGCGCGTGCGTGCCCACGACGAGTTGCGCTTCGCCCGAGCGCACGCGTTCGAGCGCGGCTTTCTTCTCCGATGCTTTCAATCCGCTGATCAGCAATTCCACGCGATAGCCGGCGCGCGCGAATATTTTTCCCGCGGCGAGAAAATGCTGCACGGCGAGAATTTCCGTCGGCGCCATCAGCGCGGCCTGGTAACCGTTCTCGATGACGATGGTCGCGGCTTCGAGCGCCACAATGGTTTTGCCGCTGCCAACGTCGCCCTGCAACAGGCGGTTCATCGGCACGCCTCGCTCCAGGTCCGCCGCGATTTCCGCAAGCGCCCGCTTCTGCGCGTCGGTTGGTTTGAACGGCAGCACGCGCTTGATCGCTTCGCGGATGGCCGGCTCGCGCACGCGAAACGCAATCCCCGCCTGCTGCTGCGCCGATTTCTTCCGCATGGCGACGCTCAACTGGTAAAAGAAAAATTCCTCGAAAATCAGGCGCAGGTGTGCCGGCGAACGAAAAGAATTCAGCGCCTCGACCGATTCCGTCGCGGGCGGAAAATGTACGAACTGGATCGCTTCGCGGCGCGAAGGGAATTTGTAGCGCGCTAGAATTTCCGCGGGCAGCGGGTCGGGCAGCGCGCCGGAAAATTTTTCGAGCGCGAGATAAACGATGCGCCGCATCGTGCGCGAGCCGATCCCGCCAATGGCTTCGTAAATGGGAACGATGCGCCCGACTTCGGTCGAATCCGCGTCTCCGTCGCCGAGCAATTCGTACGCCGGATTGATCATCTCGATCCGGCCGGGCCGCATCGCGTCCAGTTCGGCCTTCCCGTGAAGAACAAGTCCCTGTCCGGGTTTGAATGTTTTCTCGAGATATTGCCCGTGAAAAAATTTGCAGGGGAGGGACCCCGTCTCGTCGCGAACGAGCAAGTGATATATGCCGCCGTGCGCTCGCGTGTACCGGACGAGGCTGCCGCTCAGGACTTGCGCGCGAATGGTGTAAACCTGTCCCGGAGCGATGTCGCGAATTTTGGCGAACCAGATGCGGTCTTCGTACCGGAAAGGCAAATACCCCAGAAGGTCTTCAAACGTTCTCAGCCCCCGCTTCGCGAGAATTTCCGCGCGGCGCGGTCCTACGCCTTTGAGGTACATCAGCTCGGTCGTGGGCGTCACGGACATTTCTTGTTTATATCACGCACCAGTGGCGCAGGCTTCAGCCTGTGGGGTTTAGTACTTGCAAGGACCAAACCCCACAGGCTGAAGCCTGCGCCACTCGCGCATGCCTGCACGCTTGCAATCGCAAGCGCCATGGGAAAAGATGGTTCGTTTTTGCCTGCGCCACGGGAGGCGTGCTTGCCGCTGGAACGGCTTGACCGGAATGACGCAAAAGTTCTCCTGATCTGGATTCTTGCAGGGATTCTCGGCGCGACCGTGGCGTATACGTATTTCTTCCGAGCCTTTCCCGAAGCCTCCGTCGAATTCAAAGTTCCGCGCACGGACGCCTTGGCCCTTGCAAAACAATTTGCTGCCGCGCAAGGCGCGCAGCTCGGCGGCTACGATTCGAGCATCGTTTTTGAAGTCGACGACACCGCGAAAACGTACCTCGAGCGCGAGGTAGGGCTCCAGCAGGCCAACCAGATGATGGCGAACGAAGTCCACGTCTGGTATTGGCAGACGCGGTTTTTCCGTCCTCTGCAAAAAGAAGAGTTCGACGTGCGCGTCGATCCCGCCGGCGGCATCGTCGGCTACAACCACGAACTCGAGGAGGCTGCGCCGGGCGCGCGCCTCGAACGGGCCGCGGCGCAGGCTACAGCAGAATCCTTTCTGCGCGACACTCTGCACGCGGACCTTTCCCTCTACGACTTCCGCGAGGAGGAAGCAAACCCAACGGAGCGTCCTGCGCGCCGCGATTGGAGTTTTTCCTGGGAGCGCCGCGGGTTCCGCGCCAAGGACGCGCCGTACCGCCTGACCGTCACGCTGGCCGGCGATCGCGTCAGCGGCTACAACGAATTTCTGAAAGTCCCCGAAGCGTGGAGCCGCGATTACGAACACCTGCGATCGTCCAACAATGTCCTTGAATTTATCGCGCTCATTCCTTACGCGTTCCTGATGGGCGGGTGTCTCTACGTGATCGTTTCGCTGGGACGCCGCGGCCTGCTCGAATGGCGCTTCGGCCTCGCGCTCGGGATATTCCTTACAGTTCTGTTTTTCATCATGACGATGAATCAGTGGCCGCTGGACCGGGCCGGATACGATACGAACACGCCGTACTCCAGTTTTTTCCTGAGCGAGGTGGGCAAGGCCGCGCTGCTCAGCGTCGTAAGCGCGTTGCTGGTCGTCCTCGCCGTCGTGCCAGGAGAGCCGCTGTATCGAATTTTTCAGCCCGATAAACTCAGGCTGGATGTCGGGTTCCGCCTGCCTGGAATTCGCACCAAGGAATTTTTCCACGCCAACGTCATCGGCATCTGCCTCGCCGCCGCTCACATCGGCTACATCACCGTCTTCTACATCATCAGCCGCAAATTCGGCGCGTGGGCGCCGCAAGATCTGAACTACGAAAATGTGGTCAGCACCTACGTGCCCTGGGTCTACCCGCTCGCTATCGGCATCTACGCCGCGACGAGCGAGGAATTTCTCTTTCGTCTGTTCGCGATTCCCTATCTGTTGCGCACCACGAAGTCGCGCTTCCTGGCCGTCGTCCTGCCCGCCTTTTTCTGGGGATTTCTGCACAGCAATTATCCGCAGGAACCGGCGTACATTCGCGGCCTCGAAGTCGGCCTGATTGGCATCGTCGCAGGACTCGTCCTGCTGCGCTGGGGAATTTGGGCCACGCTGATCTGGCACTACACGGTGGACGCGTTTCTCATCAGCACATCCTTGCTGCGTTCGCACGGCGCTTACCTGCGCGTCTCCGGAGCGATCGTGGGCGGCGCCGCGCTGATTCCTCTGGCCATCGCCGCCATTTCCTATCTTTCGCGCGGCGGATTCGTCGCCGATGCGTCTCTCTTGAACCGCGCCCGTCCCATTGGCGGGCCGCCGATGGACACGGCGAATATAGAGACAGAGCAAGCAGCTCCTGAAACCAGTCCGCCCGCTGCCGCTTCCGAAATTTCCGCGAGCCACGCCGCGATGTCTTCTCGCGCGCTAGCTGTGTTGATTGCGTGCGGCGTCCTGGGCTTTGCGCTGCTCGCCGGGGTCAAGCGCGATGCGATCGGCGATTTTGTCCGCTTCCAAATCGACGCACAGGAGGCCACCGGACGAGGCGACGAGGATTTGCGCCAGATCAACATCGATCCGAATACCTATCACCACGCCACGACGGTCACCTACACGTTCGACGACTACGCGAATGAATATCTGCGCCGCGCCATCGGCATCGCCGCCGCCAACCGCATCTATCGCGACCAGGTTCCCTCCGCCTTCTGGACGGTCCGCTATTTCCGCGATTTGCAAAATGAAGAATACATGGTCGTCTTGAAGCCGGACGGTTCGCTCCATTCCGTGCATCACACGCTCGACGAAAAAGCTCCCGGCACGAACCTGTCCAAAGAGGAAGCCCAAGCGCGCGCGGAAGTATTTTTGCGCGACCGAAAAGACGTGAATCTCCAGGATTGGAATCTGGTCGAAACGCACTCCGATAAGAAGCCCACGAGGACAGATCACTTCTTTGAGTGGGAACAAAAAGCAGCGCTGGATGCGGCTGCTGGCCAGCCCGTCGCGGCGGGCGCGCACATCCGCATGCAGTTGCAAGTGCAAGGCGATGAAGTTTCCGGCTACCGCATCTTCATCAAGATTCCCGAAACCTGGCGCGACGCGGAAAGCCGCAAAACTCCGGCGCAACTCGCGCAGTCTTTTGGGAGGGTCGGAGGCATCGCGGTTGCGCTCATCGCCGTGCTGGTGATTTTTTTGCGCAGCCTGAAAAGTCCGGACGTGGCCCGCGTTCCATGGCGCCAGCTCGGGAAATTGTCGGTATTGATGCTGCTGGCGGGGATTGCGACTTACGTCAATCGGGCGCCTCAGCTCCTCATGAACTACACGACGGCCTCTCCGCTCGCCACTTTCTACATCATTCTCTTTATTACCATGATTTTTATTGTGGCCATCTACTTGGCGGGCGCAGTCCTCCTGCTGGGGCTCTCCTGGTTTTTCCTGGAGCGGGCATTCGGCCCCGGACGCATCCCCGCATGGCGCGGAATCAATGCCGCCTATTTGCGCGACGCGTTCTGCGTGGCGCTTTTCGGTTCCGCGGCGGTGATGAGCTTCAATCGCCTGCCCGCGTTGTTCGCGCGCTGGCCGCTCTTGCGACATTCGCTCGGCGCGAGCGTGCCGGGAAATTTGGACGCGCTCAACCCCGCGGTGGGAGCCCTCGCTTCCTCCATCGCCGCCTCTTTTCTTTGGGTGGGGCTCATTGGCCTCGCGGCGGGCCTCATCGCCGCTTACGTTCGCTCCGTGTGGATGCGCGCCGGCCTCATGATTCTTTACGCCGTGCTGATGGCGACGAATGTGGCGACGCCCGGCGCTTTCTATCGTGAAGTGGCGTTCCACCTGGTGGCTGTTGCCGCGGTTTGGTTCGGAGTCACGCGCATCGCGCGGTTCAACGTGCTGGGTTATTTCCTGCTCGCCGCGATTATAGCGCTCGTTCCCGCCGCGATCGATTTGCTCGAGCAGCCTAATCCGTACCTTCACGCAAATGGATACGCCATCCTGGCGATTGCCCTCGCGATCCTTGCGTGGCCGCTGATGCTCTGGCAGCGCGCCGGTAGCGCCTAAGTAGCATAGGCTTCAGCCTGTGGATTTTAGTTATGGCAACATCGACCGTGCACCAACCAACCCCCACAGGCTGAAGCCTGCGCCACTGGGGCGCACCATCGGCTTCCGCTCAAACTTTTTGTTTACGGCCAAACAGGCGGCTGAGAAAATACAGTCCCACTCCCGCCGCAATCACCGCGATCCCGATCACCAATTCATTCGTCGATCCCACCTGCTCCGTGCGATTGCGCGCGAAGGCCGCAACCATCAGCGCCAGCGGCGGAACGCCGATGGCCACCGCTCCCGCCATCCCGCCGGGGACGCGGAACGGCCGGGCCAGTTCCGGTTCGCGAACGCGCAGAGTCACGAGCGCCCAAAATTCCAGCAGGATGCTCAAACCAGTCAGCAGCACATCCAGGATCAAGCTCTTCTCGAATCCGAGGGGAAAGCAAATGGCCCACAAGATCGCGCACGCCAGAATAGCGACCCACGGCGCGCCCGTGCGCGCATCGCGCAGCGCGAAAATGCGCGGCAGGTAACCGTCCTCCGCCATCACCAGCGGCAGCCGCGTAAAGGAAAGCATCAGCGCGCCGAACGATCCGATGGCTCCGATCACGCCCGCGAGCGCGATGGCGATGGCCAGCGTTTCGCCGCCGACGATTTGCCCGATATCAACCCATCCGCCCGTCGTCCAGCGATTCGGGTCGATCCCGGTGCGCGCAATCGCGCCCACAGGAATTAAATAGCTGACGACGACCAGCAACACCGCTCCAAACATCGCGCGCGAATACGTGCGCTGCGGCGTTTCAACTTCGCCCGCAATCGTGGATAGATTGTCCCAGCCCATGTAATTCCACATGGCGATGAGCACGCCGCCAAGCAGATCGGCGTGGCGCAGCGGAACGGGCGCCACGGATTCAGCCCTCCCGTGACCCAGCGCCAGAATCGTCAGCGCGACGAATGGCGCCAGCAGCGCCACATTCAGCCACACCGACCCTTCGCCGACCGACCTCACTCCCAAAACATTCCACGCCGTGCAGATCGCGATCATCGCAAATCCGAGGATCAACCCGCGGTGCCCCGCGACGAGCCCCGGCATGAACTGGCCGATGTAGTCGATGCACAGATTTGGATACAGCGCCATTTCAAACACGCTGCCCGCCAGCGTCAGCCACGTTTCCTGAAATCCCCAGAACCGGCCCATCCCCCTCCGCACCCAGATGTAGAAGCCGCCCTCTTCGGGGATGGCGGTCGCCAGTTCGCTCACCATCATGGCGGTGGGCAGGCTCCACAGCAGCGGCGTGATGACCAGGATCAGCAGCGTGGCAGCGTAGCCGGTCTTTTGGACGATGTCCTCGAGGCCATACGGTCCGCCCGCGACCATGAAGTAAGTTGCCGCGATCATGGGCACGACGGAAATCTTCGCGACGCTTTTCAAGCCGCCGTTCGTTGGAGTCTTCATTTGTGATTGCAGTGGCGCTGGCCACAAGTAGCACAGACTTCAGTCTGTGGGGTTGCGTTCCTGAATCCAGATTTCACGCGCCAGCCAAGATCCAATGGAAACCCACAGACTGAAGTCTGTGCTACCAAACCGTTGCCGAAACGGCGGTAGTCTAATATATTGGGAATGAAACAGTTAGAGCATTCTGTGTTATGGAATTACGCCCAAATGGCTGCTCACCTTTTCGGTCGCTACCGCGTCTAATGGTGTGTAGTGGTCCGAGCACATCGAGTACGTCACCATGGCTGCTGACGAAATGACGATCGCCTGGTCTGGTAGCGGCTCCGGAGATCCCGTGGAAGGTTCGACCTCCATCGGGGTCACGGGGCGAAATCCCAGTCCGTCCGAAGAGCGCGCCATGATCGAGCGCGCGCAGGGCGGCGACCGCGAAGCGTTTGAAGAGCTGGTGCACCGCTACGACCGCGATGTCCTGCGAATCGCACTCAACATTCTGCGCAAGCCCGAAGATGCCCGCGACGTCTATCAGGAAGCCTTCCTGAAAATTTACAAAAATCTTCCGCGCTTCCGTTTCGAGTGCAGCTTTTATACCTGGACGTACCGCATCGTCACCAACGTCTGCCTCGATCATCTGCGCCGGCGCAGCAGCCGGCCGGAAGACCAAGCGCCGGAGCTTGCGTCTAACCGGAATGGTGAAACGATGGCGGGCGATTTCTTTGACCGGCAACAGGATCAGGCAGCGTCGTCCGATCCGGAGCGCCGCATGAGAGGACTCGAAATCAGCCGGCGAATTTCCAGCGCCCTCGATTTGTTGACGCCTCGCGAGCGCATGGTGTTTGAGATGAAGCATTACCAGGGCCTCAAGTTGCGCGACATTGGCGACGCCCTCGGCACGACGGAAGAAACCGTGAAGAACTCTCTCTTCCGCGCGACGCGCAAGCTGCGCGCGCAATTGGAAGGACTACTGTGAGTGAGAAGCAACAAGATACGCCAAGCACAGGTAGGACAGGCTTCAGCCTGTCGGGTTTGACTCCTGCCCAAACGAAAACCGACAGGCTGAAGCCTGTCCTACCTGTTCGCTGCGAAGAGATCGAATCTCTCGCGGTTCTTTACGCCTGCGACGAACTGGACGCTGGCGCGCGCGCGGAACTCGATGCGCACATC
>DATNIO010000272.1:0-18170 GCA_035604385.1 Verrucomicrobiia bacterium | reverse complement strand
CGAAGGCCGCGCCATTCTCTACGCCGACCGCATGACCGGCTCGATGGCGCAGGCCATCGAGGAAACCAGCCGCCGCCGCGCCAAGCAGGTTGCCTACAACGAAGCGAACGGCATTACACCGATGTCCATCACCAAGTCCGTAGACATGAAGCTGGCCGCCATCGTGGAAGCCGACTACGTCACCGTCCCCGCCGAGGATTTTGCCGATGCGGACATCACCAGCGAAACGAAACTCGGCGAAGTTCTCGCGCAACTCGAAGTGCAAATGCGCGAAGCCGCCAAAAAATTCGAGTTCGAGCGCGCCGCCGCCCTGCGCGACCGCATCCGCACGCTCAAGCAGCGCGACCTCGCCGGCTTTTTTTCCGCTGCCAGCGAACCCGCCCCCAGCGAAGCAAGCTAAACAGTTCACAGGGTAGTTTCGATGGGTGCCGCACCCTTTGCGGTTTTCAAAGGGTACGGGTTTAAAGTAGAGATTCGCCAAGAGTTAAACGGGGAATGCTGGCGCGCTCGGAAAATCCCCATTCTTGTCCGCCGCGGCGGACAAGAATGGGCCTCCCGACCGACCTTGTGGTTGCAAATTGTGCTTAGCTAAGCTAAGATGACTTAGCTAAGGAGACGGCATGTCTACCGTGACCATTCACCAAGCCAAGACCAATCTGTCCAAATTGATCGAACGGGCGGCGGAGGGAGAAGAGATCATTATCGCCCGGGGCTCAAAGCCTGTCGCGCGGCTCATTCCGGTCGGTCCGGTAAGAGGGAAGCGCCAGCCGGGCTCATGGAAGGGTAGATTTGTTCTCGGTCCGGAATTTTTTGAGCCTATGTCCGAGAGTGAACTCGCGGAATGGGAGTAGTGTAATTGCGCGTGCTGCTCGATTCCCACACTTTACTTTGGTGGATTCTTGATCATCCGGCCCTTACCCCGGCGGCTCGAGAAGCGATCTCTGGAACAGACAATACGGTCCTTGTCAGTGCTGCCTCCGCTTGGGAGCTCGCGATTAAGTTTCGAGCGGGAAGATTGCCCGAGGCCGGCGACCTGGTATCCAACTTTCCCGTCGAAATAGAGCAGGAAGGATTTCAATTGCTCCCCATTTCCGCGGAGCATGGTATTCGGGCAGGGCTGTTACCGGGTCCTCACAAGGACCCATTCGACCGCATGCTGATCGCTCAGTCTCAGTCGGAAAACACACCGATCATCAGCAACGAAACGATATTTGAAAGCTACGGTGTCAGGAGGCTTTGGTAGCACAGACTTCAGTCTGTGGATTTTCGTCAAATGCTCCCGGGCTTTCCTCAGGCGATCAGTCCGTCCGGTACGAATTTGAGGCCTGGAAGCTTCCGCGGAACTCCACAGACTGAAGTCTGTGCTACTAAAAACCGCTCCACTACTGCGTGGGGATCCCGATCCGGCGGGCGAGATCCTGGAAGCGTGGGTCGGCGCGCCAGGCGTCGTTGCGGAAGGGCCATTCGTTGAGAAATACCAAAAGTGCTTCGTGCTCCTTGTAGGACTCCTCGAGCCAAGCGAACGTTTGCTCCTTGTCGCCCAGCGCATCAAAGGCGACTGCTATCCAATAGCCCCCTGAGTGTGCCCGTTTGGATTGTTCGATCGATTCCTTCAGGAGTGCCGCGGCTTCAGCCTTCCTCCCTGCCTCTGCATAGCTCTGTGCAAGTAACGCCTGGCCGGATGGAAAACCAAGCTCAATTGCCCGCCGGCTCTCGGCTATTGCGAGATCTCCCTTCCCGGTATTGCAGTACAACTGGGCGAGAAAAATATGCGCATTCAAGAGGTCGGGCTCCAATTCGAGCGCCCTTTGCAGTGCAGTGGCCGCTTCGTCATAGCGGCCCGCACTGATCAGCGTGGTGCCAAGAACCGCAGGGTAGATGGGCGAAAGAGGGTCGAGCTCTTCCCCGCGCTTCATTTCGGCGACCGCTTCATCGAAACGCCGGAGAGTCACCAGATAATTGCCAAATGCTCGCCGAGCTTCTGCATTATTCGGGTCAAGGGCGAGCGCCCGGCGTAGTTCCTGCTCAGTTTGCATCCAGTTCCACTCGTAGTAGATGCTGGATGCCGCAAGCGCCGTGTGGGCGTCCGCGGACCGTTCGTCGAGAGCGATCGCTTTCTTCGCCGCCGCCGCGGCTTTTGGATAGGCATCGCTCGCCGGCAGGTAGCCCCAAAAAGCCTGCCACCCGTCAGTCTTTGCTAATCCCGCATAGGCTAGAGCGTAGGACGGGTCCTGGGCAATCGCCTGCTCGAAATATGCCCCTGCTTGGTTATAGCTGTCTCGACTTCGCTTTTCATATTCGTACTGGCCCTTGAGATAAAGCTGGTAGGCCTCCGCATTCTGGGTCGTTCCAGCCACCATCACTTTGTGATCGTCGCTGGTCAGTTGCATCCGCAAATTTTCCGCAATCGCTTTGGAAATGTCTGACTGCACATTCATCATGTCCGCCACGCTGCGATCGAAGTGGTCGCCCCAGAGCTGCGCGACGTTCTTGGTATCGATCATCTCCGCCTGAACGCTGACCTGGTCGCCGCGCTGCACGATGCGTCCCGTCACGATGGCGCGCACGTTCAGATCGCGCGCGGCCAGGCGCGGATCGACGGTCTGGTTCTTGTAACGCATGACTAGCGTGCGCGGCACAACGCGCAGCGAGTGAATCTGTGACAGGCTGTTGGTAATGGTGTCCGTCAGGCCGTCGCTCAGATAATCCGCATCCGGACTGCCGCTGCCGTTCACGAACGGCAGCACCGCAATCGAGTCAATCGGGCCGCCGGCCATCCGTGCGAGCCACATGCGGCCACCGATCAGACCTGCCACGAGCAGGACAAGTACGATCGCCGCAACAACGATGCCGGTCTTGTGCCGTTGCACGATGCCGATCGCGAGCGCGGCATCGGAACTCTGCTGCGGCGCGACGGGACCAGTTGGCCCGCCCGGACCCGATGACGATCCGGCGCGTGCGGGAGCTTCGGATGGCGCGGCTTCTTCTTCAACGGGCGCGCGGCTCGATGTGCGTGCGCGCTCCGTGTCGATGTCGCGCTGCACGCGCTTGAGGTTCGCGCGCACGTCCGCCGCGCTGTGGTAGCGCAGCTCGCGATCTTTCTCGAGGCACCGGTCGATGATCTCGTCAAGCTTGGGCGGCACTTCCGGATTGAGCCGCGCCGGCGGGGTCGGGTTCTTGTTCAAAATTTCATTGAAGATCACCGCCGTCGTCCGTCCGGCAAATGCCGGGCGCCCGGTGGCCATCTCGTAGAGCACGACGCCGAAGGAAAAGATGTCGCTCTGCGCATCCAGATTCTCGCCGCGAGCCTGTTCGGGAGACATGTACGCCACGGTTCCGATCGCCGTGCCCGGGCTGGTGAGGTGCGCTTCGTTCAGTGTCGGGCCGTTGTCATCCAGCGCGAGCGCAGCCGCGCGATTGTCCTGCGCGAGTTTCGCCAGGCCAAAGTCGAGAACCTTGGTCTGGCCGCGTCTCGTGACGAAAATATTGGCCGGCTTGAGGTCCCGGTGAACGATGCCCGCCGCGTGCGCCGCGTCCAGCGCGTCCGCGATTTCGATGCCGTAGCGGAGGACCTGATCGATCGGCAGCGGACCCTTGCTCAAGCGGCTGGCGAGCGTTTCGCCTTCCAGATATTCCATCACAAGGAAACTCGTGCCGTCCTGGTTCCCAACGTCGTGGAGGATGCAGATGTGCGGATGATTCAGCGATGAGATCGCGCGCGCCTCTCGGTCGAAGCGCTCGCGCCGGTCGGGATCGCTCGACAAATCCGCCGGCAGCACTTTGATCGCGACGGTGCGTTCGAGCCGCGTGTCTCGCGCTCGATATACTTCCCCCATGCCCCCGGCTCCGATGGCGGACAGGATTTCGTAAGCGCCGACGCGTGCGCCAGGTTGCAAGGACAATTGACGTTCGCCGATGACTGGACTCCGTTCGCGAGATAGTCCTGTGGGTGAAGCCAGATTCTACATTAGGTGTGGCTGCATTGATATCCGACGCGCTATTTCTCACAAGGTGCGATGTCGCCTGGGAACGCCAATCTCCCGATTGGCGTCCTACAAACCGCCAATCGGGAGATTGGCGTTCCCAGGTTTCAACCGAGACGGTTAAAGATCGCGCTCACCAAAATGGTAGACGGCGATGGCGAGGGCAACTAGCAGATATACAGTTGCATAGACGATCATCGAAATACTGGGAATGGAAATATCCGCGAATGGCGAGAACTGCAAGGACCCGGCGAGCGGCGACTCCATTTCAAAGGCGGCGCGGCGCCAGACGGCTTCACTCGGCATAATGAGGCTTGAGATGATGCCAACCATCGCCAGCCGCGATCCTTCTGTAAACCCGCTCATTTGCTCGAGCCAGCCGCCTAGGAACGCGACTCCGAGCAGGCCAAGAGTGATGACGCCGCTGGTCAGCGTCGAAAACCAGGTGCCAAACATGAACGTGACCGACAATGCGACGATGCATTCCAGGAAGACCAGGAGCGAGCCGCGGACCGGATGTTGCGCCATCACTCCTCCGATCCAATATCCCTCGGCAATCGTACCCCAGAACGTGATTGCAACATAGACGCCGGCCATCGCCACGAAGCCCAGCCATTTGCCGATCAAAATTTGCCAGCGTGCGAGCGGCTTGGTGGCGATGGCGTGAATCGTTCCTGAAGTGATTTCGCCCGAAATCGTATCCACGGACGTCAGCGTAGTCATGACGACCGCGAGAAGATCAACGGTATAGAGGCCGATCATGAGCATTGCGCTGATGACCTGGTACCGCAAAAATGGCGGCACGGCGGAGTTCCGAAAATCGCCGACCTGAAAACGCAATCCGATACCGAAGACCAGAAGAAAGGCGCCACCGGCGAAGAGCGCGGTCCACAAGATTTTCTTGCGAGCCGCTTCGCGAAACGTGATGCCCGCCATGATCCAGACGCCCATCAGAAGCCTCGATCCTCGCCCATGATGTTCATGAACAATTCTTCGAGCGACATCCGCTGCGGAGTGAACTGGTACACATCGGCGCCTGCGGCGACGAGGTAACGCAATATTTCGGGGAGAGTTTCGCGGGATTGCGTTGTCATCGTCAGCCGCTCCTCGTCAACCTGCACGGACTCGCTCCAGCGCGCAAGGCCCGCGATGCAATCCTGGGTCAATTTTCGCGCGCGCACCTCGACGCGCACTGCTTCTTCCTGTTGCGCTCGCAAGTCGCGGCTGGTTACCACCTCGCCTTCGCGGATGAACACGACCTGGTCGCAGGTAATTTCGATTTCGCTGAGCAGATGCGAATTCAAAAATACGGTGGCTCCGCGGTCGCGCTGGGCGCGGATGATATCGCGCACCATCCGCCGCCCCAAAGGATCGAGCCCCGACGTCGGCTCGTCGAGAAAAATCACCTCGGGCTCGTGAATGAGCGCTTGCGCGAGTCCGATGCGCTGAAGCATGCCCTTGGAGAAATTCTGCAAACGTTTGTCAATGTGAGGCGTGAGTCCTACCAGATCGATGAGCGCCGGAATGCGCTCCGAAAGCTTGCTTGAGGGAACGCCGCACAGACGTCCATGCAGGTGCAAAAGTTCGGCGGGCGTCAGCCATTCGTAAAAGCGGAAATTTTCCGGCAAGAACCCGATTCTTCGCCTGACTTCGACGTCGCCCGACGGCGCGCCCAGAACAAATGCCTCGCCGCTGGTAGGTTTGGCGAGGCCCAGAAGCATCTTGATCGAAGTGCTCTTGCCCGCTCCGTTCGGCCCAAGGAAGCCGAATATCTCGCCCCGGCGCACGGTTAAGGTCAAGTCGCGCACCGCGACTTTCCCCCCGAAAACCTTGCGCAAATTTTGCGTTTGGACCGCGAAGCTATCCTGCTGCGACAGAGTCAACTCCTGTTTATTTCAGCGAATCGGCCAATGCCACAGCTTGGCTGGAATCTCCGAATCCAGTGAGCGAATAGACGATTCCATTTTTCGTCCAGATGAGCGCGTAACCCGGGCCGCGTCTCCCGGCCATGCTGAGGAGAGTGCCGTTCGTGCCATCGACTTTCACCGTCTGGTACGCGCGCAGGGAACGAGGAACGGATAACGTCAGGACCGCCTTCCAGTCGACCGTGTGCAGAAAATCGCTCGCCTGAGCGGGAGTCATACCCGCTGTTTCGAGGCCGATTTGCGCCAGCCCGGCGACATCGAGGCTCGAAGGCATATTGACAACGGGAGTCGGCCCCTCGCGTAACCGAACACAATCGCTATACTGAGTCGTGGTCGGCGAGGGCCCGGTGATGTTATCGGCGACAACCTGACTGGCGTTCGCGGCGCTGGGACAAGTCCCATATTGCAATTGCACCGACCGCGGAACCTGCACTCCGACGGTAGCGCCGTCGAGCGACTGCGGCAACACAATGTCCGGATGGCCCGCCTCGGTAGCAATGGCCTGCAAGCGCGCGCGATCCACAACCACATCAATCTTGTGCGATCCTCCGACAACGAGTGTCGGCGCGTCTTTTCGCGCTCTAAGCAACGTCACATCAAAACCGGCCAATTGGCGCGCGTTAGCCACATCGGTAGCCGGCCGGTCCTCTTCGTTTACCTCGACCTGGACCTTGTCGGAAATCATCTGCGTCACCATCTGGTGGAGCGTGGGGTTCGCACTCGCGTCAACGTAGGGCGAAAAATCCGCGTTGACCGCCTGAACCTTTTGCATGCGCAGCGATTGCAGAGATTTCACCGCCGCGTTTCTGACAGCCGGGATGCTCAAGCTCCCGGCGACGATCACCACCACAATGAGAATCAGCCAAACATTTCGTTTCGAGGAAGCGGCAGTCGTCATTGGAGTTCCTTTCTATTCCATAAAGTTGCGGAAAGAACGGGACCTTTACGGTGACAAAGTAACAAAGAAACCTGAAATTTACATGAAGGCTTGCGGGTTAGTTGCGAGCCTGGCAGTTCGGGCTTGGCATTATTATCTCGCTCCCATTCAGAGCGGCGAAACGCAAGCCAATGACTACGCAAGGGGCGTTGGTTTTTGTGGCGCCGGCGTCCCGCCGGCGGGTTTTCTGATCTCGACACACCGCAAAAACGCCGGCGGGACGCCGGCGCCACCAGCCCCTTCAAACCATGCCCTTGCGCAGTTCTTGCAGCGGATAGAATGTGTCGCGCCAGACGACGCCGCCGCGCCAAAGCGTCGCGATGGCCGAGCGCCCGATCATCCAGCAAAAAAGTAGCGAGCCGAGCGGATGCGTGAGCCCGTAAAACGGGGAAGCGTCCGTCGACCAGATCATCGCCGCGTGGATCAGCACGGCGGCACCGGCTGCCATTCCGGCAAACACGCGCGCCCATCCTGACGCGAATGCCAGGCCGAAAAAAGGCAGGACGCTCATCGTCACGGAAAGCATCATCGCCGCAACGGCAAAAAACGGATTGTAGTGGACCGCGGCAAACATGTTTTTCGTGACGCCGCGAATCACGTTGTGCACGCCGCTGTGCCAACGCACGTTGACCATATCCTGCGCGACGGCCACGCCGGACCGGAAGCCAGCCATCTTCATCAACTTGCCTAGTTTCATGTCTTCGATCACGTCCATGCGCAGGCGAGCGTGCCCGCCGCTCTTTTCGTAGGCCGCGCGCCGCACCAGCTGGAAAGCCCCCACTCCCACGTATCGCGCCGAGCGCGGATTCGATGCCAGCCAGGGTTCATTGCCGAAGACAAAGCCGAGACCAAAGTACGATATCGCCGCCGTTTCCCAGAAGCCGCGCATTTCGACCGAAGTGAGCAGCGTCAAATGATCCCACTGGCGTTCGGTAGCGAGCGCGATGGCGCGCCGTAAAACATCCGGCGCGAAATGGACGTCGGCGTCGGTGAAAACGAGCCAGTCCCCGCGCGATTTTTCAAAGCCGGCCACCAGCGCGTGCGGCTTCCCCAGCCAGCCCGGCGGCAAGCTGGCAATGTCCGTTACAATCAGATTCCGGCTCATGCGCGCGGATTCGTGCAAGATAGCGGGAGTCCGGTCCGTGGAGCGGTCATTGACGGCAACGACCTCAAAACGGGGATAATCCTGGGCCAGCAGTGTTTCGACTGCGGCCGGCAATTTTTCCGCTTCATCGCGCGCCGCAAAAATAATGGAAACGAACGGCGCATCCCGCGAGGCGATTGGGGTAACATCGGAAAGCCAGGGCAGGCGGGACATGCCAAGGCCGGCCCGGATGCCCTGAATAATCCATAGGAAAGCTATTAAACTAAATAGTACAATCCAAAAAGTATGCAATGGTAGATTGTCCACCGCGTATCAATCGCTGCCTATAGAATGCTAACACAGCGGATGTCGGAGACCGTATCCATCGTCGGCGGAGGACGCGTGGGCCGCGCCCTGGGGCGCCGCTTGCACGAACTCGGCTGGCGCGTGGGCGGCGTCACGGGCCGATCCATTTCCACGGCGCGCGCGGCCGTCCGCGCGATCGGCGCAGGCCAGCCCTTGGACGCGCCGACCCACCAGATCCTGAACTCGAGCGTCATTCTGATTACCACGCCCGACGGCGCCATTGAAAGTGTGGCGAAAAACCTCGCTCTGCTCGGTGGGAGTGAATGGTCCGGAAAAGTTGTGCTGCACACCAGCGGGTCCCTCGATTCCAGCGTGCTTCAGCCGCTCGCCGATCTGGGCGCCGCCACCGGATCGATGCACCCGATGCAAACCTTCTCCAACCAGAACCTTCCAGACCTTGCCAACTGTATCTTCGGCATCGACGGCAGCCCTACTGCTTTGCAGGTCGCCAGAAAAATGATTCATCAAATGGGCGGCGTGGCCGTGCGCTTGTCGGGAGCAAACAAGGCGGCGTATCATGCGGCTGGGTCGTTTGCGTGCGTTTATGTCCTGGCCCTCATGGAGACGGCGACGCGCCTGCTCATGACGCAGGGATTCAAGCGCCGCCAGGCGATGCGCGCTCTTTTGCCGCTGGCGCGGCAGACGCTGGATAATTTCGAGCGAGTCGGCCCGCTCGCTGCCTGGACCGGCGCCTTGTCGAGGGGAGATTTTTCGACGATCGAACGGCACGTCAAGGCCCTGGCGGATTTCGAGCCCGAGTATCTGGAGGCCTACAAGGCGCTTTCGCGCCTGACGGCCGAAGTGCTTGCGACGCAACCTGCCGCCATGGTGAAGCAGCTCGACCGGATCTTCGGCGCGGTCGCGGCTTCGAAAAAGAAATAAGTTCGGAAGATCCGGACATGCTAAACAGCTTGCGGAAGAAGCTGCCAATTTTGTCATTCCGAGCGGAGCGAGGAATCTCTCCTTGGTTTAAGCGTGTGAAAAGAATGAGAGATTCCTCGCTCCGCTCGGAATGACAAAAGGGCGGCAGATTTTTTCCGCAACATGTAAAGTCAGGTTTTGATTCTCACTCACAGGGGGCCTCTTGACACAACTGAACATCCCAATCGAAAGCACGACGCTGCCGAATGGCCTGCGCGTGGTCATTTCGCCGGACCGCACGGCGCCGGTAGCCACGGTGGGGGTCTATTACAATATCGGATTTCGGATCGAGCCTCGCGGCCGCAGCGGTTTCGCTCACTTGTTCGAACACATGATGTTTCAAGGCTCGGCTAATGCCGGGAAGATGGTGCACATCAAGCTGATCAATTCTTCCGGCGGCGTCCTGAACGGCTCGACGCATTATGACGTCACGAATTATTACGAGTCAGTGCCCTCGAATGCGCTGGAACGCGTCCTGTGGCTCGAGGCCGACCGCATGCGCGCGCTCAAGGTGGACGACGAAAATTTGCGCAACCAGCGCGACGTCGTGAAAGAAGAAGTGCGCGTCAACGTGTTGAATCAGCCCTACGGCGGTTTTCCCTGGCTCGATCTGCCGCCGATCGCCTACCGTAATTGGTCGAACGCCCACAATTTCTACGGCGATTTCGACGATCTCGATGCGGCCACTCTGGATGACGTTCAGAAATTCTTCAAAACGTATTACGCGCCCTCGAATGCAGTCCTGCTGATCCTCGGAGACGTCGATACCGACGAGAGCATCCAGCTCGCCGAGCGCCATTTTGCCTCCATCCCGTCGGGGCCGCAGCCTTCGCCCGCCAACATCGACGAGCCTCCACAGATCGAGGAGCGGCGCGGCGTCGTCGAGGAAAAATTCGGCACGCTGCCCGGCGTCGCGATCGGTTACCAGTCGCCCCGGCGCCTCACACCAGATTGGCACGCCGCCGCCATGCTCGATCAGGCGCTGCATGGCGGGCGCGCGGGACGCGTCTATCGCCGCCTGGTGCTCGAACAGCAAATTGCGGTCGACGCCGAAGGCGGCATCCACTATCCCGTCGGCGATTTGTTCGACTACAACGGCCCGACGCTCATGGTGACGCGCATCCTGCACAAGCCCGAGTATTCCGTGGACCAAACCATCGCCGCCTACGATCAGATTATCGACGAGATGAAAGAGAAGGGAATCACCGCCGGGGAACTGGAACCGATCAAGGTGAAATTTCGGTCGAATTATTTTTCCATGCTCGAAGGCGGACACGGCGCCTCCATCCCGCGATACGGGCTGATGCACCTCCTGGCATGTTTCTCTCTCTTTGACAACGATCCAAATCTGGTGAACACCATTCTCGGCGGATTCATGGAAGTTACGCCGGAGGCCGTGCAGTCCGTCGCGCACAAACTTTTGACGCATCACAACCGTTCGATCGCCATTCGCCAGCCGGCGAAGAAAGGGGCGGCCTGATGGCTTCCGCGCCTCGATCGGAATCACCTTCGGCAGTTCCGCCGCTCACTCCCGCTCGACCGGTGATCTGGCCGCCACGGGTGCACAAGACGCTTTCGAATGGTCTCGAAGTCGTTCTCGTGGAATCGCACACGATCCCAAAATTTACCGGTGAGCTTTTTTTTCGCAGCGGCAACGCCGTCACGGCTGCGAAGGCGCCGGGCTTGGCTGACATGACCGCTACAGTGGCCCGCACGGGCACGCAGAAGCGCACCAGCCGCGAGATCGAGGAGGACCTGAGGCGGATGGGCTCGGATCTCTCTTCAGGTGCTGGAGCCGACACCAGCGTGATTTCGTTCGCCGGACTTGTGGACTTTTCGAACGATCTCTTGGGGCTTGTTTCCGAACTCGCGCAGCAGGCTTCGTTTCCCGCGGACGAATTCGAACGCGAGCGGCGCCAGCTCATCGAGGGTTTGCGCATCGAGCGCACCACGCCCGGCTTTCTGGCCAGCGAACGCTTGCGGCGCGTCCTGTTTGGCGCGCATCCCTACGGCACGATTTCGCCGACCGAAGAGCAGGTGACGGGCTACCGCATCGAACAGCTCAAGGAGTACTACCAGCATTACTACCGGCCCGGAAACGCGTTGTTGGTAATGGTAGGCGATTTCGCGCCGCAGACGATGATGGCGCAAATTGAAAAAATATTCGGCTCATGGGCGTCCGGCGCAGTGGAGCCGGCGCCCGATCCGGCGCTGCCCGAAGTGCAAGGGCGCCGCGTGTACCTCGTGCATCTGCCGGACTCCGTGCAGACGCAAATCGTGATCGGAAATCGCGCCATCACGCGCAAGCATCCGGACTGGCTGCGGCTTACGCTCGCGAATTCGATTTACGGCGGCGCGTTCAATTCGCGGCTGGTGATGAACATCCGCGAGCAGAAAGGCTACACCTACAGCCCGCGCAGCGGGGCGCATCCCCTGCGCCAGCACGGCTATTTCAGCATCGGAGCGGCGGTGCGCAACGACGTGGTCGCCGCCACGCTCACCGAAATTTTTTACGAGATCGACCGCATGCGCTCCACGCCCGTCGGCGAGGAAGAACTGGACGACGCGCGCAACTACCTGACCGGAATATTTTCGCTGGGCCTCGCGACGCAGGATGGCCTCGCCGGCCAACTCGCCACCTCCACCCTCGAAAAACTTCCGGACGACTATTTGGAAACGTACCGTGAGCGCGTCTTGAAACTCACGTCGGCGGACGTGCTCGACGCGGCGCAGAAATATTTCGATTCGGCTCACGCGCAAATCGTGATCGTCGGTGACCGCGCGCAAATTGAATCGCAAGCCGCGCTATTCGGCGCGCCCGAGGTATACGATGCGCAAGGGAATCGCATCTGACACGCCCTGGCGGCAAAAAATTCCAAGAAGCGTGAGCGTGGCGCTTCTTTTCGCCGGCTTGTTTTCACTCGGTGTGGGTCGAGCGTTTGTCGGCCTTCATTTTGGCGAGGGGATTACTGTTTTTTCCTTCTCGGCCGGCATCTTGTTTTGCGCTGTGGCATTATTCATTTACGACCGCCATCGAAGGTCGCGATGATGTTGTCGACAATTCCTTTCCGTGTCCGCGCACTGCTTGCAGCGCTCCTTCTCGTTCTATCGTGCTCATTTGCGCAATCTCAAAAGCAGCCGCCTGCCAAACCAATCGATCTGAATGTCGCGAACGCGAAGGAACTCCAGGAATTGTCCGGCGTGGGTCCCGTCACGGCGCAAAGAATTATCGACCTGCGGGAGAAGAGCGGCCGTTTTCACCGCGTCGAAGATTTGCTCGCCGTGCGCGGCATCAGCCAAAAAAAGCTCGACGCCATGCGGCCTTACGTCACCGTTTCCGCGCCGCCTCCGCCCGCGCCTCCCGCGCAGAAAAATACATCTCCTGCCAAGAAGGGGAGTTCGTGAGCGGGTGGCACAGGCTTCAAGCCTGTGGGGGTTCGTCCTTGCAAGGACCAAACCCAACAGGCTGAAGCCTGTACCACTTAAAGCGTCTGATGCGTGCGTTTTTTCGATGATGCGGTTCGGAGCGGGACTTGCTCGGCGATCGTGAGGCCGTAGCCTTCGAGGGCGACGACCTTTCGCGGGTGATTGGTTAGCACGCGCAGGTTCTTGAGCCCGAGGTCGATCAAAATCTGCGCGCCGATGCCGCTCTCGTGCTGCAGGAGGCGTTGCCGCGCGACGTCCATGTCGAGCTGTTCGCGCGAGTGGTACACGATGCGCGGCAGAGCGCCTGGTGCGGGAAGCGCGGCGTCAATGCCAAACCCTCGACCCGTGTGGTGCAGGTAGACGAACACGCCGCGATTCTCCCCGACGATGGCTTCGAGCGAGCGCTCGATGATTTCGTGGCAATCGCATTCGGTGGACGCAAAAACGTCGCCGGTGAGGCAGTGCGAATGCACGCGCACGAGCGGCGGCCCTCCGGCCAAACTTCCGCGAACGAGAGCGATGTGCTGCTCGCGGTCCACGTCCGAGGCGTACACGATCATGCGGAAATCGCCATAGCGCGTCGGCAGAGCCGTCTCGGCGACGCGGCGGACGTAGCGCTCATTCCGCATCCGGTAGCGAATCAGTTCCGCGACGGTCAGCAGCTTGAGCCCATGCGTGCGGCAGAATTCCGCGAGCTGCGGCAGGCGCGCCATCGTGCCGTCGTCATTCATGATTTCGCAGATCACGCCCGCGGGAGTGAGTCCGGCGATCCGCGCGAGATCCACCGACGCTTCCGTCTGCCCGGCGCGCACCAGTACGCCGCCATTTCGAGCGCGCAGGGGGAAAACATGTCCCGGGCGCGCGAGATCGGTCGGGCGAGTGGCCGCGTCGATGGCCGTGAGGATGGTGATGGCGCGATCGGCCGTGCTGATTCCCGTGGTCGTGCCGCGCCGCGCGTCGATCGATTCGCAGAAGGCCGTGCCGTAGTTCGACGTGTTCACCGGGGTCATAAGCGGCAGGGCCAGATCGTCACAGCGCTCTTCGGTCAGCGCCAGGCAAATGAGGCCGCGGCCGTTCTTGGCCATGAAGTTGACGGCCTCGGGCGTGATTTTTTCCGCTGCCATGGTGAGGTCGCCTTCGTTCTCGCGGTCTTCGTCGTCCACCAGCACAATTTGGCGCCCCTGGCGGATTTCTTCGACGGCTTCCTCAACAGTGGCAAACTGGATCGATTCGTCGAACATGACGTGTCGGCAACTCCTGGTTCGTGATTTTGCGGATGTAAATTGCTTCCCTGACTATACCGAATCGTGGCAACTGCGGCAACTTGCGGCGCACCAGTAGGACAGGCTTCAGCCTGTCGCTTTTCTGCTCCAAATCAAAACCAAACCCGACAGGCTGAAGCCTGTTCTACTGGTGGCAGGGCATCCCGCAAGCTTGCGGGATGCCCTCGCCACGCTGATGAATTTGAGGTGCGGTTGGCCTGAACTAAGCGCTAGCGGGCCGTGCGCCGGACGGTGCGCGATAGCCGGAACTAGCGGCCTTGCGGATTGCCTCAAGACCCTCCGTCGCATCCATCAACGGCGTGGTCTTGATTGACTTGACCGCACCGCCAGCCGCGGCGGCGATAGCCAGCGCCGCGGCGGTCACGTTGTTCGGAAATTCCGAAATGAGGACGAAATCGTAATCGCCAAATGCGAAATAGGCGTTGACGATTCGTCCACCGAGTTTATCAACCACCGGCCGGATCGCTTCCAGACGGTTTTGGGGATTTGACACGAGCGCTTGCCAGCCTTCTTCGTTGTAGGCGACCTGGCTTAGAAAAAGTGGCATTGAAACCTCCTCATCGGGTGAATTTTTTGAAAGAAATGGGCGGTGAAAGTTCTTTGGAATTTTGCCGCCCGCGAGCCGTGTGTCCGCTGTTCAGAAACTCCTGAACTGGACGTATACACCCCGCTCTTCTGGCTTGCAAGAATTTCCTTATTGGAGCCGTGCGCTGCGTGGATCTGCGTTTCGGTAGCACAGGCGTAGCACAGCCACTCTTGGCTGTGCCTCTTTGTTAAGTGTTGGAAAAACCGCACAGCCAAGAGTGGCTGTGCTACCTGAAATCTTACGCGCTCTGCGCGTTGAACATTTTCATTTCATCCGCGGAGGGGCCGTACATGCCTGGAATCTCGACGTTGTTGAGGCGCAGATACACGCCAAGCTGCGAGCGGTGGTGAATGAGGTGGCTCATCACCATGGTGCGCAAGACGGCCGCGCGCGGCATGGAGAAAATTTGCTGTCCCTTGTACGTCAGCGTCCAAATTTTCATGAGGTCTTCGTCCGTCGCTTTGGAAAGCATTTCCCGGGCTTCCACGACGTGCTTGTCAAAGGCATCGAGCAGCTCCTTGCGAGTCGCGGGCGAGAAGGGCTTTTCTTCGCCCGTGAAATCCATCCGCTCGAAGCGAAGCGTACCGCTCGCGTAGGACGGGATTTCGGCCGTGTGCGCGGCCAGCCGTCCGAGAGTCATGGACTTCTCGTGCGGCTTGTAGTCGAACTTTCCGTCCGGGACGCGCTCCAGCATTTTTCGTGTGTTGGCCATCTCCTGATCGAATTCCGGTAAGAGCATTTGAGCGATTGGCATCTTCATCTCCTGAATGTTTGACGTACGGGGGCAGGCGAAAGCATACCACCAGTTCAAGGCGAAGAAAAGGCGAATCTACGCCCGTCCAACCTTCGCGGGGGCCGGCTTTCAGGCTGCAGAAAAAGGCCCCCATTCTTTTTGTCATTCCGAGCGGAGCGAGGAATCTCTCGTTCTTTTCATGCGCGTACATCGAAGAGAGATTCCTCGCTCCTCTCGGAATGACAAAATAAACTAAATGTTCCGAAGCCCGTTTGCCGCGCGCTTCCGGCACTCGCTATAGAGACGGATTGCGCCAGAAATTTCCAGTAGGAGATGCAATACAATAGCGGTCGCGTTGAGAAGTTTGTATCGGAGAGGGCGTCCGGGGAATGAAAAACTTGCGAGGGAAATCTTTTATGAGAACATTCTGGAAATTCGCGTGCGTTTGCGCCCTTGGGTCTATGACGTTCGCGTCGCGAGTGCAGGCACAGCAGTCTCGCACCATCTATCTCGTTCGCCACGCGGACAAAGTCTCCGAGGAGACCGATTCACCTCTCAGCGATGCGGGGCGGACGCGCGCGAAATGCCTTGCCAAAACTCTCGAGGACGCTCAAATTCAACAAATCTTCACTTCGGACTTGCAGCGGACCCAGCAAACCGCGGCTCCCTTGGCTGAAAAACTGCATCTGAAGCCGGTGGCAATCCCGATCGCCAGACCGGACGACCTGATCGACGCGATCCGGTCGAGCAAAGCGAAAAGCGTACTCGTAGTCTGGCACGACGCGACGCTTCCAAATATCCTGCGCGCCCTCGGGGCCCCGGAAATAACTCCCATCGCGCATACCGAATACGATCGTTTTTTCGTTCTCACACTGGCCGGGGACGGGAAGGATTCCAAGCCGGGATTTGCGGCGTTGCGCTATTGCGATTGTCTGCAGTAGCCGCGTCACTTCCTGCAGCGATCGCTGCGCGACTTTCAATTTCCGCCTGGCCGCGAAGATGCGGCGTCCGCGCAACCACTGTCTGCGTTTCTCCTGTAAATGTCGTAGTTGGCGAGACTCTGAACGGGCGCAAACTCGCCGCGCAATTCCTCAAGTAAGCGGGGCATGTCCTCCACGGGTTCATCGCTTCGTTGCAGGTTCTTTTTTACGATCAACCAACAGATATTCCGGCGGCGGCTGATTTCGACAATTTCTTCCGGGCTGTACGGATTGACCGTGCGATCGAACATCAACACAGGGAAGCGCGGCCGCCTGCCTGTCGTGTAATAGAAGAGATCTTCTCCGGGAATCATGAGCAACCCCTGATCCCTGGGAATCTCGCGGTCCGTGAAACGAACGAGTTCCTCGAATTGCGGAATCCAGGGGCCACGCATCGAAAGGCCTGCGAGCGCGGGAAATTTCGATCGGGCCATCTCGCCCGTGGAGACATCGGCATAGTTCAGCCGCTCGTGGCTCGCGACGTAAAATCCGCCGGAAACGAGCACGGATAGCGCCGCTACGCCGGCCAGCAGTTCGATCTCGCGCGCCGAATTTTCTCCCGCGATCCTGAACAATTCCGCGAGAACCCCGGCGAACAAGATCGCCAGCATCGGCCAGATGGCATACGTCGAGCCCCAGAGCTGCTGGGACAGGAATGCCCCTTGCACGGTCCCGATCAAAATGAAAGGCAGAAGCCGCGCGACGGTTGGGCCTCGTCCGACTTCCCACAGAGCGAAAAGTAGGGAAACAATCAGGACGACGGGCCACAAGGCGAGCAGCCGCTCAGCGCGCTCTGCGGGATCTTCTTCCACGAGCAGGTACAGGAGCGCCCACGCGAACGGCGCCGCCATCAAGGAGACGGACGCTACAGAAAGCATTCGGCTGTCGCGACGGTTGCGCTGCAACAAAAACGCACCGGCCGCAAACGCCGCGAACCACAACAGCAGCAATGGATTTTGATAGGGAGCGAACATTTCCGAAAGCCGGGGCAATCGGCGTGATGCGGCGAATTGGAATGTCCAGTGCCAGTAGTTTTGCAGGCTGACGGTGAGCTGCAGAAGAAGCATCGCCGAACCGAAGCCAGCGGCCATCCCTGCCAGGAGCCAAACGCAGCCGGACACGTGCTGCCCGCGCCACGCGTCGCGCGCGAGCAGAATGGCGACGGCCAACGCCGCGGTTGCCAGAAACGCGAGCCCGGTATTCTGTTTTACGAACAACGGTAAGACCAAAACGATTCCCGTGAAAAATGCGCGAAGTGGCGGAAATCCCTTGCGCTCCAATTGCAGGAGCAGGAGGACGCAGCATAGAATTACGAAAGTGCAGTCAGGATCGTAGAAAGGATGCGGAAAGACGCAGTAGATCCCCAAGACCGTAAGCGGCGCGGCCAGGAGGAACGCCACGAGACGGAACGTCGGCATAACGCCGCGCAAAATATGAACCAGAATCCGCCACGTCAGAACCGTCCCCAGGCCGCCCACGATCGCGCAGTACGACACGTGGTGAAAAAAGATTCGGCCAGTCAACTTGATGAGCAGCGATTGAATCAGAAAAGTTACGGGAGCGTACGGAAAAGGGAAGTCGCGATAGGGGAAATCGCCGAGGGAAATCCGGTAGGAGTTTTCCAGAATATAGCTGAGGTCCCAGAGAACCGCGAGCCGGGAATTCTGCCATACGACGACGGCGGAGGTGCCCAGAAAGAGAGATAGAGCCGCAGCCCAGTCCCACGATACACAGCGCTCTCGGCTATTCGATTTCAAACGATTTTGAAGAGGCCGCCTTCAGGCGGGCAAAGTAGATTCGAACACGTGCCCGCCTGAAGTGTAAAGTGCCAAGACATCATTTACAGTCGTTGCCAGGACATCCTTTACACTGGGTCTTTCGATTCCTTGGGTGTTTCTTGCGCGGAGGACGCGGAGGGAGCCCGGAGGGCGACCGGAGCGTCCTCC